>JAQBGV010000030.1:0-5845 GCA_032128395.1 Planctomycetota bacterium | reverse complement strand
TCGTCCCCACTTGACACCACCGAGCGACTCCCCGACAGTCGCAGTGTCCTCCCCGCCCCGTAAAACTCGAGAAGAGGTGCGCCGTGAAGACGATGCAGGGACCCGCACTGTTCCTCGCCCAGTACATGGGCGACACCCCCCCGTTCGACCAGTTCGACACGATCGTCGAATGGACAGCGGGACTCGGATACGTCGGAGTGCAGATCCCGACCTGGGACAAGCGGTGCATCGATCTCGCGACCGCCGCGGAGTCGAGGTCGTACTGCGACGAATGGAAGGGGCGCCTCGCCGAGAAGGATATGGCGGTCACCGAGCTGGCGACGCACCTCCAGGGGCAGCTCGTCGCGGTTCACCCAGCGTATGACCTGCTCTTCGATGGGTTCGCCGCACCCGAGGTGCGTGGGAAACCGAGGGAGCGCACGGAGTGGGCGGTCGAAGAGGTGAAGCGCGCGCTGCGGGCGAGTGCGAACCTCGGCCTCCGGGCGATGCCAACCTTCTCCGGCGCCCTCGCCTGGCCCTACGTCTATCCGTGGCCGCAGCGGCCGGCGGGGCTGATCGAGGACGCCTTCGCCGAACTTGCGAAGCGCTGGGAGCCGATCCTCGCGGTCGCGGACGAAGTCGGGGTCGATTGCGCGTTCGAGATCCACCCCGGCGAGGACCTCCACGACGGCGCGAGCTTCGAGCGATTTCTCGAGGCGACCGACCATCACCCGCGGGTCGCGATCAACTACGATCCGAGTCACTTCGAGCTGATGGCTCTCGACTACCTCGACTTCATCGACATCTACCACGGGTACATCAAGGCGTTCCATGTCAAGGACGCCGAGCTGATCCGCAGCGGCCGCTCCGGAGTCTACGGCGGATACCTCGATTGGAAGGACCGTCCCGGTCGGTTCCGCTCCCCCGGTGATGGTGCGATCGACTTCCAAGGGATCTTCACCCGCCTCGCCCGCTACGGCTACGACGGCTGGGCGGTCGTCGAATGGGAGTGCCCGTACAAGGACTCCGCCGTCGGCGCCGCCGAGAGCGCGGAATTCGTGCTCGCGAACATCATCCAGGTGACCGAGCGGTCCTTCGACGACTTCGCCGGAGGCAGCGATCGATCGCTGAACCGGCGCATCTTGGGGCTGGAGGGGTAGCGCGATGTCGGGGCGCATCCGCATCGGGATGGTCGGGGGTGGACAGGGGGCGTTCATCGGCGCCGTCCACCGGATCTGCATGCGCATGGACGACCGCTTCTCCTTGGTCGCCGGATGCTTCTCTCAGGATCCCGCGAACACTCGGGCGACCGGCACCGAGCTCGGCATCGACCCCGCCCGCTGCTACGACACCTGGGCTGCGATGATCGAGGGGGAGAGGGCGCTCCCCCCATCCGAGCGCATCGAGGCGGTCAGCATCGTCACCCCGAACTACCTCCATCACGGCCCGGCAAAGGCCGCGCTCGAGGCGGGATTCCACGTGATCCTCGACAAGCCGCTCTGCGTTTCCATCGAGGAAGCGGACGATCTCGCCAGCGCCGTGGCGAAGAGCGGTCGGGTGTTCGCACTCACCCACAACTACGTCGGATCCCCGATGGTGCGTGAGGCGCGAGAGCGGATTCGGCGCGGTGAGCTGGGACAGGTCCGAAAGGTCTACGTCGAATACCTGCAAGGGTGGCTCTCCGAGCGGCTCGAGGCGACCGGGCAGAAGCAGGCGGAGTGGCGCACCGATCCCGCGCGTTCCGGACCGGTCGGTGCGCTCGGCGATATCGGCACCCACGCACTCCAGCTGCTCGAGCACGTCACCGGTCTCTCGGTGGAACGCGTCTTCGCGGTACTCCGAGCGTTCGTGCCGGAACGTCCCCTCGATGACGACGACATGGTCCTCCTCGAGCTCGCAGGAGGCGCGTCCGGCACGTTGTGCGCCTCGCAGGTCTGCTTCGGCCGCGAGAACGGCCTCCGTCTCCGCGTGTTCGGCACCCATGGCGCGATCGAGTGGGACCAGGAGCACCCGAACGACCTGCACGTGACCGACGCATCGGGCACGGTGCGGATCCTGCGCACCGCCACCGGCGCAACCGGCGAGGAGAGCCGCGCTCTGAGCCGCACTCCCCCGGGACACCCCGAGGGATACCTCGAGGCGTTTGCCAACATCTACGCCGGGTTCGCGCGCGCGGTGCGCAGGGAGGCGCAGCCGATCGACGATCCCTTCCCGACCATCGACGACGGGGTCCGCGGAATCCGTTTCATCGCGGCGTCGCTGCGGAGCTCTCGCGACGAGCGCTGGGTCGAAGTACAGAAGTGAAGGCGGGGAAATACCGATGACGGACGAGTTCGCCCCGACCCCCGAGGACCGGTTCACGTTCGGGCTGTGGACAGTCGGAAATCCCGGTCGCGATCCGTTCGGAGGGCCGGTCCGCGAGCGCATTCCGCCGCCTCTGATCGTCGAGGAGCTCGCCCGCGCGGGGGCGTACGGCGTCAACCTCCACGACGAGGACCTCATCCCGTTCGGGGCGGACGCAGCCGAGCGTGACCGGATCGTCGCGGAGTTCAAGCGCTCGCTCGAGTACCACGGCATGCGGGTCCCGATGTGCACGACGAATCTCTTCTCGCAGCCGATCTTCAAGGATGGCGCGTTCACCGCCGACGATCCGCGGGTCCGCGCCTTCGCACTCCGCAAGGTGATGTCGGCGATGGACCTCGGGGTCGAACTCGGCGCCGACATGTTCGTCTTCTGGGGAGGGCGCGAGGGAGCGGAGGCGGACGTCGCCCGAGACCCGCGCACCTGGATCGGCCGCTATCGCGAGGCGATCGACTTCGTTTGCGAGTACTCCATCGATCAGGGTTACGACTATCGATTCGCACTCGAGGCGAAACCCAACGAACCGCGCGGGGACATCTACTTCGCGACCACCGGGCACATGCTCCACTTCATCACCACGCTCGCAAACCCCGACATGGTCGGCGTGAACCCCGAAGTCGCCCACGAGAACCTCGCCGGACTGAACTTCGTGCACAACGCCGGTCAGGCCCTCGAAGCGGGGAAGCTCTTCCACATCGATCTGAACGCTCAGAAGGTCGGGCGCTACGACCAGGACCTGCGCTTCGGCTCCGAGGACCTGAAGGGCGCCTTCCTGCTGGTGCGCCTGCTCGAGGGGGGACGCGGATACCCGCGCTGGGAGGGCTCCCGTCACTTCGACGCCCACGCCTACCGCACCGAAGACGCAGAGGGGGTGTGGGAGTTTGCGCGCGGCTGCATGCGCACCTACAAGATCCTCGCCGCAAAGGCCCGCGCCTTCGACCTCGACGCAGAGGTGAGGGAGATTCTCATCGAGGTTCGCAATCACTCGATCGAACAGATCTTGGCGAAATACTCCCCCGAGAACGCGAAAGAACTTCGGAGCCTCGAGATCGATGCCGAGGCGATCGGCGCCGTGGGGCGCCGCCACGAACGCCTCGATCAGCTCCTCGTCGAACACCTGCTCGGTGTGCGGGGCTAGAGGATGCCCGCGACGCTCGGCATCGATGTCGGCACCCAGGGGGTGAAGGGAGTCCTTCTCGACCCCGATCGTTCTCCGCAAATCGTCGCCCGCGCCGCTCGCCATCTCGCACTGATTTCCGGGCTCCCTCCCGGAGCAGCGGAGCAGCATCCGGATGAGTGGTGGGACGCGATCGTCGCAGTCATCCGCGAGCTTCTCGCCACGGAGGGCGCCGTACCCGCGGACGTGCGTGCGATCGGCATCTCCGGACAGCAACACGGCTCGGTGTTCGTCGACAGCTCGGGCCGCCCGGTCCGCCCCGCAAAACTCTGGTGCGACTCATCGACCGCCTCCGAAGCCCGCGCGCTCTCGGAAAGGCTCGGTCGCGCGATCCCGGTGGGATTCACGGCAAGCAAGGTCGCGTGGTTTGCCGCACACGAACCAGGTGGCTGGGCGGCGACGACCGGCGTGCTGCTCCCGCACGACTTCGCGAACATGAAACTCACCGGTCGGCGAGTGACGGAGGCCGGGGACGCGTCCGGGACGGGCTATTTCGATCCCCGATCCCGCACCTGGGACCCGGCCGCGGTCGCCGCGACGGCCCCGGGGCTCGCGGAACGACTTCCGGAGCTGCTACCGGACGGGTCCGCAGCCGGCGCCCTCACCGCCGACGCCGCGGCGACCCTCGGGCTCTCGACGGATGTGGTCGTCTCCGCCGGCGGCGGGGACAACATGATGAGCGCGATCGGCTCTGGTGCGACGCGCGCGGGGGTCGTCGTCGTCTCGCTCGGCACTTCGGGGACGGTCTTTGCCCGCGCCGACCACTGCGTGATCGATCCCGAGGGACTCATCGCACCCTTCTGCTCCTCCGATGGTGCGTGGCTCCCTCTCCTCTGCGTGATGAACTGCACCGGCGTCACCGAGGAGGTACGCGCGGCGTTCCTCCCCAACGCGGACGACGCACTCGAGCGTCTGACCACCGCGGCGGAGGCGGTCGCGCCAGGGTGCGACGGGGTGACCTTCGTCCCCTTCCTCACGGGGGAACGCGTCCCGAATCTCCCCGGCGCAACCGGCACTCTCGAGGGACTGCGAGCGGGCTCGCTCCGACCAGGCGTCGTGTTTCGCGCGGCGCTCGAAGGGATCACGAGCAATCTCGCACTCGGGGTGGAGCGGCTCCGCGGACTCGGAGTGACCGTCGACGAAGTTCGGCTCGTCGGCGGGGGGTCGAAGAATCGACTCTGGCGCACCCTCATCGCGGACTTCCTCCACGCCCGAGTCACGCTCCCCGTCGAGCCCGAATCCGCCGCCCTCGGCGCCGCGATCCAGGCGCTCTGGACGCTGCGGCGAGCGGACGAGCCCGGTCTCGACTGTCACGCGGTCGCGGCGCCGCTGGTCGAGCTGGAGCCGGAGGCGATCGCTCCCGATCCGTCGAGAGGGGACGCGCTCCGACCGGTCCTCGAGCGGTTTCGCAGCAGGCTTTCGGGGCTCGGGGAGTAGGTATCCCCCGCTGGGCTTGGGAGTGGCTCGCCGCAGTCATCTTCGGTCCCTCAGCAGACGGAACCCGCACCCGTAATAGATGGGACAAGGCACCGCTTTGCGGAGCCGGTCCCCACATCCCCTCAAGTTTTGGTCCCCCCATGTCGACATCCCGATGCGGGAACGGCCCGCGGTCGCGAAGGAGGGACCGAGGCAAATGGGGACTTCGATTCGGTTCGCGATGATCCTCGCGGTCACCCTCTCGATGCTCGCCGCGGGTGAGGAACGCGCCGTGAGCGGGTTCCCCTGCCGCCTGCAGCTCGTCCTCCCCATCCGGCTGGACACCTCTTTCCCATCGGAGCCACACGGTCCGCGCAGGATCCGCTACTCGGCGTGGTGGGAGCTCGGGCTCGCCCGAGGGACGGGTTCCATCCCGACGCTTCGTGCGAGGGATGAAGATCAGGCGACGAACTCGTACCCCTCGCTCTCCGCTCTCGCCCATCCGCGATTCGAGCTCGATGAAGCGCACGACCACGCGCTCTCCCTCGACCAGACCCTGGTCTTCGATGCCGACCTCCCCTACGCCCCTCTCGATCCGATTTACCTGGAGCAGATCATTCCCCGAGGTCTCCGCACTCCGGAAATCGGAGGTGTCCGCGGATATCTGGAGCTTCGGGTGGTCGGGGTCAAAGGAGTCTCGGCGGGGATCTCGATCGACTTCTAGGAGACCAGGCCTAGGCGAGGATCTCTTTCACCACGCGTCCAGAGACATCGGTGAGTCTGAAGTCGCGCCCCGCGTGGCGGAAGGTCAGTCGTTCGTGGTCCACGCCGAGCAGGTGGAGGATCGTCGCGTGTAGGTCGTGGATATGGACCTTGTTCTCGGCGGCGTAGTAACCGTAGTCATCGGTCGCA
>JAQBGV010000029.1:0-3237 GCA_032128395.1 Planctomycetota bacterium | reverse complement strand
CGGCCTCGGCCCCGCAACGCAGCAGACGGTGCCTCATGATGATGGGACTGATGATGGGACTGGCTCGCCGAAGGTGATGCCTGTCCCGGACGTTCGCTCGCTGATCCACCCCTATTCAACAAGGCAGTCGTGCGGGACCATCCGGAGTACCGGCGAGCGTCCGGGACAGGCATCACCTGCGGCGAGCCAGTCCCATCACCCGATCACCCGAATTCCCGAAAGGCGCGGGGTCGAGGCCGACCGTAGGCGGGGCCCTCGCCCCGTTGAGGATCGGCCTCGGCCCCGCAACGCAGCAGACGGTGCCTCATCGGAGCCCGGGATGGCTCTCTAGTCAAGACGTAGTGTCACGTCACCATCGACGTCGAAGCTGTTGATCACGATTCTCCATTCCCCGGAGAAGCCGAGCTCACTGGACGTCTGGACCAGGAGATCGCCCCCGGAACCGAAGAAAGTCTCGTCGTAGATCTCGTCGAAAAAGTGATCGAAGATTTGCACGCGGACCTCACCGAAGAAATGGAGCGCCTCGAATTCGATGAAGACCTCGTCCCAGACGGTGTCCCAGAGGTACTCGTCGGTGGCGTCGTATCCCACGAGATCTCCGGTCCATGTGAACTCCGAAGGCGTGGCGAAGGCCGTCGGGTGAGACGACACGTGATGCCTGCTGTTGTGCGAGTGGTAGCAGCCGGCAAGGACGAGCGGGGTGGCCAGGACCACCGCGGCGCGTAGCAGCATTCTGTTTCCGAACATGATTCCTCCTCCGCCCATTTCTTCTCGGGGGACGCGAACCCACCCGGTCCGAGGGTCCGGCCGCGTCATGGCGAGAACGCGACCAGGAGACGAGGCATTCATCTTCCCATCGAACTCCCGCGATGCACCTGTGCGTCCGGACTTCGAAGGACGGACGTCCAGAACCCGACTCTCGGCGCTCTCGCGACTCTCGCCACACCCTCGCCGCATCTTCTGACGACACACCGAGATGGGGGATATCTCCGGTGTCGAGCCGGGAAGGACCTCGGCTTGCTCCCGGTGCCGCGTCGGCGTCACGGAGTACCGGCGAACGCGGCTCGAGCGCAGTTCGGGCCCGCGCGGCAAATCTGCCGAATCGCTCTGAAGGAATCGCTCTGAAGGAGATGCGATGATCCGTGGGCCGCCCCGAACTCCGCTCTGCCACCCCCCATCTCCCCCATCCCTTCCCGAGTCCGTTCCTGCTCCACCATCGATCTTGTTCGGAGTGGCGGCTGAGGCCGCCTGGACCCCTTCCGCTTTCACCTCGACTCTACGAGAGGTTCCTCGATGCTCGAACTTTCCGAGCCGGCGCGGCGGACGCGTCGTGTCGGCGTCTCCCGCCCGGTCCCGATCCTTCTCGGGCTGCTCGCTCCGTTGTTCCTGGCCGCTCCCGGGCCCGCGCACGCCCAGAGCGAGATTCTCGTCTGCGACAGCACACTCGACTCCGTCGTCCGTCTCTTCGACGCTGACGGCGACGGTGCGTTCGCCCCGACCGAGGCTTCGATCTACTACGACGACTCCTCCGCCGGCCCCGATCTCTCGACCCCGAACCACATCGTCCCCTGGAACAGCGGGTTTCTGGTGAGCGACGGAGGGACGTTGGATGCGATCCTCTTCCTCCGAGATCTGAACGGAGATGGCGACGCCCTCGACGCCGGCGAAGTCACTTCCTTCTACGACGACAGTTCACCCGGCCCCGATCTCTCGGTCCCGAACGGCATGGCGATCGGGAGCGACGGGGCGCTCTACGTCTGCGACGACGGGGCGACGGTGCAGGCGGTCTTCCGCTTCGTCGATCTCGACGGCGATGGCAACGCTCTCTCGGCCGGCGAGGTGACCGTGTTCTTCGACATCACATCACCGCTCACCGATCCGGTCACCGATCCAGAAGCGATCGCGGCAGCGCCGGACGGATCGATCATCGTGGGGGACACCGCCACCGGACGGATTGTCCGCCTACGGGATCTCGACGGCGATGGAACCGCGCTCGGGGCAGGGGAGGCGACCGTCATCTACGATGCCGGAGGGAGCGTTCCACTCACCGATCTCGACTCGCTGCAGGTCGACGCAGCGGGGCGGATCTACGCGATCGACGAGGACAACGGGACCGTCATCCGCCTCGAAGATCTCAACGGTGACGGCGACGCGCTCGACCCTGCCGAGCTTCTGCTCTTCTACGATGGCACCGCACCCGGAGCGCTCGTCTCGGACCCGAACGACGCGATCCTGGTCGGGCCCGGGAGACTGCTCGTCGGGGATGGGTTGCTCGATGCGGTCGTCATGCTCGAGGACCTCGATGGGGACGGCACGGCACTCGCCGCGAACGAGACCCGCATCGTGTTCGAAGATGGCGGCGTGACCTTCTCGACCCCCCACGGGCTCGCGCTTCCCGCGGCACCACCCCCGACCGGGAGCGTGACGATCGATTCCGTCTCCCCCACCATCGGAGATGCGGCGGGTGGTGTCACGGTGACGATCACAGGGGGTGGGTGGAGCACGGCCGCGGCGGTGACCGTCGACTTCGGCGGAGTTCCGGTCGCAGCGACGGTCACTTCCTCGACTCAACTCGCGGTGGTGGCACCCTCCCACGCGCCAGCCCTCGTCGATGTGGGGGTGACGACCGCGGGAGGGAGTGCGGTACTCGCGGGAGCGTTCCGCTTCCAGCATCGGTTCCGACGCGGTGACGCCACCCTCGACGGCGTCTTCGGAATCGCCGACCCGATCGTGGTGATCTACTATCTGTTCGTCCCGGGCTCCGCCGTCCCGGCGTGTTTCGACGCCGCGGACACGGACGATGACGACACGATCGAACTCGACGATGCGATCCTGGCCCTCGACTATCTCTTCGGCGGGGGGCCCCCGCCTGCGTCGCCGTTCCCCGGTGCGGGATTCGATCCGACCCCGCTCGGTCCAGGGTGCGTCACGCCGGGTCCGTAGCCGCAAGGTCTTCGATGAGGCGCTGCCTTCATTCCGAGAAACAGGGAGGGACAGGCTCCGCCGTGCGGAGCCTGTCCCATGTCAGTCACCAAGGGCCTCGGAGGCTGTCGATTCAGTGCTTTCTTCTCAGACGCGCCTGCGGCACCCCCGCGCGCTCCCGGTACTTCGAGACAGTTCGGCGGGCGATGTCGATTCCGCGTTCCTGCAATCGTCGGGTCAGCTGCGAGTCGCTGAGGGGGCGACGAGCATCCTCCGCTGTGACGAGCTCGCGAATCACCCCGCAGACATTGTCGC
>JAQBGV010000028.1:0-45998 GCA_032128395.1 Planctomycetota bacterium | reverse complement strand
CGGAGGCGACCCTCAAGGGTCGTTGAGGATCGGCTTCGACCCGGCATCGCGGCAGACGGGCCGCCATCGCCGCTCCCCACCCCCAGCCCCAGAAAGCGACAGAAAAAAAAGATCCGGCGTCCGGTGGAACCACTCCACCGTGACGCCGGCGCCACCGATCGAAAATCAGGATTAGAGTCGCTCTTTCTTCGGCCAGTTCGAGGCCTTCACACGTCGCTCTAGTTCGGCGTGCGAGACGATCGCTTCCTCGCCAGTGACCGTGACCAGCAGATACTGATCACCTGCCACGGGCTCGGTCGTGTGGAACAAGACCCGATCCGACTCGCCGGAGACTGGGAACGAGCCCGCATACTTGAAGAAGACCTGATCGCCGCGCCGAATCGACGAGGCCGCAAGTGCCCCATCTTTCACGAGGGAGTCGAGGCTCGACGGGAAGTCTCCGGAATGGTCACTGGCGTACTGCCGGCAGGCCGCGAAGACTCCGTGAACATCCAAGTTGAGGTACGAGTCCACCGGTTCAGGCGCAGGCACCGGTTCTTCGGAGCGAACCGCAGAGTCGTGGACCATCTCCTCCGCCAGCACCACGTGCTCCATCCTCTGTCGAGCCGCGACCATCGGCGCCACTCCACCGAGCAACGCCAGCGGCACCAGGCTCCCGAGGTTCGGGAGCGTGAACGGGAGCGGTCCGTGCGCTTCCCACACCCAGCCGTCATCGGTGCTCCGATAGCCGTGGATGTCGCCGAACATCCGCTCGTTCACCACGTACGGCGGGGGGAGTTGCGCGGCCGAGAGCCCCGGCACCTGACCGCCGAGGGCCGCGATCCCCGCTTGGAAGAGGGGGAGTGCGATCGGGTAGAGATCGCTCACGACCTCCTTCGTGTCCGTGTAGAAGATGCCGTGCTGGTCGGCCGAGATCCGCTTCCGCGCAGCTTTGAAGTCGTCGTTCGCGAGGATCGAGTTCGCACGGGCGTTCGGGGCATCGATCCGGTGGAGCACTTCCTCGAGCACCGTCGGGTGCAGCGCAAGGAAGAGTCGGTCGCCGCGGGTCGCCCAAGCGGGGGCGATCGGGACCGGCGCTCCGGAAGTCTCGATGAAGGAGACCCCACCGCGCTCCTGCACGCTCACCCCAACACCCTTGATCCCGGCGAAGGCGCCGAGCGAGGTGGTGAGGCGGCGCACGCAATTCTGAACCTTTTGCCCGTCGTTCGGGCGCAGGACGATGCAAAGACCGGGGATCAGCCCCGTCGCGGTCGGCTCTTCGAAGACGAGGAACCGGCGGCCGAGTGAAGCGAGGAAGTCCTCCTCGATCCGGAAGCCGAGGAAGCCGTCGGCGATCGCCTTGAAGCTACGCACCTGTCGCCCGGCATCCGCGTCCGTACTCTCGACGAAGGTGCGGATCTTGGTGAAGAGACCGGCGAGGTCGTTGTCCTCGTAGCTGAAGAAGCTGGTGTCCCGTGGGACGAGTTCGAGAGTGCCCTCGTCGAGGGGTGCAGGGAGCGGTCCGTCACCGCGCCATCCGATGAACGCGGCCCGTCGAAATCCTTGCCCCTCGATCCCCACCGAGAAGAGCACCGAGCCGAGACGACCGAGGCAGTCGTCGGCGAAGATCGCCCGGACGGGAGGCGGAATCATCGCATCCGCGTCGCTCAGCAATTGGAGCGCGCGGGTTCGCAGGCTGGCCCCGTCGATGTAGATCCACTTCGCGGACTCTGAATCCCCCACCGCGGCATTCCACGCGTTTCGGAACGACGGAGAGGACTCGATCGACGAGCCTTCTCCGCGGATCCGCCCGAGCGTCGCTCGGGCCGCGGGCTCGCTGAGAGCCAGGAAGAAGCAGCCGCGCTCAACTCCGTAGATGAGGGGGACCGGAGCACCGGGGAGTGCGATCCGGCGGGCGGACGCGGCGTCGGGGTAGGACTCCGCGGGCGCCCCCTCGCGCTCGCGGATGTTCTCGATCGTTTGGAAGATCTTCATGGCGCCGTCTCCCGCGCGGAGGCAGATCGCCCCCTCAGGAATCGGTTTCCCATCGGCGAACCCGATCCCGGTCAGCGAGATCGCCAGAGGGTGCGACCAAATTTCGGCGAGCACCTCACGAAGGAAGAGGATGCCATCGCGCTGCTCGGGGTCGTGCAGCTTCTTCTGAACGACCATTTCGATGGAGGGGATCAGGGCGTCGAGCATCTCCTGAACACGCGGTTCGGCGATGATCTGACCGAGGGAGGTCTGGAGAGCTGCGGCCTCGAGTGAATCGGCGCCACTCCATCCGATTCCGATCAGCGCGTCTGAGGGAATCAGGTCCACCGGCCCTTGAGCAGGGAGTGGGAGGACGGACCCGATGGCGAGGAAGACGGGGAGCCCGAAGCTGAGGAGAAGTGCCCCCCGGAGGGGAATTCGGGAGTGAGCTTCGCGGCCGATATTCGTGACCCGTACCGTCTGTGAGAGCTGTCCCATGCCCCAACCTTCCTTCAGATATCCCCTACAGAGCCTCGACGGCGACCACTGCCGCGGCGACGTCGACCGCGCCGGCATCGCAACCTAGTTGCCAAACACCCCAGATCCGGGGAAGAGTCCATCGAACGGGCCCGCGGGACCGATCGCCGCTCGGTCTCGCTCGGTCGGGCTCGGTCGAATCCCCACCGATCGAGCGCTCGGGACCGCGCGGTTGGCGGGATCCCCCACTCCGTGGTCCATCACCCACGGGCTTCCGCCCCTGCCTCCGAACCTCTCCGCACCGATCGGAGATGCAGCAGGTACCAGAGCACCGGGTAGAGGACGAGCTCCGCGATGAAGCTCGTGGCGAGCCCGCCGATCATCGGCGCAGCGAGCCGCCGCATCGTGTCCGCACCGGCCCCGACCGCGAACATCAGGGGGAGTAGCCCGATGAAGGTGGTGCACACCGTCATCGTCTTCGGTCGGATTCTCTGCACCGCACCGTCGTGGATCGCCCACCAAAGGTCATCGCGTGTGCGGAGCCGCCCCTCCCGAGCGAAGCGATCGCACGAGTTCTTGAGGTAATGCAACATCACGAGCCCGGTCTCGGCGTCGAGCCCGGCGAGAGCGATGATCCCCACCCAGACCGCGACCGAGAAATTGTAGTCGAGGGCGTAGATCAACCAGATCGCGCCGATCGCGCTGAACGGAACCGCGAGCAGGACGATGCCGGTCCGGATCCAGCTCCTCGTCGCCATGTACAGGAGGAGGATGATCACGAGGCCGGCGAGGGGGATCGCGACCTTGAGCTTCGCATTCGCCTCCTCGATGTACTCGAACTGACCGGACCAGAGGATGCTGTATCCCGGCGGCAGCGCGACTCGACGCTCGACCACCCGCTTCGCTCTCGCGACGTAGCCTCCCATGTCGCTGACGTGAGGGGTCACGTACAGCCATGAGGTGGGGCGCGCGTTCTCGCTCTTGATCATCGGCGGTCCGGCGTGTTCCACGATCCGGGTCACCTGCCCGAGCGGCACGTGGGCACCGGAAGGAGTGCGCACCAGGACCCCCCGAAGCTGCTCCGTGTCCTCCCGCAGCTCGCGCGCATATCGAATGTTGACCGGGTAACGCTCGAGACCCTCGACCGTGCGGGTGACGGTCATCCCCCCGAGCGCAGACATGATGACGTCCTGCACCTGCGCGATGCGCAGGCCGTATCTCTGGATCGCATCGCGGTCGATCGCGATGTCCACGTAGTTGCCGCCGACCGTTCGGTCCGCCGCGACGCTCGCGGTCCAGGTCGAGATTTCGGGATCGGTGCGGAGCACCGACTCGATCTCGCTCGTGAGCTCGCTCAGACGTTCGAGATCGGGGCCGAGGACTTTGATCCCGACCGGGGTCTTGATCCCGGTTGCGAGCATGTCGATGCGGGTGCGGATCGGCATCGCACCGCGGGTGAGAGCGCCGGTCAGACCGGGGATCCGGAGCGTCTGGTTCACCCCCGGGACCCATCGCCCGCCCGGGAGCGCATAGCCGTCGGTCAGCTCCTCGAGGGTGATCGGTCGCAGTCGGCGGAACAGCCCCCACAGCCGCCGCTCTTCGACCTGGCGCCACTTCGACTTGTCTCGCTCCAGCATGATCGTGGTTTCGATCATCGTCAGGGGCGCGGGGTCGGTCGCGGTGTCGGCCCGACCGATCTTCCCCAGCACGCTCCGAACCTCGGGAAACTGCGCGATGAGCTTGTCCGTCTGCTGCAGGAGCTCCCGCGCTTTGGTGACGCTGAGCCCGGGATCGGTGTTCGGCATGTAGAGGAAGTCCCCCTCCTCGAGGGGTGGCATGAACTCGGTGCCGATCTTCGACGCGGGTATCAGGGTCACGGCGAAGAGCCCGATCGACAAGGCGAGGACCCACACCTTGAAGCGCATCGCCAGGGCGAACACCGGGTTGTAGATCGCCCGGAGAACCATCGAGAGTGGATTTCGATCCTCGGCGAGGAATCGCTGTGGAACGGTGATCAGGGTGGACAGCACGACCCAACCTACGACCAGCCACCCGCGGTGCTCCTCGAGCGATGGCAGGGGGAGCAGCGCGAGGAGAGCGGCCGGAACCAGGGTGATGATCCCGATCGCGATCCCCGCCCGCCGGCGGGGCCACGTCTCGGGTAACAGCCTCTCTCGGATGAAGAACGCCATCGCGACCGGGATCAGGGTGATGGACAGGAGTGCGGCGACCCCCATCGCGAAGGTCTTCGTGTACGCCAGCGGGGTGAAGAGTCGCCCGCTCTGACCGGTCAGGACGAACACCGGGACGAAGCTGACGGTGATGATCAGGAGGCTGAAGAAGAGGCTCGGACCGACTTCACTCGCCGCCTCGGCGATCACTTCGGTTCGCGTTCGAGGCGCCGCGCCCTGTGCGACCTGTTCTCGTTCGTGTTCGAGCGCCTTGTGGGCGTTCTCGACCATGATGATCGCCGAGTCGACCATCACCCCGATCGCGATGGCGATCCCTCCCAAACTCATGATGTTGGCGTTGACCCCGAGCGTGCGCATCAGGACTAGCGACCCGAGCACGCCGGTCGGGAGCACGATAATGGCGACGAGGGCGCTCCGCGCGTGGAGAAGGAAGAGGAGCACCACGAGGGACACGACCAGCACCTCTTCGAAGAGTGTCTTCGACAGAGTCGCGATCGCGCGCTCGATGAGATCGCTCCGGTCGTAGGCGGTGACGATGTCGACGCCGGGGGGAAGTCCGCTCGCCAGTTCGTCGAGTCGAACGCGGACCCGCCCGATCGTGTCGAGCGCGTTCTCGCCGAAGCGCATCACCACGATTCCGCCGACCGCTTCGCCGAGACCGTTCCACTCGGCGATCCCCCTTCGGATCTCGGGGCCGACGACGACTCGACCGATGTCTCCCACGGTGACGGGGACCCCGCTCGCATCGGCGCGGAGGACGACCCGTTCGAGGTCGTGGACGACACGGTGTTGGAAGCCGGCCATCGGGCCCTGCCTGAGGGAGGCTGCACGCTCGGAATCGTCGTCCACCGTGCCGTCGAACCCCGAGCCTGGGACGTCGCTTCCGAGGTAACCGATGCCGCGGACCATGAATTCGGTCTCGGCTCGCTCGAGGAGACGCCCTCCGACATCCTGGTTGCTCTCGCGGACTGCACGCTTCACGTCGTCGATCCCAATGTCGAAGGCATGGAGGGCGACCGGATCGAGGACGATCTGGTACTGACGCACCATCCCCCCGACCGTCGCGACCTCGCTCACTCCGGGGACGGTCGTCAGCTCGTAGCGGAGGTACCAGTCCTGGACGCTGCGGAGATCCGCGAGTGAGAGATCGGGTGTGATGAGCGGTGCCCCCGTCAGCGGGCATCGATCGATCGGAGTTCCACTCGTCAGCTCGATCAGTCGGCCGCGGCTCGCCTCCGGAGCGAGGTCGGGGGAGGCGTGGCTATCCCCGGTCTCGGGATCGACCCATCGGCGCTCGACATCGAGGAAGACCCGATGGCGAACCCGGCGTTCGGGCTGCCCAGGCACACTCGCCGGACCCGGCTCATCGAACCAAGTGTCGGACTCGGGATCGTGCCAGAGTCCACCGGGATGGTCCGGACAGTAGCGACCGGTGATCAGCATGTACGCGTACACCCAGCCGACCCCCGTCGCATCCGGCCCGAGCTGGGGAACGACCCCATCCGGAAGACGCGCAGTGACCGTGCTCAACTGTTCGAGGACGCGTGACCGGGCCCAATAGATGTCGGTCCCGTCCTCGAAGATGATGTAGACGAAGCTCGATCCGAACATGCTGAAGCCGCGGACGTTCTTCGACTGCGGCACCGCGAGCATCGCCGTCGTCAACGGGTAGGTGACCTGATCCTCCACGAGTTGAGGCGCCTGTCCGGGGAACTCGGTGCGGATGATCACCTGGACGTCCGACAGGTCCGGAATCGCATCGATCGTGATCGACTGCGCGGCCCATACCCCGGCGATGACCAGCGCCGCGGCGAAGATCACCACCAGCGCGCGGTTCTGGATGCAGCCGCGGATCACCCGTTCGATCATCGCTCGACCTCCTCGAGGCCAGACTCGGTGACGGACCACGCCTGCATCGCGCAGTGCGACATCCCGTGGTCCACCCCGAAGAACGGATTGAGCGGCTCATCGTCTTCTTTCTGCAGCCAGATCCCCTTCTCGGCGATCCCGCGGGCCATGCCACAGCGGTGGATCGTCCACCCAGCAGCGGGGAGCCGACCGTCGAGAGCCGCATCGCGTAGCGCCACTCCGATCTCTCCGAGCGCCTGCCGCGCGGTTCCGAGGTCGGCGGACTCCGTGATCGCGTGCGCGAATTCAGCGACGGGCATCCACGCGCCACCCGCCTCCGTCAGAGCGCTGCGAAATCCGATCGCGGACAGTTGCGCGGAAGCGAGGTCATCGGAGTACAGACCGCTCGTGACCGCGACG
Source organism: Planctomycetota bacterium (assembly GCA_032128395.1). Classification (GTDB taxonomy): domain Bacteria; phylum Planctomycetota; class UBA8108; order UBA1146; family UBA1146; genus JAQBGV01. The sequence goes on along the minus strand of JAQBGV010000028.1, from coordinate 39,108 downwards.
TAAGAGAGCAGCGCAGCCTCGGAGAGTTCTGTCCACGGAGCGGAGATCGGAGAGCCGATCGTGTGACTCGCGTGCTCGATCTCACCGATTTCAGGGTCAGACATCGACGTCGGATCGAGGTCTTCCCCCGCCGAAGTGTCGACCGCGGGGATCCCCCAAGTCTCCGCGGCGCACGAGCGCATCCCCGATGCATCCCCGAAGTAGGGATTGCGCGGATCATCGCCGATCTGGAGCCAGACGCCGTCATCCCGGATCCCCTTCGCCATGCCACAGCGCATCCCGATCCAAGAACCATCGGGATTCGCCGGGGCACCGACGGCCAGGACGACTTCCCGCAGTGCAACGCTGAGATCGCCGAACGAGACCCGCAGAGCGGCGAGATCGACCCCGCCGATGTTCTGAACTGCCGACTCGAGTTCGGCGATCGCTGCGACTCGGTGGTGGAAGTGAGGATCGGCCTCCTTCCCGGTCGCGATGAATCGAGTGAACGTGGATCGTGCCGGTTCGACGAGCGCGCCTGCCGAGTCGGAGTCTCCCTGATAGAGGGCCCGTTGGAATTCCAGGTAGACGCCGAGCGCGTCGCGCAGCGCCACTTTTGTCGGTTCATCGATTGGGACCAGCGTTCCGGGAGCGGCACGTGCGGCAGGCACCGGGTCCGTCGCCAGCTCTCCTCGCATCACCTTGGCGAGGGCCTCGCGCATCTTGCTCTCGGAGTCGAGGAGGAACTGCCCGGAGACGACCACCCGCTCCCCATCGGCAATCCCCTCGAGGATCGCCGTGCGTCCATCGAATCCCCTCGGTCCGGTGCGGACATCCCGCGGCTCGAAGCGACCTCGACCGAGACTGACGAAGACCAAATTGCGAGTTCCGGTTCCCACCACCGCTTCGACCGGGACCCGGACGAACTCTTCCGGGAGCCGCTCGATGATGTGCACCGTCGCGAACATTTCCGGCCTGAGCGCTCCGCCAGGGTTTTCGAACACGAGCCGCGCTCGGGTTTCGCGGGTCCGCGGGTCCATCGCGGGATATATCGTCGAGACCGTACCTCGGATTTCGAGCGGGGCACCGTAGTCGACGGTGATGCGCGCCTCCTGACCGACTCGCACGAACGGCAGTTGCTGCTCGTAGATGGTCGCCTCGACCCACACCACCGACAGGTCGGCGATCTGGTACGCGACGGTTCGAGCAGCGATCTCACTCCCCGAGTTGACCTGTTTCTGCCAAACCACTCCGTCTGCAGGACTGCGGACGGTGATCGTGTCGGTCGCGACGCCGGTCTCCTCGAGGCGTTCGATCTCCTCGGGTGGGATGCCGAAGAGCTCGAGCTTCCTTCGAGCAGCCTGGTTCAATCGTTCGTCGTCCGCACTCCGGCTCCCGCCCTCGCGGACGACGAGAAAGTCGCGCTCGGCGATGAACACCTCGGGGGAATAGACCGCGAACAATGGATCACCGATTTGCACTCGATCGAACCTGGCCCCCACGTGGATTTTCTCGATCCACCCCCCGAATCGTTGCACAACGTCGTGGACGCGGCTTTCGTCGACGACGACGGTTCCCACCGTTCGAATGTGCTGCTCGATGGGACCCAGGTCCGCGGTTTCGACGCGGATCCCCATGTTCTGCACGACGACCGGATCGATGGTGATCTCACCCGCAAATCGATCCGGATCGACCGGGGTGAGGTCCATCCCGCAGATCGGGCACTGCCCGGGCTCCGGCTGGATGATCCAAGGGTGCATCTGACTGATGTACCAAGTGCCATCCCCCTCCCCCGCCGGCTCCCCGGGTGCGTCGCGCGGTTCGAGCCAGCTCTGTACCGCCGGGCCGATGGAGATTCCAATGATGAGAAGGATGGCCGCAAGGGCGGTCGCGGCGATGAGCACGCGGAGCTTCGGACCCCGGGGCACTGGGCCAGGATCGATTCCAGTCTTCTTCATCTCTCGCTCCCTTCCTCGGTTCGCTCCACCTCGAGCCAGCTGTCTGGCTCTCCCAGGAACCCGCGCAACCGCGCACCGGCGAGCCACCGGTCCGCCCGCGCGCGCTCGAGCGAGAGCCGGAACTCGAGGAGCACCCGCTCCGCATCGATCAAATTCGTGAAGTCCACCTCACCGGCGACGAATGCGGCTTCAGTCGCGCGGAGCGACTCCTCTCCTTTCGGGATCAGGGTCCCGTCGTAGAGTCCGACCCGCCGCGCCGCGTCCTCTCGGAGGAAGAGCGCATCCTCGAGTACGGCGACGCGATCGCGCTCGAGTTGGCGGGCGGCGGCGACCGCACCGTCGCGGTGATCGCGCGCGGAGCGCTCGGCGGCGCGGACGCGTCTGCGATCGATCGGAATCTCGAGCTGGACCCCGACGATCCACGCATCGTCGCCACTCCCGGAGACCCCGGGGCTGACCGCGTCCCCGGTGATGATCGTCTGCGCCCCGATCCCGAGCTTCGGCCACCCCTCGTAACCGGCGATGTCGAGCTCGGCCTCGGCGACCCGGATCGCAGCATCCGCGCGAGCGAGCACGGCGTCGCGGTCGAGGAGGTTCTCGCGGATCCGATCGGGGTCGGTGGGTTCAGGTTCGCGGGGATCGAGATCGACGGGGAATGGAATCTCCCGATCCGGTGAGCCACCGACCAGGGAGAGAATCGAAGTTCGGAGCGGCGAGGTTCGCTCCACGAGGGTGGCGATCTCGTTCTCGAGGCGGGCGAGTTCGACCTGGACGCGGATGACGTGGCTCGCACTTCCCCTTCCGACCGCGAGACGGTCACGCGCCAACTCTTGCAGCCGACCGAGGAGCGCGAGGGTTTCGCGGCGCACGACGATGGCGCGCCCGAGGTAGAAGTACTCCGCCCATCGCGAACGCAGCCGGGCAAGGACTTCCCGCCGAGCCCCGAGGAGTTCGTACCCGGTCATCTCGGCCTGCCGGCTCGCCCGTTCCGAGCGATCGTCGAGCAGGCCGGGCCACGGGATCGTCTGCTCGATCCCGAACGTGCGCTCTTGCGGCCCGACCCGCGTCTCGACCTCGACGAGGTACTCCCGAAAGATCAGCCGTGGGTCGGGCCAAGCGCGGGCACCGACGGCACGCGCCTCGAAGGCTCTGCGTTCGAGCCGCAGTCGTTCGAGATCACCGTGGCGAGAGACCGCGAGCTGCTCCAACTCGGCCAGACCGGAGACCGGGGGCGTCGGATCGCCGGGGGGAACCTCCCATTCGAGCCGGACCGCGTCCGAGGAGTGGGCTGCCCGGTCCGCAATATCGGAGGGGTGCACACGGGGGGCGGCGCAGCCGGGGATCCCGATGGCGCAACAGAGCGCGAGCCAAGGATGCCGCACGAGGGCCTCCTTCGGCGCCCCTCTCGGGACGCGTCGAGCCGGCGGCACGCGCCGGCAGGGGAAGGGAGTTCTGGATCCGGATTCCGTGCTCGGGGGAGTGGCAGCGGGATCGCGTCGAAAAATCGCGCGCGAGCACTCCTCGAGCCCGTCAAGAGAGTGGAGTGAGTCCTGGGCTTCTCTCGGCGGGCTCCTACGAGGTCGGCGGAGCGCGTCCGGGAGGAGGGGGCGCGGGAGCGCCGTGGGCGGGGAGAAAGTCATCGACCCGGTACCACCGCACCGGGCGATCGGGGGTCGGGGACGATCGAAGAGAAGCACTTCCGCGCGGAATCGAGTTGCACCGGGCCCGGGCTCGGAGCCGCGGGTGGGGTGGGGACTTCGCCCGAGGCGCAAACGCACGCGAGTGCGCCGAGGGAAATCGAATCACGCTGGGAATTTTGGTCGCCGTCGCGACCCGCGACCGGAGCGCAGCAGCCGCAACTCTCTGCCGAGCAACAACAGTCACACCCGCTCGGGGCTTCCGCGGCCCCTAGAACCATCGGGACGGAGCTCGTGGTGGCGAGCCAGCCGAGGATGCCCATGATCGCGAAGAACTGTCTCATGGCTTCAGTCTATCCCATTCTGATCATCCGGGTCGAGGATGTTCTCGGGGTGAGAACGACGAGGATCAGGGGAACGCGGCTCCCCCGCGAGGAGTTCCGGTGCGTCTCCGGCCCGGTGAGCGTACGATCGGTGAGTCTCGCTCGACCTGGCCCTCCGCAGGGGGTGGATCCACGTGTCGAAGCGAATCGACGAGGTGCTCTCGGCCGGCTGTGCACGGGGTCACGATGCCATCGCGCTCACGCGGAAGCTCGCCTGCGAGTCCTGTGCGAGATCGAGGTCATCGACGCCACCAGCGAGCAGGGGGCGAGGCGAGCAAGGGAACGCAATGTACGGACCGTGCCCTCATCCCTCGGTGTGATGAGGGAGGCTGTCGCTGGGAGATCATCTTCGGCGTGCTCATCGCGATCTCGATCCCGATCACCTCAGGTGCTCAGATCGTGACCGAGAACGCCGGGATCACCCCCCCCACGATTCCGACCCTGAGGGAGTCTCTCACCTACGACGAGTCGGAGAACGTCCGCTCGCTCATCTGGAGCCAGAAGTTCCTCTACGGGATCACGCCGAAGGTCGAGGCTTCGATCGAACTTCCGACGGTCGTCGATCGGAGGATTCGCTTCGAGTCCCCGCCGGGAACGGTCCATCGAACCACGATCGCCGGGGTGGGTGACATCTCCATCGCACTGAAGCGCAGCCTCTACCAGACCGACGGAATCCTGGAATCGACGCGGTGGGCGGCATTGATCCGAGGGCAGATCCCGACGGGGACGGATGATCAGAGCGTGGACGGGGTCCGGGTGCCCCGAACTCTTCAGGTCGGGAGCGGCAATTGGGGGGTCGGCGCGGGGACAGCGTTCACCGTGATCCGCGATCGACACCGCGTCTCGCTCGAGGCAGCGTATCTCCACCGGACGCGGCACGAGGGATTTCGGCCCGGCCCCGAGCTCGAACTGAACTGCGCCTACTGGTATCGCCTCTACCCCGCCCACTTCGAGCCGGGAGAACGGAGGATCGAGATTCGCCCCGTGCTCGAGCTCCTGTCCACCTACCGGTACGCGAGCGACCGCTCGTCGGGAAAGCTCGACGACGACGGAACGAATCTTCTCCTCGCTCCCGGACTGCAGATCTACCCGCGGACCGACCTGCTGTTCGAGATCGGTCTCCAGATCCCGCTCGTACAGGGGATCGACGACGATCGCGGGGATCTTCGCGGGTCGATCACCTTCGCCGTGAAGTTTCTCTTCTGAACTCGGCACGAAAGGCTCCGATGATCCGGACATCACTTCCGCTCGCTCTCCTCGCGATCATCACGCTGACCGTCGATCCGGGATGCGCGTCGGTCGGCACTACGCCGCCCGCCCCACCTCTCGATGGAAACTCGGGACTCCTGCGCATCGAGATCGTCGTTCGCGGTCTCGAGTGACTCCCCTGAACGAAGGCCGTCGCGGACGGCCTCCGGCGCCTGGATGGCGTCGACCAGGTGACCACGGAGCTCTCGACGGGATGCGTGACGGTCCGGTCCTTCCCGCTCCGGGAGATCGTTCTCCCGGACATCCCCCGCGCGGTCCGAAGGAGCGGTTTCGATCCGGGAGAGATGAAGCTCGTCGCCCGCGGAGCGGTCGAGGAGACGGAGGGCGGGTCGATGTTCCGAATCCGGCACTGGCGTCAGCTGTATGAAATCAAGGGAGCCCCGAAGTCCCCGGGGGGGGAGATCGAGATCACCGCGCAGGTGGCGACTTCCGATCGCCGGACAGTGTTGAGGATCGTCGCTCCCTGATCGAGAGCGACGTGCACTTCCGTGTCGCCCTCTAGGAGGCGGTCGGGAGGGGAGGGAGCCGGGCTCAGCGGTCAGCTCTCGGTCGCGACCCCCCGCGCTGCGACCGGCTCCGTCTCGTGGACTTCCCGGGCTTCCGCGTTGACCTGCGGAATACAGTTCCGGGTGTCGACGATCAGGGAAGCGTGCCGCGCGACCATCGCGTAATCGACGGAGGTGTGGTCGGTGACGATCAGCACCAAGTCGGCGCTCGCCACGGTTTCCTCGTCGAGGGGGACCGACTCCATCCCGTGCGGGAAGCCGTGGCTGGGACGGAGCGCGGGGACGTAGGGATCGTGATAGTGGACCCGCGCACCGAGGCGCTTCAGACGGGTGATCAACTTCAGGGAAGGGCTCTCTCGGGTGTCATCGATGTCCCGCTTGTAGGCGACGCCGAGCACCAGGATCTCGCTGCAGGAAACCGCTTTCCCATCCCGGTTCAGCGTGTCGGAGACCTGACCGAGTACGTAGTCCGGCATCGCCGCGTTCACCTCGCCGGCGAGGTCGATGAACCGCGTCGGCACCCCGAACTGCCGCGCCCGCCAGGAGAGGTAGTGGGGGTCGATCGGGATGCAGTGGCCACCGAGCCCGGGACCGGGATAGAAGGGGTGGAACCCGAACGGCTTCGTCGCCGCCGCGGCGATCGCCTGCCAGATGTCGATCCCCATCTTGTCGAACACGATCTTCAATTCGTTGACAAGTGCGATGTTCACCGATCGGTAGGTATTCTCGAGAACTTTCGCAGCCTCTGCGATGCGTGCGTCTGCGACTCGGACCACGGTCTCGACCGCCGCGCGGTAGAGGGCCTCCGCGAGAACGCCGCTCACGTCGTCCACCCCACCGACCAGTTTGGGGGTGTTGCTGGTGTGGTAGCGACGGTTCCCCGGATCCTCGCGCTCCGGGCTGAAGGCGAGGAAGAAGCCATCGCCCAGCGAGAGACCACTCTCCTCCAGGATCGGTCGCACGACTTCGTCGGTGGTGCCCGGGTACGTGGTCGACTCGAGGACGACCAAGGTCCCTGGATTCATGTAACGCGCGATCTCAGACACTGCGTCGCGCACATGGGAGAGATCGGGTTCTCTCGTCTCGGTGATCGGGGTCGGGACGCAGATCAGGACGACGTCGACCTTCCGAAGTTGCTTGGGGTCGGAGGTCACCTGCAAGCGGCCACGCTCGCGCATCCGAGCCACGTCTTCGTCGGGGACGTGGGCGATCGGCGAACGACCTTCGTCCAAGGTCTGCACCCGCTCGAGGTCGACATCGAGTCCTCGCACCCGGAACCCGGCCCGGGTGAAGGCCCGCGCGAGCGGGACCCCGACATATCCGAGTCCGATGATGCCGATTCGGGCACTTCGGTCGGCGATTCGGCCTTCCAGCTGTTCTGCTGAGGACGGCGTCAAGGGTGCCGGCTCCTTCACCTCGGACACGGTGCGGGCTATCCTCCGGTCACCCCAGGGACCGCGACCGGGTCGGGATGACTCGGGCGCAACGGGATGGGTCACGCCGGGGCTGGGACGGACCGCACATCGGAGTTATCGGGTGGGGAGGCCTCTCGATTGAGCCCCCTCCCGCAGGAGTACGAGAAGAGGGACATGCGACTCTCCACGCGCCGACTGCTCCTCACCGACCTGGAACGCCGACCGGAGGTGAGCGTCCCCTCGCTCGAGGCGGCGGGGGGCTGGGACCGGGTCTTCGGGAGCCCGGGGACCCTGACCCTCGAGATCGGACTGGGAAAGGACACCCACCTCATCGAGCGGGCCCACGCCGAGCCCGAGCGGCGCTTCGTCGGGCTCGAGTACTGTCGGAAGAAGCTCGACAAGGTCCTGACGAAGATCGCCCGGCGGGAGGGGGGCCTGGAGAACCTGCGGGTCCTCCACGCCGATGTCACCCGGGTGCTCGAGGCGGTCTTTCCCCTGGCGAGCCTCGAACAGGTCTACGTGCTGTTTCCCGATCCCTGGCCGAAGAAGCGCCATCACGGGCGGCGGATCATCAATCCCAAGTTCCTCCGAACCCTCAGTTCTCGGATGGCACCCGGGGCGAGGCTCGAAGTGCGGACGGACGACATCGCGTACCTCGAGCAGATCATCGAGACGCTCGCCGGAGAGCCCGCTCTCGAGAACCTGGTCGCCCCTCGCGCGGTCCTCATCGAGCCTCTCGATGCGGACGATCATGTTCCCACGCTCTTCGAGTTGAAGTTCCGGGAGCGGGGGTTGCCGATCCACTACTTCTATTTCGAGCGTCGGGGGTAGCGTGGGATCCGGGGAGTCGAGCGATGATCCCCCGGGAACGGACACCGGCCCGAGCGCGGAATTCCGCGCGAAGATCGACGGGCTTCCCACCGAGCCCGGCGTCTACGTGTTCACCGACTCGAAGAAGCGCGTGATCTACATCGGCAAGGCGGTGAACCTGCGGTCGCGGGTGCGCAGCTACTTCGCTCCCGGGGCGAGCGACACTCGGATCCTGTTCCAGGCGATCGTGTCGCGCACCACCGACGTCGACTGCGTCGTCTGCGAGAACGAGGTCGAGGCGCTCCTTCTCGAGAACAACCTGATCAAGAAGCACCGGCCCCGGTTCAATCTCCGACTCCGCGATGACAAGACCTACGTGTCGCTCAGGGTCACGATCTCGGAGAAGTGGCCGCGGGTGCAGGTGGTCAGGCATTGGAAGGACGATGGGGACCTGTATTTCGGCCCCTATCCTTCGGCCAGCTCGGTGCGTGAAGTCATGCGGGTGATCAAGAAATACATCCCGATCCGGAACTGCTCGAACCCGTTCTTCGATTCCCGGCAGCGCGCCTGTCTCCAGCACGAGATCGGCCGCTGCACCGCTCCCTGCGTCGGGCTCGACACCCACGAGTCGTACCTGGAGCTCATCGAGCAGGTGGTGCTCCTCCTGCGCGGTCGGGATCGCACGCTCATCGGGAAATTGCGTGCGCGGATGGACGAGGCCGCCGACGCGCGCGAGTACGAGCGGGCGGCGCGGTTGCGCGACCAGATCGAAGCGATGCGTCGAGTGCTCCAGAAGCAGATCGTCGAGGAGGTCCCGCATGGCGACTGTGACGTCTTCGCGCTCCATCGCGATCACGACTTCGTCTCGGTCCAGGTGATGCTCGTGCGGGAGGGACGGCTCCTCGAGAGCGCGAGTCATTCGCTCCGGACCGACGAGTCCGATGACACCGTCCTCGGGGCGTTCCTCGGGCAGTTCTACCTCGGCGAGAAGTTCCTCCCGCCGGAAGTGCTGGTTCCGATCACTCCCACGGACGCCGACCTGATCGAGGCCTGGCTCTCCAGCCGGGCGGGGCGCCGAGTCCGGATTCGCGTGCCGCAGCGAGGAGGAAAGCGCCGCCTGGTCGAGATGGCGGAGCGGAACGCCGAGGAGAGCGCCCGGACCGACGAACTTCGTCTCGAGGCGCAGGAGTCGATCGCGCGGGCGCTCGCCGATCACTTCGGGGTCGCGGAACCGATCCGCCGCATCGAGTGCTACGACATCTCGAACATCCAGGGGACCCTGTCGGTGGCGAGCCGGGTGACGTTCGAAGATGGCGAGCCGGACCCCGACCTCTTTCGCCGCTACCGGATCCGCACCGTGCGCGGCGCCGACGACTTCGCTTCGATGCGCGAGGTGCTCGATCGCAGATTTCGACCGTCGGAGAAGCGCGATCCACTCCCCGATCTCGTTCTCGTCGATGGGGGGAAGGGACAACTCGGCCGCGCCATCGAGGCCCTCGCAAGACATGGGATCGACCTCGCGATCGCCGGTCTCGCCAAGGGGCGGCGTCGGGGTGACGAGAAGGTCGATGAGCGGGTGTTCGTGCCGGGGCGCGCCACCCCGATCGATCTCCCAGAGGCGAGCCCCGAATCGCGCCTCTTGCAGCGGATCCGCGATGAGGCGCACCGGTTCGCGAACTCCTATCACCGCGAACTCCGTCGAAAGAGCCACTTGGTCAGCGGCCTCGAGGAGATCCCCGGGATCGGCCCGAAACGACGGAAGACCCTGCTGCGTCACTTCGGGAGCCTCGAGCGGGTCCGCGCCGCAACCCAGGATGCGCTCGCGGCGGCCCCGGGGATGACCCGAGCCGCCGCGGAGGCGACCTATCGATTCCTGCACGCCGACGAGGAGACCGAGTTGGACCTGGATATCGGAGCCGGCGAGACCGTGGACTCAGAATCCTGAGATCTAGCCAGCGACTCCGAGCGCCGCGACTCCTGCTTCCACCGTCGGAACGATCTTGAAGATCTGGGTGAGTTTCATCAGATCGAGGAGTTCATGGATCTCGCTGCGCACCCGTGCGAGCACCAGATCCCCGCCGCCGGCTCGCGCCTTCTTCAGGCACGCGACGAGTCGGCCGAGCCCCGCGCTCGACATGTACTCGACGACCGAGAGGTCGAGCACCATGCGGAGGTTGTTGCGGTCCTCCATCGCCTGCCCGAGCTTCTCGAGCGCGCCGAGAACACCGTTCTCGTCGCGGAACGCCCCTCGGGTGATCGAGGCGACCACGATCCCGGCCTGGCTGTGCAGAGTGATGATTTCGTCGTTCTGGGTCGACATGGTCAGTCCGTTTCCGGTTCAGAGGCGCCCGGGCACTTCCGCGAGAGCAGAATGGTGCGCCCCCCGTCGAAGTACGTCACCTCGTCCATGAAGAGCCGCATCAGGGCGATCCCGCGGCCGCACTCCTGCCAAAGCTGCTCGTCGTCGTCGAGGTCGGGCACCACATCCGGGCTGAAACCAGCTCCCTCGTCCTGGATCACCGTTCCCCAGCGATCTCCATCGAGGAAGAGCTGCACTCGGACTTTCTTCTGAAAGTCCGAATCGTTGCCGTGGATCACCGCATTGGTGACGGCTTCGTCGAGGCACAGCTCGACCTTCCGGCGGTCCGGTTCGGCGATGCACCCCTGCGAGACGAGGAGCTCGACGAGGCGGCACACCAGCGGGACCACGAGTGCGACGTCGCTGGGGATCTCCCGCGACTCGAACACCTGTCCCGGGATCGTGGGGGGGTCGGCGAGGATCTCCATCGGTCCTGAACTCCTTCGGAGGGCTGGGGTGTTGATGAAGAATCGCCCACTCACCTCGCTCCCGTCAAATCGGCGGCAAAGACCTCGACCTTGAGCGACCAAGAAAAGTGCGGAACTCCAAGCCCAACCAGCCACACACGGGCCGTCGCCAGCCCCAACCCACTACGCAGAGGTCGCCGAGGAGGGTCCGGCTGATGTAAGGCGCGGGTTTCTTCCTGACCGGAGGCGACCCCCGCGGGTCGCTGAGGATCGGGAAGAACCCCGCAACGCTGCAGACGGGCCTCGGCGGCCGGGCCCGCCGACGAGGATCGGGAAGAACCCCGCAACGCTGCAGACGGGTCCGCATCGGCGGCCGGGCCACCCAGCAGTTGGCACCATGGAGATGGGCGGTATAGACTTGGAAGAAGGGAGTGCGCCTCCTATGCAGAAGATTCGGCGCCGGAAGTTCGGGGAGATCCTCGTCGCCGAGGGGCTCATCACCCGAGAGATCCTCCAGGACGCGCTCGCGCGCCAGCAGGGGTCCGGGATGACGGTCGGAGAGATCCTTCTCTCGGACGGGATCATCTCCGAGTCGGACATCGTCCGCTGCGTCTGCTCCCAGTACCAACTCCCCTTCATTCGCCCTTCGAGCTATCAGTACGACCACGGGCTGCTCGCCACGTTCGGAGCGGACCTGCTCTACAAGCACAAGATCGTCCCGCTCGACAGAATTGGGGATTGCGTGATCCTCGCGGTCGGGGAGATCCCGGAGGAGTCGGTGGAGAAACAGCTGATCGACACCGTCGGCTGCGAGATCTACTACTACGTCTCGCCGATCAGCGACGTCGAGATCACGCTCCGGAAGCACTTCCAGCTCGGCCAGGAGAAAATGCTGGCCCTCGACGAGCTGCGCCGCAGCGAGCGGGCCCAGAGTCAGATTGCAAAACCACCGCCCTTGTCGACCGGCAACCCCGGGGTGGTCGCAGACCCGACTCAGTCGAAGCTCCTCCAATCGCTCGACGCGTCGTGGGAGGTCATCTTCGACGAGGCCGAAAAAAACGTGCAGGACTTCTAGGAGTCCGCTCCTACTTCACCGACATCGCCTCTTTCAACCCAGCCCGACTCGCCTCCCCCGGGACCCCCCAATCCTCCTCGTATCCGAAGAGTTCGCGCACGGTCTCGCCGCCAAAATGCGGGTTGAGGAATTCGATCCGATCCGGGCCGACCAGCGCGGGATGTTCGACTCCACACGCCCGCGACAGCCTTCCGAGTTCATACCGGAGCGTCACGATGTAGTTCGCGAGACGAGCTCCTTTCGAGGTCGGGTCGAGGCCGCGCATCAGCCACTTGTTGTGAGTCGCCACCCCGGTCGGGCAGTGGCCGGTGTGACAGCGCTGGGCCTGGATACAACCGACCGCGAGCATCGCCTCGCGAGCGATCGAGACCGAGTCGCAGCCGAGCGAGAAGGCGCACAGTGCGGTCTCCGGAAGGCCGAGTTTCCCGGAACCGATCCAGAACACCCGCTCCGCGACCCCCGCCTCGGCGAAGATGCGGTAGACCCTCGCGAATCCGACGCGGAACGGGAGCGCGACGTGGTCGGAGAAGACGAGCGGCGCCGCTCCGGTCCCTCCTTCCCCTCCGTCGATCGTCAAGAAGTCGACCCCCCGCGATCCGCCCTGCATCGCGATCGCGAGCTCCTTCCAGAAGGAGAGCTCCCCGATCGCGGACTTGATCCCCACCGGGAGGCCGGTCCTCTCGGCGATCTCTTCGACCCGGTCGAGGAGCTCATCGACCCCGGAAAAGGCGAGATGCGCCGCGGGGCTGACACAGTCCTTCCCCATCGGAATTCCACGGATCTCGGCGATCTCCGCGGTGACCTTGGCGGCGGGGAGAATCCCGCCGAGCCCCGGCTTCGCCCCTTGGCTCAGCTTGATCTCGATGGCCCGAATCGGTCGGTTCTTGCACCCGGCGACGAGCTTCTCGATGGAGAGGCTCCCGTCCCCGTTGCGAGCGCCGAAGTAGCCGGTTCCGAGTTGCCAGATCAGTTCACCGCCGTGTAGGTGATGTGCGGAGACGCCCCCCTCCCCGGTGTTCTGCAGGGCTCCCGCGATCGCGCAGCCGCGATTGATCGCCTCGACTGCGGCCGAGCCGAGGGCGCCGAAGCTCATCGCCGAGACGTTCACGATCGAAGGGGGACGGAATGCATGGGTCCGACCGCGCGGACCGCCGAGGACCTTCGCGGCGGGGAGACGGTGGAGATGGTCGTATCCGGGCTCCCCGACCAAAGGGGAAGAGAGGGGGAACGTCGAATGCCGAACGATCAGATATTGCGGCGAGGACTCCATTTCGTTGTCCGAGCCGAACCCGAAGTAGTTGTTCTCGCGCTTGGCGGAGGCGTAGATCCAACGGCGCTGATCGCGGCTGAACGGACGCTCCTCGTCGTTGTCGGTGACGATGTATTGCCGGAGCTCTGGACCGACCGCCTCGAGCAGGTACCGGAAGTGACCGATCACCGGGAAGTTGCGCAGGATCGTGTGCTTCCGCTGCAAGAGGTCGTAGATGAGGACCAACGCGATGATGCTCCCGAGCCCGACTCCGAACCATCCCCAGAATCCCATCGTGTGCTCCGTCCGTTCCGAGCACGGAGTGTCGCCGAGTGCGCGACCGGGTACCAGGTGAACTTGCTACCCAGCGCCTCGCGCGTCGACCGTACCGGAGGACTCGGCGACCTTCCCCGAGGGCCACGTCGCGACCGCCCTCGCCGTCCCCGCGATCGGAAGTCCGCGAAGACGAGGTTGTACTCCGCACTGTCGTGAGCGCTTGAATCGCGGAGCCGGGCGCGGATGATGCCGCCATGCCACGGATCCTCCTCGCCTCTACGTCTCCCCGCCGCCTGGCGATGCTCGAAGGAGCGGGGTTCCAGGTGCGCGTCGTTCCACCCGCTGTCGATGAATCCGCACTTCTCGGCGAGGAAGCGGCCGCGCTGGTCGTGCGGTTGGCGCGGTCGAAGGCCGAGTCGGTCGCCGCGGACGCGGACGAGATCGTCGTCGCCGGCGACACGGTGGTGCTCCTCGATGGCGAGGTTCTCGGCAAGCCGCGCGACGCCGACGACGCGATGCGCATGCTTCGGAGCCTCTCCGGCCGGGCGCACGAGGTCATCGGGGGTTGGTGCGTCCGCCGGGGCGGCGATGTTATTTCTGGGGTCGCGCGAACGACGGTACGCTTCCGGACCCTCACCGACCTGGAGATCGGCGACTACGTCGCGACCGGGGAGCCCTTCGACAAGGCGGGCGCCTACGGAATCCAGGAGCGGGGGGGAGCGCTCGTCGCGTCGATCGAGGGGAGCTTCGCCAACGTGGTCGGGCTGCCGCTCGATGAGGTCGTGCAGGCGATGGGAAGGCTCCGCGGATAGGCTGCTCGTTAGGATGATGGAAGCAGCGGATGGGACTGGCTCACCGCAGCGGATGCCTGCCCCGGACGCTCGCCTGCTGGACCGGGTTGGGCTTGCGCGTTCTCGCGACCCGTCTCTCAGCGATCGTTCTTCGTCGGGGTACCGGCGGAGGTCCGGGACAGGCATCGCCTCTGGCGAGCCAGTCCGCGGGTCGTTCCGTTGTCGATTCCCCCTCCTCCCGGTAGTCTCTCTGTCGCCACCCCAGTCGGAGAGGCTGACCGTCGATGCTGACTCCCTTCCTCGCTCTCAGCTTCTCTCCATCCGCACTCTGGGACCTGATCGGCAAGGTCCACCCGGTCCTCGTGCACTTTCCCGTCGCACTCCTGACGGTCGGCGGGCTATTCGAAATGTGGTCGTGGAGACGCCGGCGCACCTCCAGTCCCGAAGGGATCCTGCTCTTTCGGATCGGCGCACTCTTCGCGGTGGTGAGCGCGGTGTCCGGTTGGAGTTTCGGGACCGAGGAAGAGGCGAGCCAGACTCTGTGGCTGCATCGCTGGGGAGGGATCGCGGTCGCCGTCGTCGCCTCGGCTGCCGCGGCGCTGACCCGCGGAGGCGCACCCGGGCTCACGTACCGCCTCCTCGCGGTGATCTCGATCCCGCTCGTCGGTGCCGTCGGACACTTCGGCGGCGAGCTGGCGTGGGGTGAGGGGTACCTCCTGAAGGCGGTCCAATCGGTCTTCGCCGATCCCGAACCGGAAGTTCCCCCCGCGGTCGCCTCCACCCCCGAGGAAGCGCACTTCCTCGAACAGGTCTGGCCGACGTTTCGTGACAACTGCCTGAAGTGTCACGGACCGACCAAGCAGAAGGGGAGCATGCGTTTCGATGACGGAGCGGTCGTGCTCGGCAAGCCGGGCATCATCACTCCGGGGGATCCCGAGGAGAGCGACCTGATCTTCCTCCTGCGCCTCCCCGCCGGCGACGAGGAGCGTATGCCCCCCGCCGAGGAGGCTCCTCCTCTCGCCGAGGATCGCATCGCCGCGATCGAGAAGTGGATCGCCGACGGCGCTCCATGGCCCGCGGGGATACTCCCGGGGATGCCGGTCGCGGATCCCGAAATTACCGAGACCGGCTTCGCACCGCGCCTCATCGATCGCTTCGCCCGAGTCGCCTACGCAGAAACCCTTTCGATCGATCTCACCACTGCCGACGGTGAGGAGCTCTTCCGCACCGTCGTGC
Source organism: Planctomycetota bacterium (assembly GCA_032128395.1). Taxonomy (GTDB): domain Bacteria; phylum Planctomycetota; class UBA8108; order UBA1146; family UBA1146; genus JAQBGV01. Next base: position 23,758 of record JAQBGV010000028.1, on the reverse strand, counting down.
GGCCGACGTTGACCGCCCGCTGCACCGAGTGCCACGGCGAGACGAAGCAGAAGGCGCACATGCGGCTCGACCGCCCCGACGACTTGTTCGACGAGGCGCGGGAGGAGCGGATCGTCGTCCCGGGGGATCCGGACGCGAGCGCACTCTTCGAACGGATCTCTCTCCCGCACGACGATGAGGACCGCATGCCGCCCAAGGGCGATCCGCTCGGCGACGAGCTGGTCGCCGGCTTCCGCGCGTGGATCGCCGCAGGCGCACCTTGGGTCGAGCAGGAGAACTTGGAAGAATCTGAACGGGTCGTCGAGCCGGACGGATCGATCACGATCGATTCGCGCCACCTCTCGGAGGTTCTCTTCCGCACCGCGATCGATCCGGTCCTGGTCGAGCGTTGCCAGGAGTGCCACGGACCGCAGAAGCAGAACGGCGACTTCCGAGTCGATCGGGGTTCGAGCCTGCTCTCGAAGATCACCCCGGGTCGTCCGGACGAGAGTGAACTCCTGCGGCGCGTCTCTCTCCCGCCGGGAGATGAAGATCATATGCCGAAGAAGGGGCGTCCCCTCACTCCGCTCGAACTCGAAGCGCTCGAGGCGTGGATCGCCTCCGGGGCCCCGATCCCGATCCCGGGCCGGGGCGGCAGTTCGCGGTCACGGGGTGCTCATCCGCTCTCCGCTCCCGGCGCGGTCACCGACCCCGACATCACGCTCACCGCGGAGCAGCAGGGTGTGGTCGAGAACGCACTCGCGAGGCTACGAGAGGCAGGGGCGCGAGCGGCGCGCATTTCGCTCGCCGGTCCCGAGGTCGAAGTCTCGACCGCGCTCCTCCGGGATGCGGCGAACGATCGGACGCTGGAACTCCTGGCGGGGCTCGAGCCTGCGCTGGTCCGGCTCGATCTCAGCGGCGCAGCGATCACCGACGCGGGCGCGCTGAGTCTCGGAGTGCTCGCAGAGCTCCGCGTGCTGAATCTCGGCCGGACCCCGGTCGGCGATGCGGCCCTCGGCGCCATCGCAACGCTTCCCCACCTCGAAGTCCTGAACCTGCACGGCACCCGGGTGACCGATGTGGGGCTCGCGGCCCTGCATACGCACCCGACTCTGCGCCGGATCTATCTTTGGGAGTCGTCGGTCACCGATGCAGGGGTCGAGGCGCTCGGAGCAGCACGACCGGAGCTGCGGATCGTGCGCGGGGATTGAATCAGATGCCCTTGTCGGTCTCGAAGGTCTTCTGCATAAACGAGCGCCACTCGTTCTCGAAGTTCTTCATGTTGAGCTGGCCGAAGGTCGCGGAGTACGCCTCGTCCCCGCTCTTCCCCCGGCGGAGCGCCTTGAAGTAGTTGATGAGCGCGCTGCGGTATCCGCTCTTCCTTCCATCGATACAGAAGAAGCAGATCGACCACGCCTGGCAGTAGTGCAGGTAGGCGCTCTTCGAGTCGTTGTCCGTGTCGTACATCTCGCGCTGGGTCATGTGCATCAACTCGGGGAGGGACGGCATCCTCGCTCCGACCTCGAACGACCGCACGAGATAGGAGATCCGCTCCTTCACCGGGCGGATCCGCATCCCCCGTATCTTGCCGTTCACCACCAACTCGGACGCCGAGAAGTAGTCCGCGAGACCCTCGTTGAACCACTGGGGAATGTTGTCGAGGTACTCGTGGCAGTATTGGTGGAATCCCTCGTGCTTCAGGGTCTTGAGGGTGTCCCCCATCTGCTCGTTCTGGTACAGCATCAGCCGGCGGGAGAACGGCATGTACACACCCTTCGACGTCTCCGGCGCCCCGTTGGCGAGATACCCTTGTCGATCCTTGAACACGAAGACCGGGTACTTCCGATCCGGCTTCTCGATCTCGGGGAAGAGATTGTCGTAGAGCTCCCGGATCAACTCGGCGGAATCGAGGATCTCGGCCGCAAACTCCTGCGAGACGTCGGACATGATGACGTAGTTTTCGCTCTCGGCGGTGTACCCCTTCTCCCACTCGGGCCCGTCGACCACGAACTTCACGACGCTCTGACAATGCAGGCGCATCGGGTCGTGGCCTCGGAGGAGCGCCCGCTCGACGAATGGCTTCGCCTCCTCGAATCGTCCGAGCCGAACGAGGATCGTCATCATGCGGTCGACGCCGTACTCGAAGTGCGAGTAGACCGCGAGAGCTCGCTGGTAGTGCGGTACCGCCGCGGCGAGGTCCTTCTCCCAAACTTCGACATCGCCGAGTTCGACGTGCGCTTCGTAGAATTCGGGGTGTACGGCGAGCAACTCCTCGAGGACATTGCGCGCCTTCTTGTAGTTGGGCTCCCACTGGTACAGGACCCCGAGGTAGAAGTGAGCCTGCCCCCCCGGCATGCTCTTCTTCAGGCGGGTGAATGCCTGAATCGCATCCCTGCGATTCTTCGCGTCGCGGAAGTCCTTCTCCGACTTCTCGTAGAGCGCGAACGCCTTCTCGAAATCGGCCTTCACCTTCGGGTCGAGGTCCTCGGCGAGCGCGAAGTTGTCGCGCGGCGGCGGTGGGATCTCGGCGGCGTCGTCGGCGGCGTCGTCATCCTCGTCCAGGGCGGCGAGGCACGGGGGCGCGGGGGAGGCATCCGGCACCGACGTCGCGAGCGCCATCGCCGGGATCGCACCAGCACCGCAGAGCGCCGTGAGGAGGAGCAGAGGAAACAGCGAGCGCATCGATCACCTGCGATTTCGAGTGCCCGGAGGCGAGCTGGGGTAGCGAGAGATTCTGCACGAATCCCTCGGGGGGAGGCAAGGGGGTGCCCGGGCTGCGGGAAGCTCAGAGCCTCTTTCGCCACTCGACGAGCCTCTGCAGGGCCTCGAGGGGGGTCAGGGCGTTCGGGTCGAGGGTCTCGAGCTCGCGGATGATGTCTTCGCCCCGCGGGGCGAAGAGTCCGAGCTGCTCGGAAGAACCCCGCGGCGTCTTCGATCTCGCGGGGACCGAAGCCGGGGTGCCACGGCCGCCGTCATGTTCCTGTTCGAGATGACCGAGGATCGCCCGCGCCCTCGCGAGCACGTCGGCGGGGATTCCCGCCAGTCTCGCGACATGGATCCCGTACGCCTTGTCGGTGCCACCGGGGACGATCTTGTGGAGGAAGACGATCTCGTCCTGCCACTCCCGAACCGCGACGTTGAGGTTCTGCACCCTTCCTTCGTGACGCTCCGAGAGCTCGGTGAGCTCGTGGTAGTGGGTCGCGAACAGGGTGCGCGCACGCACCGGGGTGATCAAGTGCTCCGCGATCGCCCAGGCGAGGCTGACGCCGTCGAGGGTACTCGTGCCGCGCCCGACCTCGTCGAGGATCACCAGGGAGCGCTCGGTCGCGTTGTTCAGAATGTTCGCGGTCTCGGTCATCTCGACCATGAAGGTCGACTGGCCGCGCGTGATGTCATCCGCCGCACCGACCCGCGTGAAGATCCGATCGGCGATCCCGATCTTCGCCTTCGACGCCGGGACGAAAGAACCCATCTGAGCGAGCAGGACGATGAGCGCGCTCTGGCGGATGTAGGTCGACTTCCCGGCCATGTTCGGGCCGGTGATCACCGCGAGTGTGCCGTGTTCCCCGCCGATCTGGACGTCGTTCGGAGTGAAGTCCGCGCCTCCTGCCCCCGCCGACAGCACCGGATGGCGACCCCCTTCGACTTCGAGGATCGGTTCGTCGACGACTTCGGGGCGGACGTAGCCCTCCTCACGAGCGACGTGCGCGAGGCTCACGAGGGCATCGACCGTCGCCAGCGCCGCCGCTGCGCTCTGCAAGCGGGCGAGCTCGACGAGGAGGTCCTCCCGGAACTGGCCGAACAGTTCGAACTCGAGGGACTCCGCGCGATCCTTCGCACCGAGCACGCGGTTCTCCTGCTCTTTCAGCGAAGGAGTGACGTAGCGTTCGGCGTTCTTGAGGGTCTGCTTGCGGGTGTAGTCGACGGGGATTCGATCGCGGTGGGCGTGGGTGATCTCGATGAAGTAGCCGAACACCCGGTTGTACCCGACCTTGAGCGGGATCCCCGTGCGCTCGATCTCGCTCGTCTGGAATCGCGCGATCCAGTCGACCCCTTCCCGTGAGATCCCGCGCAGCTCATCGAGCTCGGGCTCGTAGCCGTCGCGGATCACGCCGCCTTCCTTCACGGTGATCGGCGGATCCAAGACGATGGCGCGGTCGATCCGGTCGGCGATCTCGAGGAGGGGGGATTCGTCGAGCTCGGAGAGCGCCTCCGTGATCACTCTAGCTTCGCAGGAGGCGAGTGCCCTCCGGACCGCCGGGATCGCCCGGAGGGACCCTTCGAGGGCGCGCAGATCCCGGCCGTTCGCGCGTCCCATCGTCAACCGCGAAGTCAGCCGTTCGATGTCGCGCACCGGGCCGAGCGCCTCGCGGAGGGTCGAGAGCATCTCGAGATCTCCCACCAGGTGGGCGACCCCATCCTGCCGGCGGAGGATCGCGTCGCGGGACGCGAGCGGCGAGATCACCCACTCTCGGATCAGCCGAGCGCCCATCGCGGTGCGCGTACGGTCGACGTGGTCGAGCAGCGACCCTCGCCGCTCCCCGGTCCGCGCCACGGACAGCAGGTCGAGCGCCCGGTGCGTCGCGGCGTCGAGGCCGAGGCGGTTCGACGCGCCCCCCGTCGCCAGCCGCGCGATGTGCGGGAGCGCCTGCCGCTGCGTCTCGCCGAGGTAGTGGATCAGCGCGCCCGCGGCGTCGAGCCCCGGGCCGAGGTGTTCGCACCCGAACCCTTCGAGGCTCCGCGTGCCGAAGTGTGCGAGCAGCCGCTCGCGGCCGGTCTGGTGGTCGAAGTGCCACTCGGGATAGGGCGTGAGCGCGCAGCGAGGGCGGTGGACCGAGAGCCACTCGAGCGGCGCCACATCCGCGGTCGGTCTTCCCTCCGGATAGAGGCACTCGGTCGGGGCGACCGCGAGCAGGAGTTCCGCGAAGCGACCGTTCGGGGGCAAGTCCTCGGCGTGGAAGCGGCCGGTCGAGAGATCGACCCAGGCGACGCCGATCCCCAGAGGTCTGACGACGAGTGCGGCGAGGTGCAGCGGTTGCTGGTCGTCGAGTGCCGCTTCGTCGACGAAGGTGCCGGGAGTGACGACGCGCACGACTTCTCGATCGACGATCCCTTGCGCGTCCTTCGGATCCTGGACCTGTTCGCAGATCGCGACCCGTTGCCCCGCGCGCAGGAGCCTGCGGATGTAAGTGTCGACCGACTTGACCGGTACCCCGGCCATCGGGATCGGGTCGCCACTCTTCTCCTTCGAGCGGGAGGTGAGGGTGATCCCGAGCAGCTCGGCGCACTTCCGAGCGTCGTCGAAGAACACTTCGTAGAAGTCGCCCATGCGGAACAGGACGATCTCGGTCGGGTGCTGCTCCTTCGCCCGGAAGTACTGCCGCATCATCGGGGTCACGTCGTCGCTCCGAGCGGTGCGAATCATGCGAACTCCTCGGGATCGGGGTCGGGGAAGGGCGCGGATTCTAACCGGCCAGCCCGGGGAAGCGAGGCGGAGGCGCTTCTATGTCACGGCGCTTCCAGGTCACGGCGCTTCCAGGTCACGGGGCCGGGCGCAGGCGCGGGGAAGTGCGGTCGGGGAGCAGACGTCCATCGTATTCTTCTCGTAGAGCCCGCTCTGCCGCCGGTGAGGGGCCCTCGGGGAAAGGCCGACCGATGAATTTCGAACCGTTCCGCAGTGTGGTCCTGCCAAAGGGCAAGCTCGGCCCCGAGCTTCGATGGGACGCTCCATCGACGGGGCGCGAAATTCGAACGATCATCTTGGAGGGGCCGGCGCTCGATCCCGATGCGATCAGCGGCGAAGCGCCGACGGGGCCGCGCGAGTCGACGGTCTCCCGTCCAGCCTCCCTCCTCGTCCCGAGCACCGCCGAGGCACCGACTGCGGTGGAGGAGGACTCCGGGACGTATGTCATCGCGGACTCGATCCCCATCCCCGCTCCTGCGCCGGAAGCTCCCGTCGTGCCGACCGCCGGGCCCGCAATTCTCGAGCGTGTCACCCCGTCGAGCGTCACGATCCCCGCGCCGCGGCCAGGCCGGCCGAAGACCCGTTCATCCGCTGCTCCACGGCAGTTCATCGTCGCCTATGACGGCAAGCTCGTCGGCACCTATCGGAGCGCGAAGCGGATCCAGAACCGGACCGCCTACCTGAACGTCGCCGAGCAGCTCATCGGCCAGATCGAGGAGTTCGATCCGTCGCTGATCCGCCTCTACAAGCTGACCGAACTCCCCCTGAACGAGCCGATCTCCACCGAGGAAATCCATGTGAGCTATCACAACTTCCCCAGAGACGACGTCCCCGCCCCCCCCGCGCCCGGTCGCGGATGAACTGGTGAGCTGAAGGGACTGGCTCACCGAAGGTGCTGCCTGTCCCGGACCGTCGCCTGCCAGTCCACGGTCGTCTCACGAGGCCTTCGTCCTGAACTGGCGCCCTCTCGCGACCGTCTCGTCAGCGAGCGAGGTAGGTCAGGGTGCCGGTGAGCGCCCGGGACAGGCAGCACCCTCGGTGACCCGATCCCACCAAACCACGTCCTCCTCGGCGACCTCGAGGCGGTGTTGGCCGTCGGCAGCGAACGACTCTCCCCAGTTCGGCCCATCCCGGTTCGTGTATTCCCCAGGAAGAGCCTGTCCGAGGGTTCGAATCCTCACCCCCCGCGGATATCCTGATGGCTAGCGGACTCGGCCGGCTGGTCGTCCGCCCTGGGCCCCCTACCCACCTCGCCTCGTGACCCGCGCGAGTCGACGTCGGAGGGGCGCTCGATGGGTCAAGAATCCCTGCGAGCAGATCTCTGGGTCGATATGACCCGAGGTAGGAGGAGGAACCGTGAACCGGGTTTTCTCGATCGTCACGTTCGGACTCGCTCTTTGGTTCTCGAGCCCCGCGGGGGCGGACACTTTCGACTGTGATGTTTTCTCTCCACCGATCCCGATTTCGGTGACCAGTGGGGCTCCGACCGTGACCGTGATCACGATCGCGACCGCCGAGACGGTCGTCGACGTCGATGTCTCGGTGGACATCACCCACGACTTCATCGGCGACCTCACGATCGACTTGATCTCCCCCGCCGGCACTTCGGTGCGGGTGCACGATGAGGGTGGAAGTTCCGACGCGAACATTCTGATCACGTTCGACGACCAGGGGATCCCCAACGGATCCGCTCTCTTCAATTCTGGTTGTCGGATGCGGCCTTCCGGCCCCGGGTCGCTCGGCGACTTCGCCGGAGAGAGCACCCTCGGAGGCTGGAGTCTGAGCACCCTCGACACCTTCAACACCAGCCTCGACCCAGGCCGAGTGCTGAATGGGTGGTGCCTGTCCACCTTCGATGGCGCCGTCTCGTCTCCAGTGCTGCCGGTCACTGGACTCCTGTGCACTTCGCCGGGGGGAACCGGCGTGGTCAACGCCGTGTGGACGAACACACAGACCTACGACGCGATCAACATTCAACTCGGCGGAATCGTGATCGACACGATCGCCGGCGGTGCGACCACCTACTCCACGACCCCGCAACCGTTCGGAGTGGTCGCAGAACTCTGCATCGAGCCGGTGATCGGCGGAATAGTCCCCTGCTTCCCGGAATGCGCGCGGATCACCCCGCAGTTCCTCACTCCCGATATTCACGAGTGCTCGATCCCCGTCGCCACGATCGGCACCTCGCTCCCGCCCGTCGTCGACGTCATCAACGTCACCACGGACATCTCGCTCGCCGACCTGCAAGTCCAGATCGACGTGACGCACGCGTTCCTCGGGGACCTGAACATCGACATCGCCCACGGGGGCACGTCGGTCACCCTCCTACAGGGTAATACCGCCGGCGCGGCGAACGGGGTCGAAGTCACGTACTGGGACCTGGGCGTCCCCACCGGCTCCTACGACTGCGGTTGCCTGCTGCAGCCCGCGGGACCGGGGAGCCTTTCCGACTTCTTCGGCCAATCGAGCCTGGGACCCTGGACCTTGACGGTCACAGACGTGGGTTCGCCGCCCGCCGGCGTCGTCAACATCGGTGAGGTGACCAGCTGGTGCATCCGCGGGTTCGAGACCGGGAGCGTGAATCAGCTCACCTGCAATACCACGTCAGGGTCCGGAGTCGCCCAGATCAACTGGGCGAACCCGCAGACGTTCGACTCGATCAACGTCTATCTCGATGGGTTGCTGGCCGCGACCATCCCCGGGACCGCCACCACCTACCAGACGCAGCCGCAATTGATCCCCTCGACCGTCCTGGTCTGTCTCGAACCGGTCCTCGGTGGAATCGTCCAGGCGCAGAACTGCTGCCAGGCGAACTTTCTCGTCGAGCCGGTCACGATCGACAATTGCAGCTCGACGAGCGGTTCCGGCGCCGCCACGATCGACTGGACCCTTCCAGCCCCCTACGATCAGATCCAGGTGATCGTCAACGGCACGCTCGAGGCGACCCTCGCCGGGAACGCGACGACGTACACCACGCTCGCCGCGGGACCCCTCCCCCTCACGGCGAATGTCTGCATCGTGGGGCTCCAGGGTGGGGTCAGCTCCGCTCAAGCTTGCTGCGCCGTGCCGCTGCTCGGCGTCGTCGATTACGAGAACTGCCGCCAACCGAACTCGTCCTTCACCTTCGGATCACAAGCCTCGGACTTGATGATCGTCCCCTCGAACCTGCTGATCGGCGAACTGGAGGTGCTGGTCGAAGTGACCCACCCCTTCATCGGAGACCTGAACATCGATCTTCAGGGCCCGAACGCCACGACGGTTCGTCTGCAGGCGGAAGATCCCGCCGGGTCGACCGAAGGCCACATGCTCGTGGTCTACATGGACACCGGGCTGCCCAACGCTGCACCCTTCGACTGCGGCTGCCTCCTCCAACCGACGGGGCCGGGAACCTTGGCTGATTTCCAGAACATCCCCGCGCTCGGTGGCTGGACCCTGACGGTCGCAGATATCTATGCGACGAGCGGGAACGTCGGCACGCTGAACAAGTGGTGCCTCCGGATCACGGCGGCGTGCCAAATTCTCCCGCCGAGCGGCGTGGCCGTGAGCTCGAACGGGACCGACGCCGCGATCACTTGGTCGAACCCCGCCCCCTACGACTCGATCGAAGTGGTGCGGGATGGCCTCCTCGTCGGCGCCATTCCCGGTACCGCGACCAGCTACCTCGACGTCGGGCCGACTCCCGGGGTGCACGATTACGAGGTGTTCGGCGTCGACAGCACGCTCGGGTGCTCGAACTCGGGTCCGGCGGTTCGCGCGGGAATCGGCATCACCGACCTGGTGTTCGCGGGAGACGCGGGGGGGGACATCGACAGTCCCACCGCGATCCTCGACGCGCTCACGACGCTCGGGCGAGTGCCGATGAGCATCGACACCTTCACGGCGGCCTCGGTCGAATCGGCGGGACCGTTCGAGGTCATCTGGGTCTGTCTCGGCACCTATCCGAACGAGTACGAGCTCACCCTTCCCCAGGGCGTGTTGCTCGCTGAGCTGCACACGGGGGACGTCGGCCTCGATGGCTCGATCGAGAACCCGAAAATCCCGGTGTACCTCGAGAGCGGCGACCACTGGGCGTTCGATGACGAGACCGCGTTCCAGGACTACGATGGGGTCGAGAACAACTCCTTCGGGAACCTGTTCGACGGCGACGACTCGCTCACCCAGCTCACCGGCGTGGACACCGGGCTCGGAATCGAGCTGGCCGCCTTCAGCGCGATGTACCAACAGGACAACTCCAGCGGCGCTGACTTCAACGACTGGCTCATCCCGTGCAACGTCAACCCAGACCTCGGCGGGAACCAGGCCACCGTCACCTGGATAGGCATGGACCTGTTCGGCGTCCCCTACAACGTCGGGGTCTTCTACGCGAGCACGGTCGCGCCCGTTCTGACTCAGTCGTGGGAATTCGGGGGATACCTCGGCGATCACACGAGTCTGATGGGCGAATACCTCGCGGTGCTGGGGACGGCTCCCCCTCCGCCGGGGGATCAGTTCAGACGCGGCGATGTCAACGATGACAACACGGTGAACATCGCGGACGCCGTGTTCACTCTCGGCGTGCTGTTCCCCCAGCCGGGGGTCACTCCGACCTTCCCCTGCGCCGACTCCGCGGACGGGAACGACGACGGTACGCTCAACATCGCCGATGCGGTGTTCGAGCTCAGCGTGCTCTTCCCCCAGCCGGGGATGACGCCGACCTTCCCCGCGCCGAGTGTCTCCTGTGGGCTGGATCCGACCCCGGACGGGCTCGACTGCGCGCAGCACAACTTCTGCCCGTAGGTGGAAGCGGGGCGACGACCGCGCCCGAGAGGCGGTCGAACGGTACCATTGGGGGGAGCGCCAGCCGACGATGGCTGCTGGCGCTCCCCCCGTTTCGTTCACCCCCGGCTTGCGGGGTTCGGACGGGGATCCTCCGGGCACTGAGATCCTCCGGGCACTGGTCCAAGAGTCGTGGTCACGTCGGATGAGGGGGTGACGTGAATCGTACGGGACGCACGATCGTCCTCACCGCGATCCTCATCGTCGCCGGCGCTCTGCTCGGCCCCCCATCCGCGATCGCGACCCCGATCGACGGATTCACCCGGGGGGACTGCAACTCAGACGGCTACTGGGACATCTCCGACGCGATCTCGGAACTGGTCTGGCTCCTCGCCGGGGGGCCGCCCCCCGCGTGTTCGGACGCCTGCGACGTCAACGACGACGGAGTGCTCGACATCGCGGATGGAATCTACGCGCTCTCCTCCCTCTTCGGGACCGGCGCGCTTCCCCCCGCTCCCTATCCGGAGTGCGGACTCGACCTCTCGTTCGATTCCCTGCCGTGCGAACTCCCCTCGTGCCTCGTCACCGAGTTCGACCAACTGAGGGCCGTGACCGCACCCACCGGAAGAGTCGGGCTCCCGTACCTCGGGGAACTCCCCGCTCTCGCGATCGAAGCGGTGCACACCATGGTCCCGGCCGCGGTCGTGACCGAGTCGGTGCCCTTCGTCGCGTTCGCGCTCCCCTCGGCACTTCCCCCCGGACTCGACTTCGATCCGCTCACCGGGACCATTTTCGGCACTCCGACCGAAGCCGGGTGGCACCGATTCCCGGTGGTCGCGGAGGACGGCAGCGGCAAGGTGCACCTCCTCCGGGTCGACCTCGCGGTCTTCTCGCCGAGTGAGAGCGAGATCATCTCCGGGCAGGACTTCACGGCGCCGGGCCCGTTCGCGGTCGAAGTGATGAGCGACTTCTTCATCTTCTCTCACCAACTGATCTGGCCGCTCCCGTATCCCCTCTGGTCCTGCGCGCCGACCCAGCCGAGCACGACAGAAGTCAACCAGGGGAAGCAGGTCCGGCTCTACCTCCCGACCCCCTCCCCCGGTCCCGCCCCGGTGCTCCTCTTCCACCACGGCACCGGGTTCAACCACATCCAGTACGACGACATCTTGGAGCACTTCGCGAGCCACGGGTTCATCTGCGCAAGCGTGAACGATCCCTACTCGTACAGCGCCTACCCGGTGAACTACTGCTGGGGTGGGCACGACGAAGGCGCCCGCGTCCTGAGGGGGCTCCGGGAGATCGTCATGGAGAGAGCTCTCGATCCGGCGAGCCCCCTGTACGGGCGCATCGACTTCGATCGGGTCTTCTACGGGGGGCACTCTCGCGGGGCGGCGAGCGCGATCGCCGCCTGCGAAGTGGACCGCGACGCCCGGGGGGTGATCGCGCTCCAGCCGACCGATGCCAAGGGGGACAGCTTCATCGGAAACACCGACCGCTGGGACCATCTCCCCGATCTGCCGATCCTCATCATCTCCGCGGAGCAAGATTTTGATGTCGCCTATCCCTGGGCGGAGCGTCTCTTCGAACGCACCACCGGGCCCACCACCATGGCGACGATCTACGGAGGGTGTCACGGGTACTCGACCGACGACAGCGACAATGGCTGTCTCACTTGCACCTGGCTCCCGGTCGCGCCCGAAGTCGATCAGTGCCGATACATCTCCCGCGACGTGCAGGTGCGACTCATCCGTCAGCTCTCGGTCGCCTTCCTCCGTCGCTACGGCTCGGGCGATCTCACGGTCGAGGGGCTGCTGTACGGAACCGAGTGGACCGGCTCCCCCTACCTGGCGTTCACCTCACAGCGGCGCCTCGCGGGAACGACCTGGATCGATGACTTCTCTGCGTACCCGACCAACTCGCTCGGGGAGAGCTGGGCCATCGCAGGGACGGGCGCGGCGGGGATCGGGTCCTGCTACGACTCCCCGGCGCCGGTCCCCACGCCGATCGTCCCGATCGAGAACCTGATCGTGACCCTCCCGACCAGCGGGTCGCTCGATCTCCAGACCACGCTCGCGACGGCGGGGGAAGGGCTCGACGTCGCGCTGCACCGCTCGGTGGTGTTCCGGATCAAGAACCACGACCGCTGGCAGCTGCTCGACAACTTCGGATTCAGCTGGTTGACCGCGACGCTCGAGCTGACCGATCGCGACGGCGACAGCGTGGCGATTCCGCTCGCCGATTTCCTCCCGACGGTCCCCTATCACCCGGAACCGCTCGCGAATCTCGTGGACATCCCCCTCAAGGCCCAGCGCTTCCTCGACGTCCGGGTCCCGCTGACCCTGTTCATCGCGGCGAACCCGGCGCTCGATCTCGACGAGCTCACCACCCTCAGCATCCATCTTGCGGTGACCCCGACGCCGGAGTTGAACGTGGCCCCGACGATCGGCATCGACGACGTGCGATTCGAGTGATGGATCTGGATCGCGGAATCCGAATCTGAATCCGATCCGACTCAGACTCCGCGGCGGCGAGAGCCCCGCCAGAGCAAGAACACGGAGAGCGCAGCGAGCGAATAGACGAGCCAGGGGGGGTTGCTTCCCGACTCTCTCGCCGGGATCGGATCGGCGAACGATCCATCATCTTCCGCTTCGCTGACGGCTTCTTCGCCCACCGCTGCTTCTCCGTCCAGCGCATCGTCGTCGCGAGGGTCCAGGCGCTTCTCCACGCGGGCGCCCGAAGCGGGTGCCGGGCTCGGAACGGTCACGGCCTGGGGGCGGGCCGAATCACGGGATGATGACGGGGTCGGGGCGGCGACGAGATCCGCCGTCGCGGTCGCCTCGGTCGCCGCCACCTCGGCCGCGTCCACTTCGGGGGGGAGCGGCTCTTCGACGGCGATCTTGGCGAGACCGTCCGCGCTCTTCTGGATCGACACTTCCGCGCGCTTCAGTTGACTATGGAGTCCGGCGAGCTGACTCGCGACGAACTCGACCTGGTCTTCGAGTCCTCGTCCGCGCAGCTCCCCCGATGCGATCTCGGTCCCCATCCGATCGACCGCCTGCTTGCGCCCGGCGACCCCTCGGGCGACCCGCTCGAGGATACTCTCCGCGTCCTCGATCTCGCCCGCGAGCTCTCGGAGGGGATGCCGCGTGTGACGGGCGTCGCGGAGACGCTCGGCGATCTCGCCGAGAAGTTCCGACGCGCGTGCGGCGGCATGGGTGCACCGTTCGTCGATCGCGATCGCAAGTGTGACGAGTTCCTTCGGGTTGCTCGGAATCGCCTGCTCTCCGTCGAGCCGGCCCGCCCGGCTCCCCCCTTCGGAGCTCCCCTCTTCGGAATCCCGATCTCTGTCCGACCGACTCCCGCGAGTCGATCCGGTGGTCTTCCGCGCGGCCTCTTTGGTCGCGGCGCGTTCCCTCTCCGCAAGTCTTCGAAGTCGAGCCACTTCGCGCTCGGCGATGCGTCCCGAGACCAAGGCGTCGCGCTCGAGTCTGATCCGCTCGGCTTCACTCTTCTCGACCGGAGCTGCACCGAGAAAATCCTCGAGTGGGAGCCATACCTCATAGTGGTTCGCGAGGGTGTCGCTGAAGAGGCGCAGTCGGACCCGGTCTCCCGCGATCATCACCTCCCCGACCGCCTGGCGCTCGTGCCCGTTTCGAAGGTAGTCGATCTGCTCCAGACGTACGCCGTCGGCGGCGAGAGAAGGGAGCGGGGATCCGATGAGGAAGATGAAAAGAAGGGCCGGTAGTGAATGACCGAGGACGAGGCTGACGGTCCCAGTGACGGACCGTCGCCCCTGGCGAGGCGTACGATGCTCCATCGCGGATCCACTCCCTTGCTCGATTCGCTCCCCGTGCCGCACGGCCACCCTGGTGGTTCCGCCGCCCGACCGGTTCCCCGGAGCAATCTGTCGGATTGTACGCATCGGGACCCGATGCGGCTAGAGGGGGCTAGAGGGGGCTGGCCCGCCCCCAGCCTTGGCAGCCGCTAGTGTCCTGAGTCAGAAGTTCTCGTGCAGGGTTGGCGGGCGTAGTGTCCAAATATCCGTCGCACCTCAATCGGACGGTGATGCCGGCGTAGCCGCTTCGATGAAACTGATGACCTGAGATCGATTCGCCGGAGCTCCCAGAAGAGGATGAGTCAAGAACGGGATGCCGATTACTGACAACCCGGATTCGCCACACACCCCAGTTCGTCGATCGTCGGATCCGCACCGCACGACGTGTCGAACGGCGCAGGCGGCATGGGTCCAGAGGCGAATTGATACGAGAGGTTGTAGATCGGATCTCCGTAACCGTCCTGTGACGCCCACATCCACAGCGCCTTGCCGTTCCAGGCTCCGATCCCGACGAAGGCGATGAGCAGGGAGAAGATGGCAATGCGGCGGCGGTTCATGCTACGGCTTCCCCTTCATGCCACCCGGAAGCCTCTCCCACCAATCGTCGACCGTCGTGCCAGCAAGGACCCATGGAGCCGTCGGCACGGTTTGGTCTGCTTCGCCCCAGCGCCAGGGTGGCGACTCGCGGCTTCCGCCGAGGGTCAACTCATCCGCCCAGTATTGACCGATGATGCGACCCTCCAAGTCCCACTCCGTTTCTCCCTGTGCTGAGTAACGATTCAGCACGGTGCCCGTTGTGGCGCTCCAAGCAGTGTGGGAATGCCATTCTCCAGGCATGAGCTGGTTCACGTCGGACTGCCCCCTAAACAACCGCAACTGGATGATCTGTTCTCCATCTCTGGCGTACACGACATGAGTCGTCAAGAGCGTCCAGATGGTCGGTCCCTTCCACACCCCGATCCCGACGAGGGCGAGGACCATGGCAAGGACGGCGAGGCGGCGGCGGATCATCTCGGCTTCACCCTCTCCCACCACTCCTCGGCGGTGATGCCATCCTTGATCCACGGCGCGGACGGTTCGGTCTGGTCGGTGACGCCCCAGAGCCAGGGCGGTTCCTCCCTGAAAATGTTCCCATCAATCTGCGCACCCATGCTCCCGTCGGGGTTCCACCAGGTGCAATAATATATCCCGGAAGAAATGGCGCCGCGCCGCTCAGGCAGCCCGCTCTCCGCGTACCACAGCTCCAACGGCCCTTCGGGAATCCCAGTGTCCGACCAGCGGCGCTTAGTGACGTAGCCGAGATAAGGGTCGTCCTCCGGGCCAGTGCGCACGTATTCGCGTTCTTGTGTCGCCCATTGCCAGATGTTTGGCCCGTAGGCAACGCTCGTGACAATGAGCGCGGCGGGCAAAGTGGCGATGAGGATGCGGTGGTGGCAGGTCTTCATCTCGGGTCCCACTTTGAGTCCTTGGGGAGGCTGTCCCACCACTCATCGGCCGTCTCCCATTCGAGTGGCATCTTGAGAGCAGACTCGATCTCCTCCCGTTGATCTCGCAGAAGTTGGTAGTGCGACTCTGCGTCTGGCCCTTTGAGGTAGAGGCAAACCCCGTCGCGCTTGTCCCGCATGTCGATCGATGCCAGGCGGGTGCTCGCGCAGATGTACATCTGCGGAATGCACGACAGCTCGGGGCGCTTCGCCTTCGACGTCGGCATTCCCGCGAAGAGCGGAATCTCGGGGGGGATCGTCGGCGCGGTGCCGGGGCGGATCGGGATCGCAGTCTACGCCCCCGGGGGTGGACGTGCGCGGGTGCAGCATCGTCGGAGCGGATGCATTCAGGATGCTCGCCAAGCGGCTCGGGCTGCGGCAGCCCCAGGAGTAGACGACGGGGCCCCGCGCCTACGCCCGGCTCTCGAGCTCTTCCCACCGTTCATACATGGTCGCCAGCCTCGTCTCGGCCGCAGCCAGCGCCTCCTGGGCCGAAACGATGGAGTCGCCACCCTGCTGATAGAACCCCGGGTCTGACATCTTCTCGTGCCAGCTCGACACCTCGGCCTCGAGCTCCTCGATCAGGGGCGGCAGCGTCTCCAGCTCCTGTTTTTCCTTGTAGCTCAGTCCACGGGAGCCACTGTCCTCGGTCTTGCGAGTGGAGGTGGCGCTCTTCTTCGCGGGCTTTGATGCGTCCTCGAGTTCCTGCTGGTGCGCACGCCTTCTCATCCACGCCTCGTAGCCGCCCACCAGCTCGTGTACCTCTCCTTCGCCCTCGAACATGAAGCTGGAGGTGACCACGTTGTCGAGAAACTCCCGATCGTGGCTCACCAGGAGCACGGTGCCGGAGTACTCGATGAGGAGATCCTCGAGGACCTCCAGCGATTCGAGATCGAGGTCGTTGGTCGGCTCATCGAGGACGAGGACGTTGGCAGGGCGGACGAACATTCGCGCCAGCAGGAGGCGGTTGCGCTCGCCGCCGGAGAGCTCCGCAAGGCGGCCGCGGATGCGTTCCGGGGTGAAGAGGAAGTCCTGGAGATACCCGGTGATGTGCCGCTTGATACCGCCGACTTCGACGAAGTCCTCGCCGTCGGAGACGTTCTCGATGAGCGTCTTCTGCTCGTCGAGCTGGGCGTGCAACTGATCGAAGTAAGCGACGTCGAGCTTCGTCCCGTGTTTGATTTCGCCGGTGCGGGGCGTAAGCTCGCCGAGGAGGAGCTTGAGCAGGGTTGTCTTGCCGGAGCCGTTGGGGCCGATCAGGCCGATCTTGTCCCCCCTGAGGATGTCGGCGGAGAAGTCCTTCACGATGGGCTTGCCGTCGTAGTCGAAGGCGATGTTCTTTGCCTCGATCACCTTCTGCCCGCTGCGCTGTCCTTCGTGTACGGTGGCCTTCAGACGGCCGGTGCGCTCCCGGCGCGCGCGTCGTTCTTCACGGAGCTTTTCGAGGGCCCGGGCGCGACCTTCGTTCCGCGTGCGGCGGGCGCGGATGCCCTTGCGGATCCACACCTCTTCCTGGGCCAGTTTCTTGTCGAGGCGCTCCCACTCCAATTCCTCCGCGTGGAGCACTCCGGCCCGGCGTTCGAGGAACGCCTCGTAGCCGCAATCCCAGCTCCGGAGCTGGCCACGATCGAGCTCGAGGATGCGGGTGGCAATACGCCGCATGAAGAACCGATCGTGGGTGACGAAAAGGAGGGTTCCCTCGAAGCGCAGGAGGAACTCCTCGAGCCAGGCAATGCCGTCGAGGTCGAGGTGGTTGGTGGGCTCATCGAGGAGGAGCAGATCGGGTTGGCTGATCAGCGCGCGGGCGAGGAGCACGCGGCGCTTGTTGCCGGCGGAGAGCTCCGCGACGGTCGCGTCGGGGTCGAGGGAGAGCTTGGAGAGGGCACGATCGACGTCTCGCTGGGCCTCCCAGGCGCCGGCGGTGTCAATCTCGTGTTGGAGTTTCTCGAGCCTTGCCAAGAGGGCATCGTCGACGGCTCCGGTTTCGAGCGCCTCGGTCACCTCGTGGTGGCGGCGCAAGAGATCGCCCCGCGGTCCCAGTCCGGCGGCGACGACCTCGTAGATCGTGCCGGTGAGATCCCCGGGGACCTGCTGCGAGAGGATCGCCACGCGGAGTCCCTTTTGACGGGCGATGGTCCCCGGCGGGGCTTCGATCTCCTCGCCGATCAGGCGGAGGAAGGTCGACTTTCCCTCGCCGTTGCGCCCGAGAAGGCAGACCCGCTCTCCCGCCTCGATCTGCAGCTCTGCCCCGTCGAAGAGGGGGGGGCCGACAAAGCCGAAGGTGAGATCCCGGACACTCAGGAGGGCCATGATGGGCGCGCCGGGAGGAGATGTTCGATCCTGAGTACGGTCTCGAACTCGGCAAACAGATCGGGTGTCGGCACGGCCTGCTCGTCCTGCGCCAAGGTTGGGGAGAGAAACGCGAGAACCACGATGAGGACAAGTAGGGTGGCGCGCATTGAAGCCTACAGCCAGAGGGCGTTCATTGGAAGTGAGGGCGAAGGAGGAGAGCAAGATTGAAAGACAACGTCCCCAGAGAGAAAGGAGCATCGAACACGTGCAGAGGTGAGATTGCTCCGCCGAAGGGCACGATCCGCTTTCGGTTGTACGTCAACCACCCTCGCGGCCGGGCAGGAAAATCGATTTCATGGGTCGAAGTGCTGATGTGTTTCGCAGCTTCTTCGCCTTCTTTACTTCCGGCGCAGCTCGACGATCACCTCCGTCGTCTCGCCCGCGCGCACGTCGACGCGCCGGGGCGGGATCGGTAGGAAGCGGTCGGCGCCGATGCCCTCGAAGCTGACCTCGTAGATCCCGGGCGCGGTCGCCTCGAAGAGCCAGTACGTCACGGCATTCACGCGACCTTCGTGGTCGACCGCGCGGATGCCTTGGCTCAACCCCACGAAGACCCCGTCCTCGTGCGGCAGCGCGGCCCCGTCGACGCGGAACTCGAAGCGGAGGGCGTAGACGGGCTCGAGCTCGAACTGCACGGACTGGAGCCCGGGGACCAGCTCGAGGTCCTGTCTCCGTATGCCGATGTCCAGCTCGTTCGGTATGGCGTAGGTCCGGACGTACGCCGCGCCGGGCACTGTCCAGATGCGGAAGCGGCCCGGTTCGTCCTCGAAGGGACTCAGCCTAATACTGGGGCTCGGTGGGGGGCGGGGCCGGTGAGATCGTGCTCTCGGGCCTGCGCGAGGGCCAGGACGACGATCAGTGGCAAGATCGCGAGTCGCATACAGACACCCTTCCGCTTCGGAGATCACCCGGCGATAATGCCAAGAACGTCGGCGAGAACCGACCGGTCCCTATCGATCGCCTCTTCGAGTGGGTCGGTGACACCCCGGAGCAGGTCCAGGTGGCCTGGGAGAAACCGAGAGCCGGACCTGGTCGATTTCTGATCGAAAATTCCGGAGCGGAGGTGACCCCTGAGTACGCAACCGATCGGAGTTCGCACTTCGAGCCTCGCGTCCCTGGTGTTCGCGCTCGTTCACTCTCTCCTTCTCTCGGGGTCTCTCTTCGGTCAGTGCCAGATCGAGAAGCTGACCGCGAGCGACGCGGCCTCCATGGCGGCCTTCGGGTACTCGGTCGACGCCAGCGGTGACTGGGTGATCGTCGGGTCCGTCGCAGCGATGGGACTCGTCCCCCAGAGCGGCGCGGCCTACCTCTATGACTCGGGGGCTGGGTGGAGTCAGGTTCAGAAGTTGATCGCCTCTGATGGCGAGGACTTGGATCTGTTCGGTCACGACGTCGCGATCGACGGCAACTTCGCCGCCATCGGGGCAGACAACGCAGGTCCCTCAAACCATGGGGCGGTGTACATCTTCGAGCGGATCGGCCAGACCTGGGTCGAACAACAGCGCATCGATGCCCCGGACCCTGAGAATTCCAAGTTTGGTCGAGCGGTCGACATCGATGGCGATCTGCTCGTGGTGGGGGACTGGGTCGCAGGACCCGCCGCCGACGGGGCTGCGTACGTCTATCGGTACGACGGCACGACCTGGGCGTTCGAGTTCGAGACCCTCGCGCCCGGGGTACAACCCGGCAGTGCGGTTGGTCGGGCGGTCGCCGTCGACGGAGACTTCGTCGCGGTGGGGGCTCCAGAGGACTTTCCGGAGGACGCTTCGGCTTTTGTTGGTTCGGTCTACATTTACCAACGACAGGGGCCGATCTGGGTCGAGAGTCAGATCACGACCATGACGGGGGAACCGCAAGTCTTCGGGTGTGCGATCGCCATCGACGGGAATCGGATGGTCATCGGAGCCCGGAGGGGGGCCTACGTGTTCGACTGGGACGGCGCATCATGGAACGAAACGGCGTATCTTCGGGGGAGCGACTATGACCCGGGCGCATACTTCGGAAGCGCGGTCGGACTCTCGGGGGATCGGATAGCGATCGGGGCGTACCGCCATGGCGCCATGTCGGGAACCATCTATGGAGCCGTCTATCTGTTTGAACTTCACGACGAGGTTTGGGTGCAGTCCGGTAGGTATCGAGGCGCGGACACGGTGCCCGATGACCAGTTTGGCTCGTCGATCGTCATGGAGGGTCCGATCGTAGTGGCCGGGGCGTGGCGAGATTCGGATGCAGGGCTGAATTCGGGGACCGTGTTCCTCTTCGCTGCGGACGACACCGACTGCAACGGAAACGGTGTCTGCGACTCCGAGGACATCGCCCTGGGGACGAGCCTCGATGCGAACGGGGACGGGATCCCCGACGAGTGCCCGCTGTACATCCGTGCCGACGCGAACGGCGACCTGCACATCAATATCGCGGATGCGATCTACGGCATCCTCTACCTCTTCCAGGGGGGAACCCTCACCTGCATCAAGGCGTTCGACATCAACGACGATGGTGCGATCGACACCGCAGATGCGATCTCCCTGCTGACCAGCCTCTTCACCTTGGCCCCGCCCCCGCCGCTCCCGTCTCCGGACTGTGGCTTCGATCCGACGGCGGACGGGATCACCTGCGACACCCCACCTTGTCCTTGACCCGGCGTTCCTGAGACAAGCGACGACTTGACACCGTTTGCGAGCGTGGCGCGATGCCGAGCAGTTCCCCAAGACATTCGGCACTTTTCCGCGCGAGAACTCGCGCACGTTCCCACTGGAACGCTCGCGCTGTTGGCCCAGCAGCTCGGCAGAGTCTTCGCTTCGCCGACGACCTTGCATGCCGTGATTGATAACCTCTCGCGCCGTATCTTGGCTTGGAAGGTAGCGCCGACGCTGGATCCGGTCTGCACCGCCGAACTCCTCCTCACCGCGTCGGCTGGGGTGGTGGACGAGACACCAACGCTACTCACCGACGGAGGAGTTGAGAACTTCAACAGCGCGGTGGACAGGCTGATCGAGTCCGGCACGCTCCGTCGGCTTCTCGCGATGACGGACATCATGCTCTCGAACTCGCTGATCGAGTCCTGGTTCCGATCCATCAAGCACCAATGGCTGTTCCTCAACACACTCGACGCCGTGATCGCCATCGAAAGGCTCGTGAGGTTCTACGTCGCCGATCACAACGGGGTCCTGCCGCACTCTGCGTTTAAAGGACAGACTCCAGACGAGATGTACTTCGGCACGGGCGACGAGATTCCCGGCGAACTCGACGAGGCCAAGAGGGCCGCACGGGCAGATCGAATGGAGGTAAACCGCGCTCAATCCTGCGCGGTATGTGACCCGCTCTTAGACTGAGAAACTGAGCGCTGGACGGTATCGGAGCCGACTGGATCTTGCGTGACGCCGGTGAGCCGAGTGTCGAATTGTGCCCTGCGTGTCCTCAACGACGTCAGCCGATCTTGTTCGCGTGCAGATCATAGGGACCACTGCCCAGGGAACTCACGCCCCACGTCCACTACGGAGACGGTTGGCCCGAAATGACGAGCTCTCGCGCGAAAAAGTGCAGAATGTCTTGGGGAACCGCTCGGTTGTCAGGCGCTGTTGTCGACACGATGAGTAAGCATCCGGCCGGTCTTCGAGAGGATCTTCCGAGAGGTTGGACTCATGGAAGCGATTGGCAGAGATTACCGAGCCGAGCGACCGTTCAGCTGCCGAGATTTGAATCTCTTCCGCGGCGGGAGCGTTACTGCCTGTTGACGGCGTGTAGACGACGTCAGCGACGTCCAGGGCGCCGTCTACGTTCGCGTCACCTGCAGCGAGGCCGTCGGTGCTTGCCCCCCTGGGCTCTAGCCGACCCACTACCGGGGTGGCGGGAACTCGCGCACGAAACTGCAGTTCTTCGCGGTCACGGTCACTCGGGTCAATTCCCAGCCATCGGTAGGGCGATCTTCATCGAAGGACACGAACGACGACGGGGCCGTGGACGTGGCAGACCCTGTCTACAACCTCACGTACCAATTCTCGATGGGACCGATGCCCTGACCGCGGCTCTAGTCCACCTCACCAGCCGCCGAGTGTGGACTGCTTCTTCTCTTCCAGCGCGTGCTTCCTCAGAATGCCATCGAGGGTCCACCCCTCTTCGAGGTACGAGTCGTATTCCACTTCGAGCGCACGACGAAGGTCCGACCGCTGAGGTTACTCGAAGCCCTGAAACATGCGCAGGAGCAGTGCTGAGCCGGGTGTGTCGGCGTATCGAAACTCGCCGACCATCAATTCCAAGTCGACCGGGATGCGGGCGATCAGGGCCTGCATGCGATCGAGTCCTACACCCCTCCACGCACGTGGGTCGTGCAGGATTCGCTCGAGAGGCTGCCGCGCTTCATCGTCGTGCGCTCTCCCGCTCTCCTCGATCCGATGGACCACGTCCTCGATTTCGAACGAGGGACGTTCGAGCAAGGTGTGCCGAATCACATCCTGGACATCCTCAGCAAGGTCGGGGTCTGTGAGGCCCAGCTTGAGAAACCGTGACCAGAGCACCGATTCGGGGGCGAATCGCCAAATGTCGGGACTCGTCACCACACTACCCAGACGCTCGGCCGGCCCCCTCCCGTTCACGAGTTCGATCAGGTCGTCGAGACGATGCCCCAACCAGGGGGCGACAGCGACAAGCAGCTCTCGTCCGGTGTAGGGTCCCCACTCGGTGTCCGATCGGAGCGCCTCGCGGGCGATGTCGAACGCGAGGTCCGGAGCTTCCGGTCCGAGGAATCCGAGCCGTTTCGCTGCGCGATTCCCGGTGCGGGACTCCTCAGGCTTCCACCACCACGATCGAAGGAGCGTCGGTGCGGCGCGGAGCATGGCGCGGTGCTGCTCGAGGCTCCAGTGCTCTCCGAAGACTTCGAACGGCTGGATGATCCCCTGGCGGAAGCACCACATCCCCGGTTCGTCCGGCGGTTCGAACTGCAGGAGCAGCTCTGCGGGGGTGTACGAGCTCCCTACGCAACCCGAGATGGACCGGACTTGCTCATCGAGCGAGATCACTTCAAGGACGAGTTGTTCGTACGCCGAGTGATCCACGTCGTAGAGTCCCGCGAGGGCGTATAGCTTGCCCGGGAGAGTCGCATGTTCGAACAGATCGAGCAGGAACTCCCGCGCGTCATCGCGGGCGATGACGTGGCGGAGTGAGCGGGTGGTCAGAGGCATGTTCCCCTCGAAGTAGATCGCGTTTCCGTCCAACCGCTCCGCCGTGACCAGGGCGCGGTACTCGATGGTGTTGCGGAAGGCGTGGTCGAGATCCGGATGCGGTGGGGGCTCGACCTGACGGTTCGCGGGGAGCGAACAGGCCGTCGACGCGAAGACCAGTGGGAGCAGCATCCAGAGAGCGAGTTTCGCGCGCACGAGACCTCCCGGTCGATTGAGCCCCTGCGAGGAGTCCTGCTCCACAGAACGCCCCCAGAGTATATCAGTCCAATCCCCTGTCGAATAACAGCATCCGATCGCGGACCTGCCCCCCTCGGCCGTCGACGATATTCAGCGAGCCGCGGGTGCAGCCCCAACAGCCCCGCGAAGGCTATGGGCCACCGTCGCTCGCGGGAGGTCAGTGTCGCGGAGCGCCCCCACGACGGTGAAGTCGCCATCGTAGGACAGCGCAGGCGCTAGCGAGCCTCAGCGGCCCCCCGTTGTTCGATCGCTCTCATGACGCTCGATGAAACCGGAGACCTCGCCGTGCAAGGCTCCTTGAAGCATCCGCTGTGCTCCTTCGCGAACGAGCTCATCGAGGACGAAACGGGGTTGGTCCATCGACTCCTGATCGGGTAGCTTCTGACTCACTGGCATGGCGTATCCTTTCGCGCCCGGGTGGGCGATTTCGGTTTGTGACGAACCGAGAGGATACGCCGCCTTTTCAGCTCAGGAC
>JAQBGV010000027.1:0-3859 GCA_032128395.1 Planctomycetota bacterium | reverse complement strand
TCGTTCACCGGCAGGATCTGCAGGGTGACGATCGCGAAGTCGGAGGCGCCCGAGGGATCCTCGACCGTGTAGGTGAAGGCGTCGGTGCCGCTGAAGTTGGCGTTCGGCACGTACTGGACACCGGTTGCGGTGCCGCCGCCGCCGATGATCAGGGTCGCGGTGCCGTGGAGCGGCGCCGAGACCGAGGTCAGGGCGAGCGGATCGCCGTCGACATCGAGGTCGTTGGCGAGCAGCAGGGCGAGGGTGACCACCTTGACGGTGTCCTCGGCGAGGGGGACCGGTCCGTCGTTGCCGGCGCTCGGCGCGTCGTTGACCGGAGTGATCGAGAGCGCGACGGTCGCGGTGTCGACCCCGCCGACGAAGTCGGTGATCGTGTACTGGAAGACGTCGTTGCCGAAAGCGTTGGGGTTCGGCGTGTAGAGCAGCGCTCCACCCGCCGCGACGCTGACCGTGCCGCGCAAGGGCGTGGTGGTCGAGACGATCGTGATCGGGTTGCCGTCGACGTCGCTGTCGTTCGCGAGGACGTTGATCAGGAGCGGGGTGTCCTCGAGAGTGACGTTGCCGAGGTCATCGTTCGCCACCGGCGGGTCGTTCACTGGGAGAACCACCATGGTGATGATCGCGGTCGCCGAGGCGCGACCGTCCGTCACGGTGTAGGTGAACGCGTCACCAGCACTATTGTTGAAGTTCGGATCGGGAACCATGGTGACCGAGCCCAGCGGATCGAAGGTCACCGCGGCCGGGAATCCCGGCGGGACGTTGATCGACTGGATCCGGAGGGTGTCGTTCTCGACGTCGAAATCGTTGAGGAGCGGGTTGATCGTCACCGGCTGGTCCTCGACGGTCAGGGCGGTGTCGGGGAATCCGACCGGTGCGTCGTTGACCGGGGTGACCACGACCGAGACCGTGCCGACCGCGGTCGCGCCGCTCGCATCGGCGATCGTGTAGGTGAAGTTGTCCGGGAGGATCAGGGCGAGGTCCGGGGTCGGAATGTAGCGAACCGTACTTCCGCCGATGATCGTCGTCGTGCCGCTGAAGGGGAGACTGACACTCAAGAGCGTCAGCGCCTGGCCCTCAACATCGTGGTCGTTCGCGAGGACGGCGATATCGACAGGGGTGTCCTCGAGCGTGGTCCGGAGGTCGGCCACCGCGACCGGAGGGTCGTTCACGGGGGCGATCGCGACCGTGACCGTCGCGGAGCTGTTCCCGCCGCGGCCGTCGGTGATCGAGTAGGTGAACGAGTCAGTCCCGTTGGCGTTCGGGTCGGGGGTGAAGAGCAGCGTCGAGGCGCTCAATTGCGAGACGCTTCCGATGGATCCCTGACTGAACCCGGTGATGGCCAGCGGGTCGAGATCGGGGTCGGTGTCGTTCGCCAGCGCGGTGATCGAGAGGGAGGTGTCCTCGTTGGTCGCGACGGAGTCGGAGGTCGCGGTCGGAGGGTTGTTCCCGACGTGGATCCGCAGCTGCGCGGTGGCGGTCCCACCGTTGCCGTCGGTGATCGAGTAGTTGAAGGTCTCGAGACCGAGGAGGCCGGTGGGCGGGGTGTAGGTCCAGTCGCCCGCTCCCGGGGTCATGGTTCCTCCTGCCGAGCCGGTGGCATCGATCGAGGTGACCGAGAGCGTATCCCCTTCGATATCGCTGTCGTTCGCGAGAAGTTCGGCGGCGAGGAGCGTTCGCGACGTGTTGACCGCGGTGAGCAGGTCGTCGGCGGTCGCGATCGGCGCGTCGTTGACGGGAAGGACGGTGACGGTGACGAGGGCGATCGCGGTGCCGCCGTGGCTGTCACTGACGAAGTACGCGAAGGAGTCGGTGCCGTTGAAGTCGGGAGCAGGCGTGAAGAGGATGCTCTGGTCCACCTGGAGCTCGACCAGCCCCCCCTGGGTCGACGCCGCGTCGGTGGCGTAGATCGTGAGCAGGTCGCCGTCGGGGTCGAGGTCGTTGGCGAGGAGAGTGGCCGGCGCGATGAGGAGCGCGGTGTCCTCGTCGGTCGCGATCGTACCTCCGGCGCCATCGTTCTGGGCGACGGGGAGATCGTTGGGAATCGTGCAGCGGCTCCCGGGCGCGGCCGCGAACGCGAAGGTGAGCGCCGCGGGGTCGGGGGTCGCCGGCGGCCAGGACATCACGTCCGCGGTTGCGAACGGGAAGAAGGAGAAGATCCGGTCCGCGGCGAACACCGGCGGATTCGCCTGCGTGCGCGGGTCGAGCGTGGAGAACGGGAACGGATCGAGGACGAGGCCCCCCACGGGTTCGGCCGGGCTGCACAGCCCCGCGCCGTCCGCATCGAGGCAGCCGCCGGGGCCGAGGCGACGATCGAGGTTCCAGGGGACTCCGCTGAAGATGAACGGGTCGGCGAGCTTGTCGAGGTTGACCTCACCGAATTCGGGGTGGCCGACGCCGACCGGGTTCAGGTACTGCCCGTACTGGGTCACCCGCCCGAGGATGTCGAGGGGTTCGTTCCCCGCGGTCACCTGTGCGGAGTGACGGGAGCGACCCATGAGATCTCGGCAGATCGGGCTGATGATGGAGAATTCCTCCTCCATGGTGCCGCCCTGGGGGCAGACCGCGAAGCCGCCGTTCAACAGGTTCTGGCACGCCGAGAGGGCCGGGATCACGGGCGCACCCAGGTCGAAGTCGATGTCGTGGCGGATCTTGAAAATGTGCCCCGCGTTCGGCGGGAGACCTTGGAAGATCGTGTCGAGGTTGCCGACCGTGGTCCCGAGCGGGAACTCCTGCTCGGTGTTCGTCGCCGGATCCATGTGCAACGAGAAGACATCGACCTGTGAATCCTCGAGGGTCGTGAACCCGATCAAGAGGACGCGCGCACGGCGGTTGTTGAACCCGGCGACATCCCACTCGACCTCGTCGAAGATCATGTAGTCCGGCTGGTTGGAAGTATTTCGAGTGACGAGCGCGCGGGCCACGCCGAAGGTGTGGCAGGAGAAGAACCGGACTCCGTCGATGATCTCCCAGTTCCCCTCCCCGGAGACGTTGTCCCCGAGGTCGAGCGGCATGAAGCGCCGCGAATCGGGAACCTCGCGCCCGGTGGCGCCGCCCAAGAGGCGGTTGTTCATCGGACAGAGGGGGTCGCCGATGCCGGTGGTGGCGTTGGCCCCCTGGGTGCGGGCGCCCCCCGTCACCGTGCTCGGGATGCACGCCGGGTAGCCGGTCGAGAAGACGACCGTGTAGTTGTCGGGGTCGTTGGTGAAGCGGGGGTCGGGGCTGCAATTCGGCCCGCCGTCGCAGCCGAGACCCTGCTGGATCGAGTGGCGCCCCTCCGGGTCGTTGAAGCGGACGATGAACCCCTGGTTGTCGGCGGGGCCGCCCGCCGCGGCCGGGGGCACGCCCATCGTCCCGTTCACGACGATAAAACCTTCGGTGTAGGAGATGTAGGAGATGTACCCGCCGAAGGTCACGGGGATCAGTCCCCCTTCCAGCTCACCGGAGGCCTCTTTCATGATGAAGACGTCGCCGGCGATGAAGTGCCCGCTCGCGTCTCGGTTCGCGAGGATCGCGGCGTACCCCGAATCGCCTTCGGCGAGACAGGTGTCGGTGAGGGCGAGACCGCTCTCGCCCGCCGCGACGCACTCGGGGCGAGCTTGGTCGAAGAACTGCCAGAGGGTGAGGCGGTTCGCCGGGAGCTCGATCACCAGGTTGCGCGGGATGATCACCGGGGTTCCACCGATGATGATCGTGCCCGACGAGTAGAAGTCGCCGGGGTCGTCGAGGAAGATGTACTCCATCTTCCCGAGGAGCGGGACGCCCGTGACCTGGGCGGAACTCGGCGAGCTCCCCAGGAACACCAGCGCCAGAGCGAGGAGGAGCACCGCGCAGAAGGCTCGCTCACTCGCGATGCCGAACC
>JAQBGV010000026.1:0-8420 GCA_032128395.1 Planctomycetota bacterium | reverse complement strand
ACCGGCGGCATCAGCTCGGATCAACTCGAAGATTAGGTGCGGGGGGCGGTGGACGCAACCTCGAAGGTCGAAGGGGGTGCGAATACCCAGGCGCCCAGGGGTGCCGCCCGCTCCACCCCGGTGGTCCCCGGAAAACTCCCTGCCCGGTCGTAAAGCCATTCGTGGCCTAGAATTGCGAATGAAGCCGCCTCGCGAAGGTCGGCGTCGACCCCGTGCTCCTGCTCCCGGAGGCGTTCCACGGGCGCCCGGACCGCCAAGCTGAGTTCAGTGAGCAGGCGGCGGTGATGAGCACCCCCGCCCCCGACGAGTACTCGCTCCGGCAGCCGCCCCACCCCGAGCTCATCGATGGTGCGAGCGATCTCGTGGGAGATCCACGCACAGAGGGTCGCGAGGAGATCAGGAGTGCGCTGGTCCGTCATCTGGTCGTGCTCGCGCGACAGCCACCCCGCACCGAATTCTTCGCGACCGTAGCTGCGTCGAAACCGATCTCGCGGGATCGAATCGATGTAGCGCGCGAGCGTCGCACGATCGACGGTGCCCGTCTCCGCGAGCGCACCGTCGCGGTCGAACTGCCCCCCCTCGGCATCGCATCCTCGGTAGACCCCGTCGAGCAACAGGTTCCCCGGCCCCGCGTCCGCGGCGGCCGGATCCTCCCCGCGCGCGATCCACGTCACGTTCGAGATTCCTCCGATGTTGACCACCGCGATGGGGTTTCCGAGGTGACCGAACAGGACTCGATCCCCCGCCGGGACGAGCGGCGCCCCCTCTCCCCCGCGTGCGAGGTCGGCGGCTCGGAATCCGAACAGCACCGGTCGTCCGGTGCGCTCGCTCACGCAGTGCGGGGAACCGAGTTGCAGCGTCGCCGGGGAGGCCTCGCTCGGGCGATGGGAGAAAGTGTGGCCGGAGAGTGCGATCGCATCGACCGGGCCGTGGTGCGCGATCGCCCGGGCCGCTGCGTCGGCGAATCGCTCGCCGAGGAGACGGTCCCACCGCGCTGCCGCGGTGAAGTCTCCCGCCGACTCCAG
Organism: Planctomycetota bacterium; assembly: GCA_032128395.1. Taxonomy (GTDB): domain Bacteria; phylum Planctomycetota; class UBA8108; order UBA1146; family UBA1146; genus JAQBGV01. The sequence goes on along the minus strand of JAQBGV010000026.1, from coordinate 7,395 downwards.
GACTCGCCGGAGCGCGACCGAAAGATCCGGATCGAACGGGATCGTCTCCCCCGCGATCGAGACCACCTTCGGCCCGGACGAAGTCTCCTCGAGCTCGACCCGCGCCGCGTCGATCCCGTCCCCGGAGGTCCCCGACATCAATCCCAGCCAGACCGATGATCCGCGCTCGCGCAGGGTGAGCAGAGCTCGAACGGCCTCGATGCTCATGAGAGCTCCTCGAACGCGTCGAGGCGCCGTCCCACCTCGCGCAGCCTGTCGCGTGCCACCCCCGGTTCGAGGTGGAGCGCCGCGGAGACGATGGCGACCTTGATGTCATCTCCGGCCGCGACGAGCACGCGCGCAGCCTCGTCCGTGGAGATCCCGGCGAGTTCGGCGACGATCCTCTCCGCCCTCGCCCGCAACTTCCGATTCGTCGGTCGCATCTCGACCATCCGTCCGCGATGGATCCAACCAAGCTGAAGCGCGCAGATGCAACTCGCACGGCCGAGGACGCGGTGGGTCGCGGTCGCCGCTTTGAGGCGGGTGGAACCCGCGAGGAGCTCCGGGCCGAGATCGAGCACGACGCGCGCCGCGTCGTCATCTACGAGGGTGTCGGTCGATGCGGTGATCCACCCCCTCTGCGAACCGCGGTCTCGCGCCTCGGCGAGGGCGGCGCGGACGAACTCTGCGCCTCCGGAGGCGGAGATCCCCACCACCAGGTCTCGCCACCCCGTCTCGAGATCGCGGATGACCTGTCGGCCAGCCGCCCCGTCGTCCTCCGCACCCTCGACCGCACTCGTCAGCGCCCGGTCGCCGCCGGCGATCCGCGCGATGACTCGGCCGGGGGCGATTCCGAAGGTCGGACCCCACTCCGCCGCGTCGAGGACGCCGAGTCGCCCGCTGGTCCCCGCCCCGACGTAGATCACTCGGCCCATTCCCGCGAGGGCGGCCGCCATCCCGTTCCCGAGCTTGAAGATGCCAGGGGCAGCGTCGATCAGGGCAGCCGCGAGGCGCGGCTCTTCCTCGGCGAAAAGGGTGAGCCAGTGCAGGGGATCATCACTTCGGGGGGAATCGGAATGGAGGGACTCCGTACGAGACGAACCCAGTTCGGGCTCGATCACTGCCCGCCTCCGGGGCCGCCGCCGCCCGGCGGATTCGGACCATAGATCTTCCGCCAGAGCGCCCCGATCCGGGAGCGCATCTCGTCCTGCCATTCGGGGAGGGGAAACTCCTGAAGGATCTTCTCGTACTCGGCGACCGCCTGGGCGAACTCGTTCTTCTCCTCGAGCTTCTTCACCTTGGCAATTCGATCCTTGTACGCCTTCTCGAGATCCTCGCGAAACTTGTCGCGGTCGGCGACCGGTTTCGAGTCGAGGGGAAGGTCGATCTGCCGCACCTCCATGAAGAACCGACAGGCGGCGGAGTACTGCTTGCGCTTCAACGAGATGCCGAACTTCTCGATCCCTGTCTCCGCCTCGACGAACTGCTTCTTTCGGTTCGCGTTCGCGGCACGCGCGGCTCGGATCGCTTTCTTCAGCCTCGGCTCCGCGGGCGGCTCGCCGTCGAACCGAACCAGCAGAGTCCCTGCGAAATCGAGGATCGAAACGACCGGCGCATCGCCGAGCTGTCCGAGGCGGCCCTCGAGGAAGGCGCGCGCTCTCGTCGTGGGCCAGGGGACCGGGGTCTCCTCGGGTCCCGCGGGTTCAGCTCTCGGCCACGCTCGACCCTCGCCGAGAATCACCTCGATCGTGACGAACTCCTCGTCGACCAGACTGCGGGTGCTGCCTCGGATCCTGCGGGCGAGCTCCGCACGAATTTCCTCGGAGGCGGCGACGGGGATGACGATCACGAGACAAGGCTTTCGCTCCGCCTCGACTCGGGCGAGGCCGCGCTCGGCGGACACCCCCTGGAGAGGCTCGGGGGGATCGGCGGCGGCGCACTCCCGAGGGGCGGCGACGACGGAGAGAAGAAGGGCGAGAATTCCGAAGAGGAGGACGCGGAACGAGGCGCAACCATCGCCCGCATCCAGGGAAGAGCGGCGAGACTCGATCGTGGACTCCATCGCGCGTCGCCTCCATTGGGGTCTGGTTTCCGGGATGTAGCATCCGAAATGTGGCACCCGACCCAAATCCGCTGGGATCACGATACACCCGGGGGAACGCGGGGGACAGGCGGACGGTTCGCAGGGGAAGCGCTGTCGGCGGACGGCCTGGGGCTATACTGCCCGGGGACGGGGAACGTGCCGGGGCCCGGAGAGATGCCGGAGAGATCGCAGGATGAGCTCGAAAATGGCGACCGTGGCGCACCCCTTCCTCGACAAGGAACAGCGCAAGATCCAGGGCCTCTTCGATTCGATCGCGCCGCGTTACGACCTCCTCAACCACCTCCTCTCGTTCCAACTCGATCGCCGGTGGCGCCGGCTCGCGGTCGGTGAGCTCCGCCCTCGCCGAGGAGGAACCTACCTCGACGCCTGCTGTGGCACCGGAGACCTGGGATTCTCGCTGCTGCGAGGATTCGAGAGATCCGAGATCCGCGTGATCGGGGCGGACTTCTCCCTCGGCATGCTGAAACTCGCCGTGCGAAAGGGAGAAGAGGGAAGCCGCCCCCACTTCCTGGCGGGAGATACGCTCCGACTTCCCTTCGCCGACGGCACATTCGACGGCGCGGCGGTCGCGTTCGGGATCCGCAACGTGGAAGACTTGGCGGGCGGCTTGCGCGAACTCACCCGGGTGGTCCGTCCGGGGGGGCGCGTCGTCCTCCTCGAGTTCACGCCGCTCCACGTCCCCTTCGTCGGCCCGCTCTTCCACTTCTATCTGGCGAAAGTTCTCCCCCGGATCGGGAACTGGATCTCCGGGAGCGATGAGCGCGCGTACTCCTATCTGAACGAATCGATCCGGCGGTGGCCGGAAGGCGAGGCGCTCTCCGACCAGATGCGTGCCGCGGGGGTGTGCGCAGTGCGGTGGCGCTCTCTCTTCCCGGGTAACGTCGCTCTGCACGCGGGCACCCGGCGGTGACCTTCTCGACGTTCCATCACCTGATCGCCGAGCCGGGAACTCGGTTCGTGCCACGCGAACTCGGCGCGCGATTCGCCCCGGTCCTCGGCTCGACCGCGATCGACGAGGCCCAGCGGCTGCGCTACTGCGGCGGCTGGCTCCTGCGCGACGGAGATGAGGAGACGGTCGCGCAGCTGCAGAAGGAGGCGATGGAGCTGGACATCCGGTGTCATGCGATCACGACCGAGGGCGAGGTGGTCGCGGAGGCGACGGAGCGGGTTCTCACGGCGGATCTCGACGAGGGTCGGATTTTTCTCGAGCTCCCCGGTGAGCTGATCGACGTCGCGGAGAGCGAAGTGATGGCACTCGACCTCGGCGTCGTCGGTGCACCCCAGACCCCTCGGAACACTCAACAGGAAGAGATGCACCGATGGGCGGAGGGGATGCTGGTCGGGCTCTCGTTCCCGCACATCCGAGAGGGGCTTCTCGGTTGTGGTCTCGCCCGCCCGAATCCGCAGGTCTTCCTCGCGGTACCGGACCGGGAGCAGTTCCTCCGCATCGAACGCGGAACGCGATTCCCGACCCTACTGGAGGAAGCGGGGCCGCAAGCCCTCGACGCGCTGCTCCTCTTCATCGACCGCCTGCTCACCGCACTTCCCGAGGGGCGCGCTCTTCCCGAGGTCACTCAGTTCTGGAGCGACGGAGCGATCGAAAGAGTGCTGCGACGGCGCATCGAGGAGAGGGAGAATCGATTGAGCTGGCTGAAGGCTTGGCTGAGGGTGGGGGGAACTCGGGAGGGGTAAGACTACGGATGATCGGACTGGCTCACCGCAGGGGATGTCTGTCCCGGACGCTCGCCCGCTCTTCCACCGCAGCCGAACAGACCGTCTCTCCGCGATCGTCTTCCGTCGGAGTACCGGCGGAGGTCCGGGACAGGCATCCCCTGCGGGGAGCCAGTCCCGCCGGATCGAAGGCGCTGGATCCCCAGGCGCCCGTCCGCGATGATTCCTGGGGCACAACGCCCCCCGAAGAAAGGCACCGGGTCCCCCGATGACCTCCCCAGCCCCCACCCCTCCGAAGACCTTCGCGATCGGTGTTTCCGGTGCATCGGGGGCGGTCCTCGCGGAGCGCCTCGTCCGCTTTCTCCTCGAGTCGGGCCATCGGGTGCACCTCACCGCTTCGCGCACCGGGAAGATCGTGGTCCACGAAGAGCTCGATCTCCCATCGGGGTCGCGGGGGATTTTCCCGCACCTCGAACACCCACAACTCACCGAGTGGGCCGAGCGGGATTTCCGTGCTCCCTTCGCGAGCGGCTCTGCGCAGATCGATGGGATGGCGATCATCCCCTGCTCCCTCGCGACGGTCTCGGCGATCGCGCACGGTACGAGCGACAATCTGCTCCGTCGCGGCGCCGACGTGATGCTCAAGGAGCGGCGACCCCTCGTCCTGGTCCCGCGCGAGTCTCCGCTCTCGATCATCCACCTGCGCAGTCTGCTCGCGGCTGCGGAGGCGGGGGCGACGGTGATCCCTCCGGTCCTGACCTTCTATCAACGGCCGGGTCCCGAGGTCGCCCACCAGATCGATTTCGTCGTCTCGCGAGTGCTCGATCATCTGGGTGTGGAGAATCGCCTGTTCCCTCGGTGGGGGGAGATGGCGTGAGCGCGACCGCGGCGCGCGGGCTCGGCGGGCGGATCGTCGCCTTCTTCGAGATGATCAAGGTAGCGCACACCCTGTTCGCGCTCCCCTTCGCCCTCGGCGCGACTTTCCTCGCGGCTGGCGGCCTCCCGAAGCCTCCTCTGCTGGGGAAGATCGTGCTCGCGGTCCTCTTGGCGCGCACGGCGGCGATGTCGATGAACCGACTCGTCGACCGCAGAATCGACGCAGAGAACCCTCGGACTCGCGACCGAGCGCTGCCGGCGGGACTCCTCAGCCCTCGATTCGTCCTCGGGACGGTGATCGTCAGCGCGTCGGCGTTCATCGCGACCGCGGTGTGGATCGGCCCCCTCCCCTTCGCCCTCTCCCCGATAGCCCTCACGGTGGTGCTCGGATACTCCTACACGAAGCGCATCACCTCGCTCTGCCACTTCGCCCTCGGGGCCGCGCTCGGCCTCGCTCCGGTCGGGGCGTGGGTCGCCGTCCGCGGCACACTCGAACTCGCACCATGGCTCCTCGGGGCTGCGGTGATGTTCTGGACCGCCGGATTCGACATCCTCTATTCGGCCCTCGACCTCGAGTTCGACCGGGCGCACGGGTTGCACTCGATCCCGGTGCGGCTGGGGCTTCGCGGCGCATTGCGGCTCGCGGCGGGCCTTCACCTCGCAATGGTCGGACTGCTCGCCTGGCTCGCCGTCGAGCTCGAGCTCGGGAATATCTTCATCGGGACGGTGGCCGCGGTCGCCGTCGCACTCGTCTTCGAGCATCGACTCGTCCAACCGGAGGATCTCCGACGAGTGAATCGGGCGTTCTTCGCCTGGAACGTGGTGATCAGCCTCTCACTCCTGGTCGCGATGATGATCGAGGGGTGGGCTCGAGGATCGGCGGTCGGATGAACATCGATCCGCGCGCGGTCCTGCACGGGCTCGGGACACGCTCCCCGTTCGCGCCGTCGATCCCCGCGAGTGCCGGGGGGTGGACGGTCGGTGCTCTCGTCGCCGGCTTCACGCTCGTCGTCCACCTGCTCGGGCTCGCTCGCGAGGTGACCGATCCGGCCACCGGGCACCGGATCGTCGAGGTGCTGCGCGACGGAGTCCGCTCCGGAGCCGGAGGTGGGATCTGGTGCTGGCTCGCACGGCTCACCGAAGGGGCTCCGATCGGCGGCTCCTCCGCGTGGCGCATCGGCCTCGTCAGCGCGACCGCGAGCGCCGCGGCCGCGGGGCTGCTCGCAGTCTGGCTGAGGCAGCGAGACGTCGGTCGTCGCGCTGCGGTGGTCGGAGGTCTGCTGTTCGCGTTCGCACTCCCGGTGTGGCGCTCCGCAGTCCTTCCCGGGCCGATCCCGGTCGCCGCCGCGATGTCGCTCCTCGTCCTCGTCCTCATCGAAGAGAGCCGCGGGGCACGGCGGGAGTCTCCCCGCCTCCTCGCATGGGCGCTCGCGGGGGTGACTGCCCTGCAGGGCCCTGAGGCGGCCGGGATGGTGTGCGCGGTGATGGCCGCGACCGCGCTCCGCCCCGGTTCCCTGCCGCGGCGGCGATCACTCGGCGCGGGGATGTTCCTCGTCGGAGGGTTGCTCGCGCTCCTCCTCGGAGGAACGGCGGCGGTCGTCGCCCCCTACGTCCGTCACCCCGGAGGATGGGACCCCGCCGCCCCCGGCGACGCGATCGCCATGGTGGCGGCGACGAGCGGATCGATCGGGATCGGCGCTGCGATCGGCCTCCTCCTCCTGTGGAGACGGAACACGGGAGATGCCGGCGCGCTCACCTTGCTCGGGATCGTGCCACTGGTCGCCGCGCTCATCCTCGGCGGGCGAGGGACGACCGCCGGTGATCCTCCGGAACTGATCGCCGCGGTTCCCCTGACGTACGCCGCGCTCGCCGCGCTCGCCGCGGGGGGGATCGACGCGATACTCCAACGCTTCGCCGCGACACCGAGCCCGCGTGCGCACGTATTGACCGCGGCGAGCGCCGCCCTTCCCCTCGCGCTGCTCGTGTTCGGATCGAGCGCCGCGGACCACAGCTCATCGCAGTACGCCGCAGAGTGGAGCTCCGCAGTTCTCAAAGGACTCCCCGACGATGCCATCATCGTCGCCGGCCCGGACCCGCGGGGGGGTCTGCTGGAATACGTGCAGCTCGTCGGCGGGGAACGACCCGATGTACTGCTCGCGGATCCCGCGGGAGCGTTCGATCCGTCGCGCTCTCCGCTCCTCGAGATCGATCCGAAGTGGGAGACGTCGGGGGAGAAGCTCGCTGCGCTCGCAGCACGGACCAACCGGCCGATCTTCGCGATCGCTCCATTTCCGATCCCGGCCGGGCGGTGGACCCCGTGGGGCCTCGTCTGGCGACTCGCGGCGCTGAGGGACGCCACCGCCGAAGAGAGTGACGAAGCGTGGGCTCCCTTGAGCTTCACCGATCTCCCCGACGACCCGATCGGCGCGCGAGACTGGATCGACGGCACCCTCGACGTCCCGCCGCGGGACCGCACCGCCCGCCGGATCGCGGCGGACTACTACCAAGCGCTCGCGCGTCGCGATCGGGCTCTCTCCGAAACCGGACCGTGGGCGCCGATTCTGGAGCGTCTCGCGTCGCTTCGGGGAATGTGAATGTAGCGTCCCAACCCCGGCCAGCCCCGGATGATGGGACTGGCTCCCCGAAGGGGCTGCCTGTCCCGAACGCTCGCCCGCTCTTCCACCGCAGCCGGACAGACCGTCTCTCAGCGATCGTGGACAGTCGGGGTACCGGCGGAGGTCCGGGACAGGCATCCCCTGCGGTGA
>JAQBGV010000025.1:0-6118 GCA_032128395.1 Planctomycetota bacterium | reverse complement strand
GGGCTGAGCTCCTCGCCGACGCCAACGATCGGAATCGTGGGATGATCGGCCGCTTGCAGGACGAGAGTATCCTCGCCGGGTTCGGTTCGAACGGTGGGGAGGAGTACCTCAGCTACCTGCTCACCAGCGAGTCGATGTTCCTCTCCGGCGGCAACGATTGGGGGAAGTGGGACCAGCTGATCCACACCCGCCTCGCGGCGATCCAGTCCGCGGACGGGAGCTGGACCGGGCACCACTGCATCACGAGCCCGGTCTTCTGCACTGCGGCGGTCGTCCAGTGCCTGACCACCGATCGCGACGTCGAGCTGCTCGCGAAGATCGCGGCGAACGCGAGCGCGGAGACGGCGCGCAAGTGATTCTACTCTGGCATCACACCCTCCCATCTGGGCTGCTCCTCGCGACGCTCTGCGTCGCGGGGGGTATCGCCCTCTCCGGCTGCGACCGCTCGGCGACTGCGAGCGATGATCCGCAGCTCGCGGCCATTCATGGCGAAGCAGATCTCCCAGCGGTCGTCGCCTGGTTGTGGGCGGAGCAGGATCCCGACGGTGCCTGGCGGAGTGATCACTACGCGTACTTCCGAGCGGGGCACGCTCTGACCCCCTTCGTACTGCACGCCCTCCTCCAGGTCCCCGATTCGAGGGCGCGTCGCCCCGCAGATGGAGTGGAGCGAGCGCTCGACTTCATCCGCACCACGATCGCCGCGGACGGCTCGGTCGGCGTGGGTGGCCTGCCCACCGCCGAGTACCCGAACTACAGCTCCGCGTTCGCGCTCCGTTGCCTCGTCGCGGCCGGAGACGAGAGCGATGCGGAGAGGATCGATCGACTGGCCGTGCGGCTCATCGCGGAGCAGTACCGAACAGAGAACGGCTTCGGCCCTGCTGATCCGGTCCACGGAGGGTGGGGGTTCGGAATCCGTCCTCCGGGAGGCGCAGGGCACATGGATCTCTCGATCACGCGCCATGTCCTCGAAGCGCTCACCGACGCCGGCGTCGTCGCGAAAGACGCACCCCTGCGGGCCCGTGCCGAACAGTTCCTGCGATTCGTGCAGCGGCACCCCGATGAATTGCGAGTTCAGCCGCCAGTAGCTGGGAGCCAGATCGACGGGATCGCACCCCCGTTTGACGGTGGTTTCTACTTCTCCCCGATCATGGCCGCGATCAACAAGGGGGGGACTGCGGTCGACCCGAGCACGGGCCGGAGCTACTACCGAAGCTACGCGAGCGCGACGGCGGAGGGGCTCCTCGCACTCCTCTCGCTCGGTTTCGATGCGAGCGACCCGCGGGTCGAAGCGGCGCGCCGATGGCTCGTCGAAGACCACCCCCGCCTGGACCGACACGAGGGGATCCCCGACGACGAGCCGAACGGCTGGCGCGACGCGCTCACCCTCTATCACCTGTCGGTGCGAGCCGAAGCCCACGCAATTGTCGGCGGCCCGGCTGGGTGGCGCGAGCTGATCGCCCGCGAGCTCGCTCCGTTCCAACGCCCGGACGGCGCGGTCGCAAACCTCGCGGGCGCGCTGATGAAGGAGGATGACCCCCTGCTCGGCTCGGCGCTGGCGGTGGTCGCACTCTCGGCGTCCGGGCGCTGATCCGCGTTCCACGGTCGCGTTTCAAGCCTCCACTTCGATCGTAATCGAGCTACGATTCCGGGCTGGAGGTCCGCGATGATTCGAACTGCGTGCTCATGCTCTCTCGTAGTCTGCCTCGCGCTGGTCCTTTTCGGCTGCGCGAACCACCCGGCGTCCGGGGAATTGGCTGACTCGATTCCCTGGTGGCGCGGAAACACGCATTCCCACAGCTACTGGAGCGATGGGGACGCCTGCCCCGAGGCGATCGCCGGCAGGTACCGCGAACTCGGCTACCACTTCCTCGTACTCTCCGATCACAACACGCTCTCCCGTGGAGATCGGTGGTTCCCGATGTCGGAGACGGGGTCCCGACCGCTCCGCGAAGTACACGTCGCCGCGCTCACCGCGAAGTTCGGCGATGGCTGGGTGGAAACTCGCGACCAGGCCGACGGCGGGCGCGAAGTGCGGCTCAAGACGCTCGAAGAGGTGCGCGCCGTGCTCGAGGAGCCGGGACGGTTCATCCTGATCGAGGGGGAGGAGATCACCGACAGCTTCGAGAACGCGGAGGTGCACATCAACGGCCTCAACCTGGCGGAGGAGATTCCCCCTCAGAAGGGGAGTTCGATCCGCGAGACGATCCAGCGCAACATCGATGCGGTCATCGAGCAGGGGCAGCGTCTCGGTCGTCCCGTCCTCGCTCACCTGAATCACCCGAACTTCCGCTGGTCACTGACCCCCGAAGATGTCGCCCACATCCGGGGGGAGCGGTTCTTCGAGGTCCACAACGGGCATCGCGGCGTCGAGAACCACGGCGATGCCGAGCGCCCCGGGACCGAGGAGATGTGGGACATCGCGCTCACCGCCCGACTGACCGAGCTCGACCTGCCCCCGCTCTTCGGACTAGCGACCGACGACGCGCACAGCCACCATGCGCCCGATCTCGTATCTGTCCCCGCGCGGGGGTGGGTGATGGTGCAAGCGAGGGAGCTCACCGCCGACTCGATCATCCGCGCGCTCCGCGCCGGCGCGTTCTACTCGACGACGGGAGTGACGCTGGTCGGGACGGAGCACGACTTCGAGGGACTTCGGCTGTCGATCCGCGATGAGCCGGGTGTCACGTACGAGACGCGTTTCATCGGAACCCGCATGCGCGATGGCGTCGCCGGATCGACGGGAGAGGTGCTCGCCGCGTCAGCCGAGCTTCACCCCGAGTATCGGTTCCAGGGGGACGAGCTGTACGTGCGCGCGATCGTGGTCTCGAGCCGACTCCACCCGGATCCGTACGCCGTGGGGGATCGGGAATCCGCTTGGGTGCAGCCGGTGGTGCCGGAGCGAGTGAGTCCGTAGGGGCAGGCACCGTTGTGCGGAGCCAGTCCCCACGTTTCGAGGGAGTAGAGGAGCATCGATGGCCTACGATGACGGTCTCGCGGCCCGCATCTCGGATGTCCTCGCCGGCGAACCCGGGCTCATCGAGAAGAAGATGTTCGGCGGCCTCGCCTTCATCATCGATGGGAATCTCTGTTGCGGGGTCGTGGGAATCACGCTGATGGTTCGCATCGATCGAGATTCGTACGAGGAAGCCCTCACCGAGCCGCACACCCGTCCGATGGACTTCACCGGAAGGCCGATGCGTGGGTTGATCTACGTCGACCCGGAGGGGGTGGCGGAGGACCCGGAGCTCCGCGCCTGGGTGGAGCGGGGAGTGCGGTACGCGCGCTCGCTGCCGGCAAAGTGATCGATGGAGAGCTTCTGCGAGTGATTCACCCCGGAGTGGCTTCTCCGCGCCGAGGACAAGCTTGCGCAAGGCTCCCCCGAACGGGAAGATTCATCCGGATGTGGGAGTGGACCGAATCGCACGAGGTCTCCGGAGTTCGGCACTCATCGGTTCGACCCCTCGCTCGGTCGACGGGCTCTTTGAGGACGGGCGACGTACGAGTTGCTCCTACTCGAGATCGAGTTGGTCGGACCCGTGGGAGCCTCGGCACTGATCGACCCGTGCGAGCTGGTGGGACCGAACGGACTCCCGATCGACAACGTCGTCACCATCGTCGGTGGTATTTCCGTCGTTCCCGAGGAAGTGCCGGGTGAGGTGACGATCGTGAGCCCACCGTTCACCCGCGGAGACTGCTCCTCCGACGGCGCGGTCGGGATCGGGGACGAGATCTTCCTCGCCGGAGTCCTCTTCTCGGTCGGATCCACCCCCGCATGCGAGTCCGCCTGCCAAGGGTTCTTCACCTTGGCGATGCCGCGAGTCGCAATTCGAGAGTGAACGGAGCTGGCCGAGACATCCCTGGACCCGAGAACTTGCTGGCTCTGAGAAAATCGGAGGCGATGATGATTCGCAGTGACAACCAGGAAAGGCGAAATCCATGAGATGCAGATCTCACGCGATCGGGCCGAACGGCCGATCGGTCGTCGGTCGTCTGGTCTCACGCATTTCACTGTGCGCCATCGCGTGGATCTTGTTCGCCGGCGCCGCCTCGTGGTGTTCGGGTCAGGCCGAATTCAGCCGGGGTGATGTCAACCAGGACTCCGCGGTCGACATCGCCGATCCGATCGCCACCATCGGTCATCTCTTCTTCGGTGGATCGATCCCGTGCGAGGCTGCAGCGGATGTCAATGATGACGGTCTGCTCGACGTGGCGGACGTGATCGGTCTGCTCTCGTACCTGCACATGGGGGGCACTGCGCCACCCGATCCGTTCCCCGGATGTGGGTTCGACCCGACCCCGAGTTCTCTTCCCTGCTCCGATCCCGGGGTGTGCGGAACGGGGCTCGAGGATGCGCCCTGCGACCTGACGTACTCCACGCCGGTCGCGTTCTACATCCATGGAACCCCGATCGCGCCGAACATTCCGATCTGGGGGTGCGGAACTCCAGACACGTACGCGGTCGTGCCCCCGCTCCCGAGCGGACTCGACTTCGATCCGGCGACAGGGTTGATCAGCGGCACGCCGCTCGAAATCTCCGGTCCGTCCTCGCACGCGGTGACGGCGGAGAACCTCGGCGGGAGTGCGGTCACGCTGATCTGGATCACGGTCCATCCCGCCGCCCCGTGCAATCTCGTCTACTCCGATCCGATCGCGAACTACTCGGTGGGGACCCCGATCTTCCCGAACTTTCCGAGCGTCGGGTGCGGAGCGCCGTTCGAGTACTCGATCGATCCGGCGCTCCCCGCCGGGCTGACGCTCGATTCCTTTACCGGAGTGATCAACGGTGTCCCGCAGGCCCTGACCCCGGCGACGATCCACCTCATCACCGCCGAGAACTTCTCCGGGGACACGGTCGCCGCGATCCAGATCGAAGTCAGCGGTGTGCTCGACCCTCCTTGCGATCTCGAGTACTCCGAGCCGGTTGCTAGCTACACGGTGGGGGTTCCGATCGTCGACAACCCTCCCTCGAACGGGTGTGGAGCGATCGATGAATACTCCGTTTCGCCTCCACTCCCCGCCGCCCTCACCCTCGACAGAAACTCTGGGGTGATCGGCGGGACCCCATCGTCGATGACCGCGGCGGCGATCTACACGGTCACCGGATCGAACGCGGCGGGATCGACGACGGTAGATCTCACGATCGTGGTCCACGATGTCCTGCCGCCGGACTTTCCGACCGTGACGATGATCTCACCCAACCGCGGAAAGCCTGGGGACATCCTGACGCTCGGTGGCTGCAATTTCTCTCCGAGCCTGGCCGGGAACAGCGTCACCTTCTCCAACTTCGCGCACACCGTCTCGATCCGAGGGTTGGTCGAGACCGTGACCGTCGGAGTGGCCCCCCCCGGGGAAGGAGTCCCCTCCACGCTGACCGTGCGAGTGCCGTCCGGGGTGCGTTCTGGATTCCTCGCGCTCTCCGTCGTGACGCCGACGGGGAAGGTCGATGCCGCGATGCTGCAGTCGAGCTTCTCGGGCGCACCTGTGCTCACCGGCGCTGCCGTGAACGACGACGGTCAGGGGATCGCGGTTCTCCGAGATGTCGCCGCGAACCTGGTCACGAATTCCGTTGTGTTGATCGGCTACAACTTGGGCGCGAGCGTGACCACGGTCGAAGTCGACGACGGGAGCCAACTGCGGCTCGCCGACGACGTCACACCAGGGCTGCCGGTCAACGCGACCTACTCACTCGGCGAAGGGCTCGAGGCGATCGTGGTCGACCTCCCCTCCGGGCTTTTCCCGAGCGGCTGCGCGACCTCGGTGCTCACTTTCCTGGCAACCTCCGACGGTGGGAGCGGGTCTCCCCTCAGCTCCGGGCCGTTCGAAATGCCCTATGCGGTGGTCAACCCCGCGAGCTTTTCGGTTTCCGATATCCCCGCTCACTTCACCGGCGCGATCACCCCAGCCGGGATTCGTTCCGGGGATGTCGAGCTGACCTTCAACCTCGTCTCCTCTCCGGCCGACGCCCGCTGGGACGTGGTCATCGAGTACCAGGACCCGACCGATCCCACCGGCAACACGTTCATCCCGTGCACCCCGGCCGCTGGTTCCTTGACTGGCGCCCTCGTGTTGACTGGAACTCCTACTCACCCATCGCTGACCCCCGGCATCATCGGCCCGG
>JAQBGV010000024.1:0-34076 GCA_032128395.1 Planctomycetota bacterium | reverse complement strand
CCGGACCCGAGCATCGGAATCGTCCTCGACTCGTGGATCGATGCGGACGGCGCCCTGAAGGGGGACGCAGCGACACACGTGCAGAACTGATCCGAGTTGGGGACCGGCTCAGCGCGAAGCGCGGATGCCTGTTCCGGGCCTCCGACGAAAGACGATAACCGCGGGCAGATCGCAAGAACGAGACTGCGGCGGACGAGAATCGGGTTGAGCCCCTGTGGATCAGCGGGCGAGCGTCCGGGACAGGCAGCAGCGCTGCGCGCCGAGCCAGTCCCATCATTTGGACTGGCGGACAGGCCCCGCGCTATCCCCCGCCTGGCGCCACTGGAGGCGGCGGATCCGCCGGCTCCGGCATCGCCTTCAGCTGCCACCCGTGAAACCGAGCCGAGAGGCGGCTGCGAGCACTCTCGCCGATCACGATCTGCTCGAGGTCCGCGATCTTGACCTCGATCCGACCGAGCCATCTCGTCGTTGCGACGATCCCGTCGGCATCCCATCGCTCGACCCTCGCTCTGACGCGCATCCGATCGTTGAGGACCAATTGGACCGTCTTCGCCGATGCGAACGGATCCTCCGCGAGGGGCACCTCTTCGCCTCGATCGCCCGTCGCCGTCTCCGCACCAGCCACGGCTGGGGGATCGAGGCGGATCACTCCCGCCACATCCTCGACTGAGATCGACAGCTCCCGGAGGTGTACCTCGAACCGAATCGAGGTGTCATCGATCGCGAGCAGGTTTCCCCGGAGCAGGTCTCCGTTTCGACCGATGAGCAGATGAGAGGGCGGGCGCTGCAGTTGGACCCGCGGAAGTGACAGGATGCGCGCTCGGCGCTCCTCGTCGATCTCGTCCTTCCCTCGGGTCGGGACGCCGCTCTCCCCCCGGATGATCATCCGACCGCGGCGTACTCGCGAAGGGCGCTCGTCGGGAATTTTCGGCTCGGGGAGGACGCGTGCCAAGCTGCGAGGGTCGAGTTCGAGCGCGCGCACCTCATTTGCCGGAATCTCGAATTCACCCCCGAAAGGCGAGACCGCTCTCAGGGTCTCATCGTCGATGCGGGCGATCGCGACCGGGATGCGATCCCCGTCGCGCAGATGGAGGTCGTGCGGGGCGCGGATCCGGCCGATGAAGTACTCCGACTCCTGGGCGAAGACGACCGTACCGTCGAAGTCGCCCGCGAACGGGGCGGATCGCTCGCTCCCATCCGGACTCCAGAGGAGATCCCCGCTCTTCGGGTCGAAGCCGTGACAAGTCCCCACCCGGGGAGGACCGGCGCCGATCAGACGGTGCCGGGCGGGGCGCGGGCGTTCCGACGACTCCCCCATGAATTCGATCCGTTGCAGATCGCTGGGAGTGATCACGACCTCGCCGCCGCCGTTCTCGAGGTTCGCTTCGATTCCGCGCTCGGAGAAGCGGCGGAACCGCGCATGGAGCTCACTCGAATCACGGAACGTGAAACGGACCGGCGTACCCTCCCGCGAGCCTTGCCCATCCCTTGTGGGATCTCGTTCCACTGCGCGCGCGGGGAATGTGATCCCGGCGACTTCGGTCAGTGGAACGTTCGCTCCGTCGCGGGTTCGGACCACTCCATCCTCGAGGCCGACGACGTCGTTCCCGTCGAGCTCGCCGGTCGCATGGATCTCGGGGCCGTCGAGTCCGGCGAGACGTGTGATCTCGACCCGGGGAAAGATCAGGCCTTCCCCGAGGTTCTGGATGTAGAGGCCGTCCCCTACATGTTCGCCGAGTGCGACCGTCGCCAGAGTCTTCTCTTCATCGACGAACCGGCAGAGCCGCAGCCGCGGGTCCCACTCGACGGTGATGTCGGCGCGTACACGGAAACGCTCGATGACCTGGAACTCGATCGTCGCGTCGAGCTCACGATAGACGACGATCCGGTCCCCCCACGTCTCGATGAACAGCCCATCGGAGAGGAGAGGGATGATGCCGGGGGCCCCGAGGACGATCCGAAACCCGGCATCGGCTCCGGTCCCGATCAGCCGCATCGAAATCTTGCTCGGCGCACGAAGACCGAGGTCTTTCCAGAGCTCGGCTCCCGGGGTAGAGGTGGAGAGTCCTCCGGTTCCGATCGTCCATTCGCCGGTGCTCGATCCGGCGTCGAGTACGCCCCACTCGTCCGGTCGACCGGGCCCGAGGTACCCTGGGGCCGCTTCTCGCCATTCGATTCGCCGAACCACGCTCCTCGGCAAATCGATGAGACCGCCGAGCAGCGCACTTTCGAGTTGCACCGTCTCCTCGTCGATCCTCACCACCTCCGCACTGATCCGATCTTCGTCATGGAACAACACCGAGCAGGATCCCGTGGAGAAAACCCCATTTCGTTCGGGAAACGTGATCGAGCGGGCGATGTCGGCTGGGAACGGGACTGCTGCGTCGAGAAAATCGGGTCGCCAGAGGATTTCCCCGTCGATCCTTCGCGGGAACCAGACCCCTTCGTACTGGCGATCCCCGGTCAGCAGCAGGGTGCCCGACTCTCCCTCGTCGGCAAATCCGGGGGCCGTCGCAGAGAATAGACCAGCCGCGAAGATCCCCAGGAGGAGACCGGATGAACATCGTATCGTCGGCAGCCGCATCGCCATCACCGCTCGTAGATCGGGAGGAAGCAGTACTCGAGTGCGACCGAGAGGAGGAGCATCCCGGTCGTGTATGCATCTCCCCCCTGCCCTTGCCCGAAGGGACCGACGATCTCACCGCCGACCCTCTGCCAGTCGAGCAGGCGGAGAGTGTTCTCGCGGGACCATCCCCGCCAAAGTTCGAAGTCACCCTGAAAGATGGCCTGGGCCATGTAGTAGCGGAAGTAGTACGGGTGATAGGAGGACTCGTAGTCGATCCGGTCGCGTAGGAATCCGAGTGTCGCAGCGAATCCGGGCAGCTGTTTGCGCTTTGCCACCGCGAAGATCAGAGTCGCGATCGCGGATCGATTCAGCGACTCACCGCCACCGAACGCGCTGTAACCGACGCTTCCGTCCGAGGTGGTCATGCTCGCGAAGTATTCGACCGCCTGGTCGATCGCGACGTCCGGGACTTCGATCCCTGCGTTACGGGCGGCGAGCAGCCCCATCAGAACCGCGCCGCTCACCGAGGTGTCGGCGTCTCTCGCGTCCGGAGCGTAACGCCATGCGTGGAAGGGATTCTGCTCTTGAGAAGTCACCGCGCAGCGGACCGCGAGCTCGAGCGACTCGCCGATCGACCGGATCGGCGTTCTGCCCCCCCACAGCAGAGTCTCGTCGACCGTACCATACGACTCGGCGAGCGCCAGGGTCGCGAATCCATGGTGGTACATGCTGTTCCCGAGGTACCCGGTGGCCGCGTTCTGCTCCGCGAGCAAGGATCGCACCGCCCCCTGCACGTTCTCGGAGTAGCGACCGAAGTTCGGGTCTTCGCCACTGGCGAGGAATGCCATCAGGCAGATCCCGGTGATCCCAGCCCCATTTCCGAATGACCCGCTGTCTTCTTGAATCGATGCGAGGTAGCCGAGCCCCTTCTCGTAGAGCGTGCGCACCTCGGCCCCGACGGGGCTCCCGATCCGAACCTCCTGTCCGGGGAGAGCGTTCGGGGAGGTCACCCCACCGATGCCGAGAAGGAGGGTGCCCCAGCGGGTGATCGACCGTGGAGAGATCATCGCTGTCCCTCCCGCGCCGTGCTGATACCGCGAAACACGGTCCTCTGGTCCACATCGAGGATCGCGAGGAGCCTCTGAAGAATCTCGGGGGGGAAATCGAGGGTGGGGATGCCGAGCGGAGCCCAGGAATCGACCGTAAGATCTCCGCCCCCCCCGCGAGCGAGCACGAGCTCCAGGGCACCCCTCTGCACCTCGGTCAAGAACAGGAGTGCATCCAAGTCGGCGATGAGCCGCTTCCAACGCGCCTCGCGAAGGACGCGCTTCCGTGTCTGTTGCTCGGCCAGGAACGACTCGGTGAATGCAGGTCCCGCGATGGTGCGCAGAGTCTTGATGAGGAGGTCAGCCTCGAGTGGTTTCGGGTCGACTTCGGAGTGGATCGACGCGACCGCGATGCAGCGCCGACCGCAGTCGAAGAGGATCCCTCGGTCCTGCTCCGGAATTCCGCTCTCATCTCCGACCTTCGCCACCCAAACCTCGAGGTCGGAAAGGAGCAGGTCACGAGGCTCCGGTGCGACCTTGCCGTGAGCGCCGAAGGTGACCCGGCGCCGCTGGGCCGAGGTCAGCGACTGTTGCAAGAAGGACTCGGCGGCGGTCGCCCACCGGTTCTGCAGGTCGATGATCGTCATCTGGTCGATCGGAAGGTCGAGCGCGAGGTCGCCGATGGAGCCGATGACGACCGCCCTCTGATCGCTCGTGAGATGGAGGCGATCGGAGATTTCGGTCGCGGCGAGGATGCGAGCGGTGCTTTCACGGCGCACCCGACGCCATGTCGATCGCTCCAGCCAGAGGACCTTCTCCGGATTCTGGAGGACAACCTCCAGCGCTTCGGCCCACTGCGGGTCGGTCCAGATCGACTCGAAGAGCTGGGATGTGCGAGCCCGTGCATCCTCGGGAGAGTCCACGGTATCCGACACCCGGCGCACCGCCCCCTCGGCCGCCGTCAGCAATCGCTCCGCCCGGGCGAGGCCGAGCTGGGTCGCGCGGCCGAGGTCGCGGATCCGCAGCCGGGTGAGGCGAGAGAGTTCCTGGCGAAGTTCGATGCGCCAGAACGGCGGCGCAGGGTCTCGAGGCGGGTCGTCGAACCCGGGAGCGGATCCGAGAGAGGCTCCAGCCTCGGCTGCTCCGAGACGGGCTCCAACCTCCAGGGACAAGATCCCCCCGAGGAAGCAGCTCGAGATCACTGTCCACAGGAGAGCACGGCCCGGCAGCCCGAGATCAGCGACCGCCATCGAGCTCCCCGAAGTATCGATCGAGCCCCTCCCGGAACTCGGCGGGATACTCGAGGGCTGCCTCGCCGATCGATTGATCGACCAGGCGCGACTCGACCTCCGCCTGGGGCGCGACTCCTCTCCCTACCAGTGCGAGCGCCGAGAGAGTCGCCTCCCCTCCCGCCATCGAGGCGCCGGGCGTGGTGCCGCCGCCCCCCCCCCCGCCCCCTCCGGCTCGACGGGAGCGCAGGAGGAGCTCGATCGCCTCGGTCTCGGCCGCGATCGTCACTTCCCCCGTCTCCGGGATCCGCAGATACGTGTCGGCTTCGCGCATCACGGCGTCCACCTCACCGAGCAGCGCCAGTTCCTGACCGAACTGCTCCGGCTCCGGCAGCTCTCGGATCTGCCCGACCACAAGAGCGACCCGCGTCGCGAGCGCGCCCTGCTCTTCGGCGAGTGGCCCGGCGCGAGCGTCGAGCTCGGCCGTCGTCATCGCCCACCGGAGCTGCTCCGCTTCCCTGGTCGCCTCGCGGAGGTCCATCTCCGCCTCGGTGATCTTCAACACCTCGAGGATGATCGCAGGCGGCAAACTGCCGCGCGGGGAACCAGGGTCGGTTCCCCCGCCCTGTCAGCCTGGGCCGACGAGTTCGTCGGCCCATCGGTCGAAGGTGTCCGCCCACAACTCCGCCCGCGCAATCGAGTCCCCGCTATGATTCTGCACGACCGCACGGGCGGTCTCGTTCAGCTCCGCGGTGACCGCGATGTCCTTCATCTGACCGAGCACTCGCTGGTGGGTCGCACGGTCGGTGCGGCGGACGAACGCCTCGAGATCGCCTTGGATCCGCGTCACTCGATCACTCGAGGACCACTCCAGCGCTGCGCTCGTCGCCAGTCGCTCATCGAGCTCGGCGGTCGCGCGGTCGCTCGACACCCCGAATCCGTCCGGGACGATCTCCGTCAGAGTCCCGGAGATCCGGATCTGCTCCCGGGAGGCGGCCTTGAGCCGTTTCACGAAGGTGCTTCCCTCGAGATTGCGCAGGACGGCCATCAGGTCGTCGATGACATCGTCGAAGCGCGCGAGCAATTCGGACTGTTCCGAGATCGCCGCTTCCAACCGCTCCTCGGCTTCGGTTCCTGCGGCGGGTGGAGCGGCTGCAGAACCCGGAACGGTGGTGGTCACCCATCCTGCGCCCGAACTCGCCGCTGAGCCCGAGGAGCTCTCGGCCACGGACGTCGCCGGGCCGCGCTGGCTCGACTCGTGGTCGGAGACTCCAGGAGGGGGAGGACGATCGTCACTTTCCTTCTTGCCGCCGGAAGAAGACGGATCCGCCTCGCCGTTTCGGACCCCCTTCCCTGGATCCCGTGGCCGCAGGAGTCGCGCGAGTTCAGCTTCCTCCTCGATGGACACCCCGTCTGACGGATCACCGCCCGCCTGACCACTCGCGGGTCGTCGAGGGAGGTCCGGGTCAGAGCTCGAGGCCAGCTCCGTCGCCGCGGACGAAGAGCTCTCGGAGCTCGACGCACCCGTCGTCGCTGAGCGGTCCCCGCCCTGATTCTTTCCTCCGGGATCCGAGGGGGCTGCGGCCGCCGCGGATGACGCCTCGGCGAGAAGCTCTGCGACCGAGGGCATCCGGTTCTCTGCGATCTCGCGGAGCGCGCGGACCCGCTCGGCCCACTCGTGCATCGTCTCGGTGTTGAATTCCGGGTTGCGCGCGGCCTGCGCGACCAAGTCGTCGCCGCGGGCGCCCAGACGTGCGAGCCGCCGCCCGTTGGCCCGCTCACTCATCGCCTGATCCTCGATGCGCTTGCGAATTTCGGGACGATCGATCTCATCGCGGGCGAGTTCGCGAAGCTCTTGATTCACACGGTGCAGGTCGCGCTCGCGATCGCGCACCTCCGCCGCCTCGCGGAGCCATCGCCCCAGCTCCCCGGTCATCCAGATCATGTGGTCTTCGGGAGTGAGGACGTGCACCGTGAACGGGGTCGACCGCGTGGGTTCCCGACCGGGGAACGCATCGCGAGCGGTCGCACGCAGTTCGATGCTCTGCGCGGGAATCCCCAGGCGATCCGCACAGAAGGTCGCCGACGCGGTCAGAGCGCGATCTTCTGCACCGCCGGCGGCCACCCGCTTCTCCCCAGAACTGGGGTGCGGATGGGCGATCCGGTCGTAGGCACCTTGCCAGGAGATGCCGATCGCCCTCACTCCGAAGTCGTCCCCGGCGTCGATCCGGAAGGCGAGCGTCTCCGTCGTGAGGATGACGACCTCCCGCGGAAGCTCGCGGATCCCGACGGTCGGGGGCTCGTCGGGACGCGCGCGGAGCGTCCAGAGAACCGGTCGGGTCCCGGTCAAACCATGCTGGTCCTGCCAGTCGAGTCGATGGGTGCGATCCGCGACGAGTCGCTCCTGCGCACCCTCGAGTTCGTGCCCACGAACTTGCACGGGAACCCCATCGAGGCGCGCCCGCGCGAGTTCTCGTGTCGCACGCGCGGTGAAGCCGACGTCGCTCCCCTCGACCACGGTCGCTCCGCCGCCCCGCAGGTCGGGGCGCAGCGGTTCGGCGATCCCGAGGTACTCGGGGAGGGTCACCCGCGCGGCGAGTTCGACGAGTTCCGGCCGTTCGATCGGATGAACTCTCAGGGAACGAACCAGATCTCCGACTCGAATCGAGATGCTCTCGTCGACGGTCTGGGGGGGGAGTTCGAACCGGTACACCCCTTCGCGGAGCGGCGCGGTGATCGCTCCCAGCTCCGCGAGAGCAACCGTCGCCGTCTCCGGTGTCCAGCGGCTGTCCGCGGTCGGAGCGAGTTCGAGGACGAGAGGCTCGGCGCGCGGGACCACCCACTCACCGGGGAGCTCGGAGATCCGAGCGAACGTGTAGCGCGGGACATCGCCGAGCCCGCTCCACCGCAGGAGGGTGTTCGCGCTCGCGTCGGGCCACACCACCGCGAGGGTGATGACCGCGGTGACCGGCAGCAGAGCGGCTCTTGCGAAGCGATGGTGTCGCCGCGGAGGCAGGGCCGAGGACAGATCGCGACTCGCGAACTCTTGATCGACCTGAGCGATCGCGGCCTCGACGAGGCGCGGAGATCGACTGACCAGTTTCGAGCCACCGCCGCTCGCGAGCTCGATCGCACCGAGGATTCGGTCCCCGGCGATCGCATCGCAGTGAGCGATCCGTCGCGCGATCTGTTCTTCGCGGGTGAGGCCGATCCCCCAGCGAAAGAACCAGCGTGGAAGCCCGAGGAGGATCACCGCGGCACCGGCGAGACCGAGCACGCTGCGGAGCACCGCCGGAGTGTCGATCCATCGTTCGAGGGAGAACGTGATCAGGAATGAGATGGCGAGAGCGAGGAGCGCCGCGAAGAGCAGCGTGAGCAGGGTCCGCAGCCGCGCATCACGTCGAAACTGGGTGAGCTTCCGGCGGAGCGTCGCCGGGATTCCCGGGGGTGTATTCCGTGAACCCGCTCCCGGGTCGATCTGCTCCATCGATCCTGCCTCGCGTCCCGAGCCACTTCCATGCTCGCTCATCCACCGGGTCCTTCCCGATCGGGCCCCGAAAAGACGTTGCTCAGATCATACCGGACCACTTGCGCCCAACCCAGAACACGCCGAGCAAGGCGATGATCACTGCGCCCCAGATGGGGTGACTCCAGAGCTGGAGGCGCCTCCGGAGCGGTTCGGCTGCGGGGAGCGCGTGCAACCGGGAAACCACCTCTTCGAACCGGTCCTCCCCGATGACGCTCCCGCGCGTCCAGCGGGCGATCTCCTCCAGCACTTCCGGGCGAGCGGGGGCGCCGATGCGCTCCGGATCGGCCGCCGCGATGGTCAATTCCGTCTCGAGGGATCGCCCCGTCTCGCGACAGTGGACGGTGATGCGGTGGGTTCCCGGTTCGCGCAGCGGCGAACTCCCCGAATAGAGCCCCCACTCCCCCGGCTGTTCCGCGAGACGCACCCGATCGATACGGCCGGTCGGGGCCTCGATCCGAAGTGTCACCTCTCCTCCCTCGACCGGCACACCGCCGTCGTCCATCGCGTTCGTGTGCCAAGTGATGCGGTCCCCCACTTCAGGGCGCTCCGGGGTGAAGAAGAGCCGCAGCGTGTCCCCCGCCGCCATCTTCCGCTGGTACGCCATCCAACGCACCACCTGCCCCCAGAAGCGATAGTGGTAGCGATCCTCCACCCCCTCGCGCCAACGCCACACCCCATCGGTCGCGAGGAAGAGCACCTTCCCTGTCCCGTAAGGGCGCGTGACGAGGAGCGGAATCCGTCCGGCGCTCCCTTCCGCTCGTTCGTGCACCGCCAGCACGGTCGATCCCGCCCTTGCTCGGAGAACCGGCGCGTACCACTGGAAACCGGGGAGCTGTTCCCAGATCGAGCCATTGACCCGCGAGTCGGAGTGGAACCGAGTCAAGAGGCTCTTTCGCCCCGCCTCGGTCAGGACGAGAGCGGCTGGGATCCGGTGCCCCGTTCCGCGGGGACGCTCTTCATCGAGCACCACGGGGTAGAGATCTCCGAGCTCGGAGTCGAGCAGAGTGCTCTGATGACCGCGAAAACCCGGGATCAACACGAGCCCGCTCGCCTGGCTCTTCACGAGCCCAGCGAGGCGATCGGCATCGCCTGAGGAGAGTTGGTCTGGAGCGATCCCGACGTCGCCGAGAAACACCACGTCGTACTCTGCGAGTTCCGCCGACTCGGGGAACTCCTGCCGGTACCCCGGGCCACCCCCCCGCGCCGCGAGATCGGGATGGAAGAGGAGGCAATGCACCTCGACCCCTGGATCGCGCATCAGCGCGTTCCGCAGATAGCGATACTCCCAACGCGGGGTCGATTCGACGATGAGTACCCGCAGCGATTCCTCCTGCACGCGAATTCGGACCGCGCGCTGATTGTTGTCGGCGCGCAATTCCCCCGGTTGTCTCGGGAGCGAGACGACGACCTCCACCTCTCCCGGAGCGGGCGGAACCCACTCGACGAATCCGTCCGCCGTCGAGTGCCCGGGGATCCGCACCTCCGAACGACCGAGCACTCGTCCCTCGGCATCCCGGAGGAAGACCTCGGTGACCACTTCGTGCGGAAGTGAACTCGCGATCGAGAACGGAACCTGCACTCCCTTTCCTGCGACCGCGATGGTCGGGGCGTCCACCGAGCGCAGGTCGAGATCGGGGAGAGCCACCGCGCTGCCGACCGGCACGGTGTGGATCGGGATCTTCCGAGTGCGAAAGCGGGTCGCGGCCGCCGCCGGGGACCCGCCGAGATTCCAATCCCCATCGGAGAGCAGAACAACCGCACGCAGGGTCGGATGCCGCTCGAGCAGAGCGATCAGCGGGGAGGTGATGTCGGTGGCGGGAGGGGGAGCCGCGCCTCCCTCTGCGCTCCGGGCTTCCCCTGAGAACGGAGTGATCACGACCTCGACGCTTGCGGTGAGGCTCTTCCAGATTTCGGGGCGAATGCGTCGGGCCACCGCATCGGAACGGGAGACGAGAGTGGACCCGCCGGAGACCCCCGGCTCCGTACCCACGTCTTCCGTCTCCATACTTCGGGATGCATCCCAGAGGACCGCGACGACGGGTCGGCGCTGCGGGTCCACCTCGGTCACCCATTCCGGTTGGTTCAAGGTCACCAGGAGGAACGCGACGATCACCAGGCGGAGGAGCTCGAGCAACGCCATCCGAACTCCGCCGCCCTTTCGCCACCAGCCGAGGGTCGCCAGCGCGATCGAGAGGAGCCCGACGACAATGCTCACCGCGATCGTCCCGGAGGTCGCGAAGAAGGTCAGCGTGCCGTCGCTCATCCGCTCTTCCTCCCCTGGAGCGGACGCGGCAGGTCGAACCAGCAGAGCATCGCCTCGACGAGGAGAGCGACGAGCATCGCGCCGAGAAAGAGCCGCCACGTCTCCTGCAGCAGGGAGCCCGCGGCTGCGAGGGAGTCTTCGACGAGCACCCAGTCCGCGTCGCCGAGGATCTCGGCGAACTGCTCGGCCCCGAGAGCTCGACGCGAGTCCTCCGAGTCGGGTCGGTTCACCGCGGCGATCTCCTCCCCGCGTCGGAACACCCCGGCATGGGCGAAGCGCTCCGTCGACAGCGCATCCTCGTGGTCCGACGCGACGAGCTGCCAGCTCGCATCGGGTCGGAAGGTCCCCGCCTCGCGCTGCCGTGCCGCCCGCTGCGAGGCGACCCCCGCCTCCAGGGCGCGGTGGAGGAGCGCGTAGAGCACGACTCCGTCCTGCGCGAGGTTCGAAGTGCCTGGCAGAGGCGGCGAGGTGAGGAAGTAGGCGCCCCCCGCCTCGGTCGTCCCGCGGACGAGCGCGGGAGTGCCATCGTCGAACCGAGCGAGGGTGCGTCCCCCTCCGCGCAGCGCGCAACGACCGAAGATGCGCAACCCCTCCACCGGGAGCGGTTCCCCGTCGTCCGTGTTGGCGAGCAGGTCTTCCCGAGTCTGCCACGACGGGATCGTCGCCGCGTCCGGCTCCGCCCGGGGGAGCCAGCGCTCCCAGCCGACTCCAAAAATCTGCCGCTCGGTCGGGACTTCCGGCGGGAGGAACAAGATGCTCCCTCCGCGGGCGACGAACGCTTCGATCGACGCGGACCGTTCGGGTGCGGGGAGTGGAGCTTGCCAGACGACGAAGGATGCTTCCGACCACGGGACATCGTCCACCTGATCGGGGTGGAAGATCCGCGACTCGTACGAGAGGGAGTGGACGCGCGGAGCGCGGGTCGCGATCGCGATGATCCGGGCGATCTCCGCGTCCTCCGCCACGCAGAGGGTGCGACGCACCGGCTCCTCGCCGAACGCGAAGTACGCGCGGTCGTCGCCGGGGCGCGCATCGCCGCCGATCCCGACGAAGCCCCAGCCGGACCCCGCGGTAGCATCGATCGGGACACTGTGACCCTCGAGGTGCGCGCGCGATCCGGAGATCTCGACTTCGGTCACCGTGGTCGCACCCCCGAGGGCGATCTCGAGCGGGACTCGGGTCCCGGCCGGTAGCTCCGCGCGGGAGAGAATCTCGACGTCCAGCTCGACCGCCGACCCGGCATCATCATCGCGACGGCGTGCCTCCCCGACCCGGACCGCGAGATTCGCCTCGGCGAGCTCCCGATAGGCGAGTAGATACACCCGCACTCTGGAGAGCTCCGCGAGTTCGTCCCGGATCGCCGGCCAACGACCGCTCTCCGGGCTCCAGTCCGTCGCTTGGGCGTCGGTGAGCACCCACACCTCGGTGCGCCCGACCTGGTTCTCGCGGACGTATTCGATCGCGCGTTCGAAGAGGCGGGCGATGTCGGTCGCAGTGGCGGTCGCAGGGAGCAGTGGGAGATCACGCAAGTCCCCGGGGTGATCGAGAACTCGAGCGGAGTCGACGAGCGGATCGAGGAGTACCCACTGATTGGCGGGGCGGCGCGAGAGTCCTTCCGCGAGTTTTTCGATCCCGTGGGCGAGCTTGCTCCGACCGGTGGCGAGGTCGCGCTCCCCCATGCTCTCCGAACGATCGAGGAGGATGAGCACGGCATCCGCGCGCTCCCCCGCTGCGAACCCGAGCCACCCCCCGGCGATCGGGCGACTGATCGCGAGCAGAAGCGCGGCGAGAGCGACGACCCGCGAGGCGAGGATCAGAAGGTGCCGCAGGCGCTGCCACCCCCGCGCGGCGCGGGTCGCCTCGAGGAGGAATCGCATCGCTGCCCACTCGATCGTTCGGTGGCGCCGACGGTAGAGAAGGTGGATCACGACCGGCAGCAGCGCCAGCGGGAGCGCGACGAGCAGCAGTGGCGCGAGAAAACTCATCGCCCGGCGCTCATCTGGCTCTGCCGCTCAGCGTGGCTCTGGCGTTCATCGTCTCGGCCCTTTCGGGGCACGCCCGACCAGGAATCGCGCGATCGCGGCCTCGTACGACTGGTCCAGCCGGAGCGGGTGGAAGTCGACCTGCGCCTCCCGCATCACTCGGGTGACCGCGGCCGCGTGGCGGTCGTAGGCCTCGCGGTAGCGCCTCGCGATCGCCGGTGGATCGGCGACGAGCGGAGCCCCTCCCTCGAGGTCGACGAAGCGCATCTGCGCGGGGAGGTCGAAGGAGATCTCGAGCGGGTCGACGAGTTGAAAGACGGCGACATCGTGCCGCCGGAAGCGCAGGTGTTGGAGACAGTCGTGCAGCTCGTCCGCGGGCACGAACAGATCGGAGACGATGATCACGAGTCCCCGGCGGGGGATCTTCTCCGCGACTTCGTGCAGACCGGCGGCGAGCCGAGTCTCGCCCCGGGGGCGCAAGTCTCCGAGCGTCTTCAGAAGGATGGCGAGATGGGCGGGGTTCCTCCGAGCCGGGATCTCCCGAACCGCGTCCGACTCGAGAACGCTCAATCCGACCGCGTCCCCTTGGGAGAGCGCCAGGTAGCCGAGCGCGGCGACGATGCGCCGGGCGACGTCGATCCGCTTCAGCTCGCCGGACCCGAAGAGCATCGAACCCGAGCCGTCGAGGATCAGGCGCAGACGGAGATTGGTCTCCGCCTCGAATTCTTTGATGTAGAAGCGGTCCGAGCGCGCGTACGCGCGCCAGTCGAGTCGTCGCGGATCATCTCCGGGGACGTACTTGCGGTACTCGGAGAACTCGACGCTCGATCCCCGATGGGGACTGCGATGCCGCCCCGCGACCGTCCCGGTCACGGGGACGCGAGCGCAGAGCGGGAGCCCGCGAAGACGGGCGAGGGCCGCCGGATCGACAAAATCTCGACGGACCAGCTCGACCACCCTTAGACCTCGCTCCCGGTCTCTTCGACGAGACGGGCGACGATCGCCCGGCTGTCGATCCCCTCCGACTCCGCGGCGAAGGTGGTGAGCACTCGGTGCGGCAGCACCGCGTCCGCAACCGCGAGCATGTCCTCGAGCCTCGCCATGTACGAACCGTGCAGAGCCGCTCTCGCCTTCGCCCCGAGCACCAGGTACTGCACCGCCCGCGGACCCGCCCCCCACCCGACCAGGGGCCGGAGCCACGCGGGCGCGGTCTCCCCCTTCGGGCGGGTGCGTCGCACCAATCGGGCGGCGTAGGTGTAGAGGTGGTCGGGGACGGGGATCCGCCGCACCAGGTCTTGGAGGGCCTCGACGCGGGGGCCGTCGATGATCTCGCGCAATCGCGGCAGCTCCGACCCGGTGGTCAGCCGCGCGATGTCGATCTCTTCCGCCTCGCTCGGGTAATCGATGTCGATCTGGAACATGAAGCGGTCGAGCTGCGCCTCGGGGAGCGGATAGGTCCCCTCCTGCTCGACCGGGTTCTGGGTCGCGAGGACGAAGAACGGCTCCTCGAGTTCGAAGGTCCGCCCGATCACGGTCACGCGGTGCTCCTGCATCGCCTCGAGCATCGCGGCCTGGGTCTTCGCGGGCGCACGGTTGATCTCGTCGGCGAGCACGATGTTCGCAAACACCGGCCCCCGGACGAAGTGGAATTCCCGCTGCCCCCCCGCGGCCTCCTGGAGGATGTCCGTGCCGGTGATGTCCATCGGCATCAGATCCGGAGTGAACTGGATGCGGCTGAACCGGAGCGACATCGTCTCCGCGATCCTCCGGACGAGCAGGGTCTTGGCGAGTCCGGGGACCCCGTTCAGGAGCGCATGCCCCCGCGCGACGAGGCAGATCACCAGCTTCTCGATCACGTCCCGCTGACCGACGATGCTCCGGGAGAGTTCGTCGCGGAGCTCGCGGTAGAAGCGGCCCAGCTCATCGACGCCTCGGATGTCATCATCGCCGAGGGAGGACGGGCGATCGGGGTCTCCGGGCGGGGTCATCAAGCTCCTCTCGGGTGACGGAAGGGGCGGGTCGCACTCGGAATGGAATGATCGTCAGTGGGTCATGAAGATGATCGTCAACTCGACTTCCTGGCGAGCGTGGACGAGCGAGCCTCCGACCGAGGTGAGGGGTTCTGTGCGGGTCACCCGAACACTCTGGACTTCGCCGATGGTCAGTCCCGCGAGATCGCCGAGGCGAGAGGCGCGCTTGCGGGCCTCCTCGATCGCCCGGCGCTCCGCTTCGAGTCGGATCTCCGCAGGCTCGGCGACTTCGACCGCGAAGACCTGCGGTCCCGTCTTCTGCAGCTGCGGCTGGAGATAGATGTTGGGATTCTGGGGAGCGTCGATGGGATCGAGCCCGACCTCCGCGGCGACATCGAGGACCTGGCCGATCCGCTCGAGCAGCCGATCCGGCGCCGCATCCGCTGCGATGGGGACCCGAACCGAGAACGTCTCGGAGAATCGAGCGAGCTTCTTCGAATTTGCCCCTTGGACGACCCCGTTGAGCACCTGCACTCCACGGAAGGGATCGGCGCTCGGTGGCTTCACCGAGATCTCGATGCCACCCCCCACGACAGTGAGCCCTTCGATCGACAGTTCGGCGAACGCCTTGGCGACTTTCGCTCGCCCTGCGGAGAAGTCCCGCACCGCGGTCCCGGCGTCCTCGTCCTCTTCGACCAGGCGGAACTGGAACAGGAATGCGCTGACGGGTGCTTCGGCGACTCCCTCCGCCTTGACCTCGATCGTCCCCGCCGTTGCCGCGGGCGAGTGGATCCACGAGGCGACCGAGAGCAAGAGCACGGCAAGAGCGAGTGAGAGCCGATCGACCATCGCAAACCTCCGTCCGGGACAGAGTCTATCCTACGGGGGGCCCGCGACGCGCTCCAGCGGCCCCCGGAGGCGCTCTGAGCCTCCGGGCCGATGGTCACAGGAAAACCACCGGCGTGAAACCACGACGGCGCATCGGGAGATCGCGAGGAAGGAAGAAGAATGCCGGAGGGGGGACTCGAACCCCCACACCCTTGCGGGCGGCAGATTTTGAATCTGCTGCGTCTGCCAGTTCCGCCACTCCGGCCCGGGGCGCGGGGCAGGGATGCTCGCAGAACGTGCGCGAGGTGACAAGAGCAGGGGACCGGCTCACCTCGGTGAGCCGATCCCCTGCTCTGGTGTGCGAGATCACTCGATCGGGACCGGGCAGAACGACGGGTCTAGCGGACGCGGAGCACCCGAGAGTTCATCGTGTCGGCGATCCATAGGGTCGTCCCGTCGAAGAACATCCCCCGCGGTCCGTACAGGGACATCTCGGTCGGAGCGGCCAATCCGCGATTCGGGCTGTTCCCGGAGAGAGATGCCTGCCCGATCACCGCGTCGGCCGTGAGGCCCGAGGTGTTCGGGACAGAGTGATACACGAGCACGCGGTGGTTGTTGCGATCCGAGATGTAGAACCGCAGGCCATCGCTCGCGACGCCGCTCGGAGCGTTCAGCCCGAAACTCCCGATCCCCGCGGCGTTCCCGGTCAAGGAGGCCTGACCGAGCGCGAAGATCGCACCGATCGAACTCGTCGTCGTGCTGCTGTAGGCGACCACGCGGTGATTCAGGGAGTCCACGACGAACAGGAGACCCGCGATCACCTTCGCATCGAGCGGGGTGTGCAAGGTCGTTGCCGAGGTCACATCCCCGTGGTTCGGCAGACGGGACGAGAAGTCGCCCTGGCCGAGCACCACGTTCGCAGCGGCGCCGTCCGTCACCGTGGTGACGTCGTTCCAGGTGACGACCCGATGGTTGTCTCGGTCGCAGACGATCAGCTGAGTTCCCGAGATGTCGAGGCCGACCGGAGAATCGAGGGTCGCGGCAGAGATGCCCCCCGCGTTCGGGCTCGCGCCGGTCATCCCGGCTTGTCCGAGGACGACCGCCGCCGAATCTCCGTCGGTGGTGGGGATCGAACTGAAGACCAGGACCCGGTTGTTCCCGGTGTCGGCGATGACGAGACGGGTGCCGTCGGTCGCGACTCCACTCGGGTTGCGCAGGGTCGCCGCAGTCGGCGCGGAGAGACCCTGGTTCGCCTCGGTCTCGAAGAGGGTCAGCTGTCCGATCACCACGTCCGGATCGGGGTCCCCTGCGGTCGGGGTGGTGTTGTAGATCAAGACTCGGTGGTTCTCGGTGTCGCAGACGATCATCTTTCCGCCCGAGAAAGCGACCGCCCACGGCTGGTTCGCGGTGTGCCCCTTCGGTTTCGCGGTCAGGAAGCTCGGCTGTCCCTGCTCCGTGGTCGCGGTTGCGGCCGCCGTCCCCGCGGTCACCGGGAACTGCATCACGCGATGGTTCATCGAGTCCGCTACGAAAAGAAAGTCCGCGGTCCCCACGCTGAGGGAAACTCGCATCGGCTGGCTGAGAGTGGTGGTCGCAGGCGCGCCCGTTCCGCCGATCGACTGTGCGGCGGTATCTCCGTTCGCGAGCGGGCCCCCGAAGTCGAAAACGGTCACACGGTCGTTGTTCGCGTCGCAGACGAAGATCGAGTCTCCACTGGTGAACGCCCCGCTGGTCGGGAAGATCTCGACCCCGCGCGGAGCGTCGAACTCATCGAGCCCGGCCCCCGCCGTGAAGGTCGTGAACGCCGCCTGCCCGAGAACACGGTCCGCGGCCGATCCGGTGCCCGGGTTGGTGCCGTGCCAGACCAAGACCCTGTTGTTCCCCGAGTCGGCGACGACCACCGCTCCGGCGAACCCATTGACGGTGACGGTCGAGTCGAGCACCACGTCCTCGGGGCCATCGAGCACCGAGCCGTCGATCGTCCCGAGCCCGGCGTCCGGGCTGTTGCTGACGAAGTCCGCCTGCCCGAGCACAAGACTCGCGGGGGCGTTGCTGACCGAGGGGATCGAGTTCCAGATCAGGACCCGGTGGTTTCCGGTGTCGGCCACCGCCAACTGGGTCCCCTGCACGTGGATCCCCCCCGGCGAGGAGAGCGTTCGACTCGACGGCGTGGATCCCTGATTCGAAGTGCCGGTTCCGGTGTTGGCCTGCCCGACGACGAACGACGCGAAGGCCCCGTTCGTGAGGGTCAGGTCCCCGGTTGCGGTGTTCACGACGCCGTTGAAGACCAGCACCCGGTGATTCCCCGCATCGCTGACGAACAGCTGATTCGTCGCTGCGTGAAAGTGGACATCGACTGGAGTGTGGAGCGAGGCGCTGGTCGGAGCCGCACTGCCCGACTCCGAGCGGTTCGGGAAGTTTGCGGAGAAGTCCGCCTGCCCGAGCACGACGGAGGCGCTGCCGTTGTTCCCGGCGGGGAGCCCCTCGAACACCAGCACCCGGTGATTTCTCGTGTCGGCGACGAAGAAGAGGTCCACCACCGGGCTGCCCTGTACCGAGTCGTTGAAGTGTGCCATCCCACCCGGCGCGTCGAAGCCGTTCGCCGCGACATCGGGAGTGTTCCCGTCGACGTTCCCGAGGAAGAGCGAGCCCTCCTGAGAGGTGTGGAAGTAGCTCTCGATCTGGAGGGAAACGTCGCCCTGGGTGCTAGGAGTGGCCGCATTCGGCAGACTGGTCAGGGTGTCCTCGATCGTCGGCGCACCGCTCATCTCGATCCCGCTCGGGCTGCCCGCCGTCACGATCGCGGAGTCGAAGGTCCCGGTCACGGTCAGGGTCGGCGCGGAATCGATCGTGACCTGCACGCCTCGGTTGGCGGGGGACGGAGAGAACGCGCTCAAGGTCGGCGTGGTCCCCAGGGTGTCGCCGGTGACCGGCATCGTGAAGTTGGCGGCGAACGTCGCCCCGCCAGGAATGGAGATCGGCTTGTCGAACGCGCAGACGAGCGTGTCGCCGACATCGATCACACCATCGAGGTCGTTGTCGATGTAGCAAGAGCCGACGAGGGTCGGCGGAATTGCGGTCAGGTCATCGACGGGGATGATCGCGGTGGTTTGGCGTGCATCATCTCCAGATAGATCCACGACATTCAGGCTCGTCCCCGACCGGACATCGACCGTCGACACGGCAGGGACGAGGTCCGCGCCGCTTCCGAGGAGGATCTCCACGCGCTCCGAGTTCGGGATGGTCTGCGAGAGGACCGCGCCACTACCGAAGGAATCGAGATCGCTGTCGAAGCGGAACGAGGCGACGCTCGCGGAGATGATCCGGACCGAGGATCCGAATGTGACCACGATGATGTCGCCGCCATCGACGCCGTTGCCATCGACATCGACATACTGTGCCGCGATGACCAGTGGTCCGGTGGTGTTGGTAGGACCGCCCAGGCCGCCCGTCGATCCTCCGGAACAGCCGGCGACGGCGATGCTGAGAACGATCGCGAAAGTAGCCACGGCGGCGCGGACGCCGCAGGCGCGCGCATCGATCTGCGTCTTCAAGGACAGACTCCTTTTCCCGGCTACGCTCCCTCTTCAGCGGCGGAACGCGACCCGCCGCGGGACGGTTCCCCCCCCGGACCCCGGGTGAGGGCGCATCCCGATCCTTTCTTCGGAGCGCCGGCAGGGCAAGCTTGAGTCGAGGTCGAAAGGAATCTCGGCGGAAGAAAATGCCCTGGGCGTCACGGGTGGGTCATGAGACGGTCACAGCGGGCGTGGAGACTGGCTCCGCACCGCGGTGCCTCTCCCATTTTGCTCGTGCTATTGAGGAAGGAATCGGAGTCGTCGCGCTCGCGGCTCGCGCCTACTCCAGCGACTTGCACCACGAGTCGAGGTCGGTCGCGATCGGGAAGACCTCGTCGAGTCGAGTCAGCGAGAAGAGCTCTCGCACCTCCGGATTGAGGCCGGCGAGGGCGAGTTCGAGCCCGTTCTGATGGCAGCGCTTCAGCATGGAGACTAGCATTCCGACCCCAGCGCTCGAGATATACTCGACGCCACCGAGGTCGATCGCGATCCGCGGCGCGCCGGCCCCGATCGACTCGAGGATCGCCCGACGGGCCTCGAGGACCCCGTCATCGCAGAGGTCACCGCGAAGGCAGAGAGCCTGCACGGCGGGGAAGTCCCGAATCTCGATCTCGATCTGCTTGCGTTCGGTCGACATCGCGCTCGCCTCCTGGATGGTCGAACCCCGGCTGAAGGGGCGTCCTGTCCCAGATGATCGACGAGCGGCGGCGTCACCTTGAGCGAATGTGGGGACTGGCTCGGCCCAGCGGTGCCCCATCTTCTTGTCTTCTTGGAAAACCGAGGAGTACGGCGAAACCAAGAGAGAATGGGACAGACACCGCGGTACGGTACCTGTCCCATCGATTTCCCCCGATCAATACGCTCCCCCCGAATACCAACGAGCCAGAGGCGAGCGTTTGTGGGTGAATTGCGAGCGGCTCTGCCGCGAGCAGGAGGGGGTTTTGCGAAAGCCCCCTGAGCAGCGCGCTACCGCTTACTGAACTGGAACGACTTCCGAGCCTTCTTCCGGCCGTACTTCTTGCGCTCGACCATCCGCGAGTCTCGGGTGAGGTACTTGCCATTGCGGAGAGAACCCTCGAGTTCGGCGTTCGCGTCGAGGAGGGCGCGGCCGAGGCCCATCACGATCGCGCCGACCTGGCCACTCGTGCCGCCGCCGTGCACGTTGGCCCACATGTCGAACGTCCCGAGGGTGCGGGTGGCGCGCAGCGGTTCCAGGGCGCGCTCACGGTCGGGGGCGAGGCAGAAGTACGCTTCGAACGGGCGTCCGTTGATCTGAACCTTGCCCGTGCCGGCGCGGATCCGTACTCGGGCGACCGATGTTTTTCGGCGCCCCGTACCCCAGTTGTAGACAACTGCCTCTTGCGTCACAGGACCCTCTCCCGGGCTCTAGCCCAAGTCGTTCGTCGCGTGCGTGATCTGGATGGTCTCGAAGTGTTTCGCCTGCGCCTCGAGATTGTGCTCGGAGCCGGGGAACACCTTCAGCTTTCGCAGCATCTGTCGGCCGAGGGTTGTCTTGGGAAGCATGCGCTTCACCGCAAGTCGGACGACCTGGTCTGGCTTGTGCTCGAGCATCCACTCGAGATTGTGCGCCCGCAGCCCGCCCATGTACCCGGTGTGGTAGCGGTAGAGCTTCTGCTCGCGCTTCCGCCCGCTGACCCTCACCTGTACCGCATTCGTCACCACGACGTAGTCACCGGTGTCGATGTGCGGAGTGTAGGTGGGCTTGTTCTTGCCCATCAGGATCGTGGCGACCTCGGCCGCCATCCGCCCCAGGATCTCCTGGGAGGCGTCGACGTGGTACCAACGGCGCTGCACGTCCTGCGGACGTGCCATGTAGCTCTTCTGGATCGCGAAGCGGCGCATCGTGCCAGCTCCCCTGGACATCATGGTTCTTCGGGATCGGCGGGGCGGATGCCGAAAAGTCGGGGTTTCCCCACCGTGGAAGCCCGGGATTCTAGGAATGCTCGGGGGGGGTGTCAAGGCTGGAGGTCCCCTTCCCCCAAGGAGTTCTGAAGATCGGAGGAAGCGCAACGGGCGCGGAAGGATCATTCATCTCCCTGCCGCGGAGTCCACGAGGGAGCGCAGGATCTCTCCCGATCGGTCGGATCCCCGGTCCCCGAGCAGGGGGAGAGTGAATTCGAGCCTCGAGCGCAGTTCTCCCCTCCCACCGCCCCCCTCCGCCTCGAGCCAACGATCGAGGGCGGACCGGTCCGCGAGGCGACCCGGGAACGGCGCAGCGGGCACGAGCCGGCTCCAGGCCTCGGTGACCCGAGGACCTGCCAGAGCTCGGAGTCGTTCGTCCGCCGGCCGCTCGCTCCCCCCGACCAGGATGACTTCCCCGGTGCCGGGGGGGTGGTAGAGCCGGGCGTCCGGGAACGCGCTCCGGAAAGCCGCCAGGATCGCCGCGCACTCCCTCGGGCCGATTCGGTACAGCTGCAGCCAGTGGACCGCTACTCCCCCCGGAGCGAGCCTGGCGCGGACCAGGCGGTAGAACTCAGGGGTGAACAGCGGCGCGCTCCACGGCAGCCACGGCTCCGAGGGCTGGCAGACGATCGCATCCCAGAGCGCGGTCTCGCGGCCGAGGAATGCGCGGGCATCTTCGAAGACGAGCCGCGGTGCACTTCCGATGTTCGAAGAGCCGATGCCGGGAAAGAGGCGGGCATGCTCTCGGGGAAATGCTGCGGCCCCGGCGGGCGAGGCGAGTGCTCGCGCGACTTCGGGTTCGAGCTCGAGCGCGGTCACCGTCCCATCCCATGCCTCCGCTGCCGCGGTGACCGTAGTCCCGCCGCCTAGCCCGATGACGAGCAGGGCGCCGCGTCCGGGTCCTTCGACGGCGGGGAGCACCCCGAGCATCACCTCCGTCGGGAGGTCGGCCAGCGATGGGCGCGTCGGATCGATCGGTACCGATCCCTCGACCCGCCCTCCGACACGGAGGTACGCGGCGTTGTGCGCGGGGGCGACTTCGATGCTCACCTTCGCGAGGGATCCCTCGCCGACATAGGTCACCTGCCGCTCCCGCCAGCCGCGGAGCGCCTCGCCCGACGCGAGATCGATGCGGCTCCAGTGGAAGACTCCCGCGCCGAGGAGCTCTGGCTCCCATCGACTCGACGCGAAAATCGCGAGTCCGACACTCGTGAGGAGTGCGATCGACGCAGGAGCGCGCCCGTGGAGCCCGGGAGCGCGCACGACTCCGATCATGACCCCCACCGCGGTCGCGAGACCGATGAGTGCGAGTGACCAGCCGCTGCCGAGCGCCGGGAGGAGGATCAAGCCGATCGCCCACGCCCCCACCGCGCCGCCGACGAGCCACGCGCCCTGCAGCGGTCCCGCATCGCGTCGCAATTCCGCGGGGGTGCGACACCACCCCGCGAGGAGAGCCGGGAGCACCACTCCCGAGGCAAGGCTCGGCGGGAGTAGCACCAGTGCGATCATGGTGAGCTTGATGACGGTCGCTGCACTCCCCGGCTCGGTCCCGAGCGAGCCGAGAACACGAACCAGGAGCGGTGGAAGGGTCGCGATCAGCAGAACCGAGAGAGCCTGTGCGACCAGCCAGGCCGCGCCAGCGAGGAGAATCGTCGCCTCTCCCCCGCGTCGTTCGACGAGCGCAGGGGAGACGCGTGCCGCGATCGCGCTGCCGACGAGCCCCGCCGCAGTCGCCACTCCGAGGACCGCGAGGCTCGTGCCGAGAATCTCACCGAGCAGTCGGGTCTGCGTGAGCTGGAGTGCCAAGGTGAGCGCGCCTACCGCCCCCGCGACGGCGATCCTTCCCCGTCGCGGCGCTGTCGCGGCGCTCGAGACTCTCTCGGTCTCGCCGCCATCGCGGGCGGACAAACCCGCCAGGGCGAGCAGCAGCAGCAACGCGAGCATGGTCGCACGCGAACCGAGGAGCGGGAGGAGGAGGAAGGGGAGTGCGAGCGCACCGAGCGCGCTGCCGAGATCGAGCAGCCCGATCCACCCCCCGACCCTCGCTCGGGTCGCCTGCGGGTCCAGGTTTCCCGTGCCGAACCAGGAAACCGGAACCGCCCCTAGCGCGAAGGCGGGGAGCGCGACCGGGAGTGCCCCGATCCCACGCGCGAGCGAGACTCCCCCGGCGGTCCACCCCTCGATCAGGCGCGGCAGCCCGAATTCGACCCAGAGAGCGACCGCGAGAAGAGCGATGAGCGCGACCACTGTCCAGCGATAAGGACCGATCCGACCCCGCCCCGCGACGGTGCTGCCGCACGCGGCGCCGAGCAAGAATGCGCCGAGGGTCCAGGCGAGACCGACCCCATCCGAGCCGATGACGAGCGCGACCGACCGCCCGAGCCAAAGTTCGGCGCCGAGGGTGACGAAGCCGATCAGGAAGAGCGCCTGCCCACCCGACCGTGGGGGCCCCGTGGGTTGCGCGCCGGTGGGCGCGGTCACGGTCACCCCTCCCGCTCACGGAGGCGAATGAGCGATTTCTCCGCCTCGGTCCGCATCTCCGTCGCACTCTCAGGGTCGTCGAGCACCGCCTGGAACCACTCCGCTGCGGTCGACCACATCTCGGCGCGCTCCGCGAGCCCGGCGAGCATCGAGACGAGGCGTGGTTCGCGTACCCCCGAGGACCATTCCTCGTAGAGGAGGTGGTACGCCGCCGTCGCTCCGGAGAGGACTCGAACCACATCCGCCGCCTCGAGCGCGGCCGCGCCGCGCTGCTCCGGCGCCGCGACTGTGCGCACCGTCTCGTACGCATCCACCGCAAGTTGGAGTTCTGCGATGGCTAGCGATTCGTTCTCCTGCCGCGACGCGACGAAACTCGCCCGGCGGTGCAGGCGCGCGATCCGCAGGCGCAAGGCGACCCGTCGATCGCGCTCCGCGGGGCCTTCGCAGTGGGTCTCCGCCTGGATGAGGGCGTCGATCGCATCGGCGAGCCTTCCCTCCGCCTCGAGTCGGTCCGCGAGGAGGGACAGTGCGGTCGCGCGGGTCGGGTCGGCGGGGCGAGCTTCCGGAGTCTCTCTCATCTTCTTGCGGGCCAGTGCACGCCCCAACCCCTCGCGCGCACGGCGATCCTGCGGCGCTGCGTTCAGCACCTCCAGGAAGATTCGCTCCGCGTCATCCCACTCCC
Organism: Planctomycetota bacterium; assembly: GCA_032128395.1. Classification (GTDB taxonomy): domain Bacteria; phylum Planctomycetota; class UBA8108; order UBA1146; family UBA1146; genus JAQBGV01. The sequence goes on along the minus strand of JAQBGV010000024.1, from coordinate 10,002 downwards.
CCGCACCGAGCACGATCTCACCGAGCGAGAGCAACGAGGGGAGGTGACCAGGCTCATCGGCGAGCAAGTCCTCGAGTGCGGTGCGCGCGGCGCCGATCCGCTGGAGGTGGAGCAAGCACTCGGCGCGCTTGTACCGAGCGCTCGACCGGCGCCCCGTCGCCCCGATCCCCGCCTCCGCCCGCTCGAACGCGTCGAGCGCCTCGATCCACTTCTCCTGCTGCTGCCGGTGGATCCCGAGCTGGTACCACACCAATGCCCGTTCACGATCGTCCGTCGCCCGTTCCATCGCCGCGAGGAGTCCCACCTCGGAGCCTTCGAAGTCCCCCTGCTCCGCGCGAGCAGCCGCGATGTAGAGCGAGGCCTCGAGGGAGAGGGTCGAAGGGGCGTCGAGGGTGAGCACCTTCTCGGCGGCGGCGAGGGCGCCCTCTCGATCGTCGAGGCGCTCCCGCACCTTGACCAACTCGCTCCACACCACCGGATCCTCGGCGACCGGAGAGCCGTCGGTGTCCTTCTCCCCGAGCAGGGTCTCGAGATGTGCGCGGGCGTAGTGGAGGTCCGTGTCGAGGCCGGTGGTCGCCAAGATGCCCGCGCGAATCTGCAGCGCTTGCAAGTAGTACCCCTGCTGGAGCGGTTCGCGGTCGATCCGTTCCAAGAGTTCGACCGCAGTGCGGAGGGCCCCGAGCGACTCGTTGGTCTGGCCCCGTTGCCACGCTGCATTCCCCCACCCGAAGTGAGCGCGCGCGCAGCGCGGATAGGATTCGGCGGCGCTCTTCCACAAGTGGTACGGATCGGCCCAAGCATCGAGACGCGAGAGCCCGAGCCCTCCCCAGATGAACATCACCAGCACGATCCCCGCCAAGGACGCTTCGCGAGCGCGGGCGAGCGGGCGACGGAGGAGCGCGGCGGCCGCCGCGAGAAAAGCGAGACTCGGGAGGTAGAGGTGGTGCTCGGCGAATCGTTCCGGGTGAGGGATGAGCTGCGCGACCGGGGCGATCAGCACCAAGAACAGGATGATCGAGGTGGCGAGCTCCGGATCGCGCAAACGGCGACGCCAGGCGACGACGACCAACGCGGCGATGACCGTCACCGAGACGATACCGGTCCATGGGACAAGGGCTCCACTCGAGGCGGGGAACGCGTCGTAGCTGTAGTCGACACTCAAGTTGTGCGGCACTACCAGCAGTCGCAGGTACTCGAGGAGTGCGCGACCCGCTCCGAAGAACGCCGTGAGCGGAGTCCCGCCCCACCAGCCGGTGCCTCCTCCCGGGTTCTGGCGGGTGAGCAGGAAGCTCGAGAAGACCAGCGCGGTGAGAAGAGAGGGGAGCCAGAGCGGGAGGCGATCGATCGCCCGCTGGCGCCCGGGACGATCCCCCGGGTGCGGTTCGGCGAGCCCTTCGAGCAGCACCATCGCGACGGGCAGCGTGACCGCCATCTCCTTCGTCCCGAGGGCGCACCAGGTGAGCACGGCGAGGAAGAGCCCTCGCCCCCAGCCGCCGTCGCGGCGTCCTGCGGCGTAGACGATCAGGGCGAGCAGGTAGAAGGCGAGGAAGAGCACATCGCGACGTCCCGAGATGTACGCGACGCTCTCGGTCTGCACCGGATGCAGCGCGAACGCGAGCGCGAACAGCGCGGGGAACCAGAGCGGAGCGCTCGGACGAACCAGCGCGACCAGGAATGCGAGGAGGAGCGCATTCAGGGCGTGGAGCAGGGCGTTGTGGAGGTGAAAGATGAGGGGCGACGGCTCCGCATCTCCCTCCCCCTCGAGGCCGAGCGCGCGAGTCAAGCGCACATCGAGACGCAGTGAGGCAAACCGCACGGGTCGAAACGCGGTGCGCACCGAACCCTCTTCCTCTGGCCGGAAGATCCCCCCCATCCGTTCGATCGCGTGGAGGAATTCGGCCCCGAGCGATTCATCCGGGCGCCACAGCTCCTCGTTCTCGACGATCAGCTTCCGATCGTCGAAGACAAAGTCGCCATGGCGGGCGGGGAGGTAGATCGAGAACGCGACGGCGGCGACGAGCAGCGCGAGCAGGAGGCGGATCGCGCGGGGGGCGGTCAGGAGGCGCACCTTGCGACCTCCTCGAGCCGTTCGGCAAAGCGCGCCGCCCGGGAGGCAACGTGCAATTCGGTGACATCCGCGCGTCCCATCGTCTCCCAGCGCTCGCGCACACCGGCCGCCCCCTCGGAGAGGAATCGCGCGAACAGCGCGACGATCGCGCCTTCGGGATCATCCTTCAGCGCGGGGAGCAGCGTTCCCCCTGGCCACCTCGCCGCGAGCGCCGGGATTCCCCCGACCGGGGTCGCCGCCCAGGGGAGGCGCATCGCGATCGCCTCGGTGAGGGAGACCGGTGTTCCCTCCCGTTCGCTCGGGAGCAGCAGCAGGTGGGAGCGCGCCATCGCAGCCGCGACCTCTTCGGGGGAGAGATCGCCGAGCATCCGCCCGACCTCCGGCGCGGGAACTCCAGAGGGTGCCGCCCCAACCCACTCGAGTTCGATCGGCATCGCATCTCGCTTCGCTCTCGCGACCGCGCGCTCGATCGTCTTCACACCCTTCGACGGGAGCGGATCGCCGACGAAGAGTACCCGCAGCGGAGGGGGCGGAGGCGGCGGCTCAGCGGCTGCGACGAACGCCTCGTGGATCCCGACCGGCAGCACCTCGATCGGCGGATGCTCGGCGACCCGCGCGCGCACATCATCGGCGAGAGCCTGGCTCGCGACGAAGATGTGTGCGGCCTTGGGGAAGACCCGGCGGAGCAACGAACTCCCTGAGATCCCCTGACCGTAGGTGTGGAGGTCGGAGCCGTGCGCGTAGAGGACGAGCGGGCGGCCGAGACGGCGGGCGAGGCGCGCAGCGACGATCCCCGCCGGTAGGACCCAATGAGCCAGCACCAACCCGCCCCGATCTTCGTCCCCCCGCGGCCAGCGCACGCGAGCGGAGTGGTCCATGGAGATCAGGTACGCCGCGGCCGCAAACGCGGAAATCCCGCGGGCCCGCACCGGTGCGCCCCCCGACGGGTATCGAAAGCGAGTGATGGGGATCTCGGCGCGGGTCTCCGAATACGGATCATCGGGGTGGACCCTCGGCGTGAGCACTTCGCTGCAAAAACGACCCTCGATCGCGCGATGGAGGTCTTCGATGAAGCGCGCCCGGCGCGGCTCCCGCGCACTCGGCCACGCCGCGGTGAGCACGCGGAGCGGGAGTGCGCTCATCGCACCGTCCCCTCCTCGATCCCCGCAGGCACGTCGACCCGATTCCCCTCCGCTCCCCCCCGGCGCTCATACTCCACCCGGTAGGTGCGCGGAGACCGCGAGCGCCAGGCGAGCCACTCCCCGAGGATTCCCGTCGCCAGGAGCTGTCCCCCGATGACCAGGAGCAGCACGCCGAACGCGAGGCGCGGATAACGAAAGGAAATCGTCCCCTCCATCATCCACAGCCATGCGAGATGGAGACAGATCGCGGCGCCGACGAAGGACGAGAGCGCGCCCGCCTGCAAGAAGGGATGTCCCGGTCGCTCCTCGTATCGAAACAGGAACACCACTGCGAACAAGTCGAAGAGCGCACCCGGGAATCTCTCCCCTCCGAAGTGAGAGCGCCCTGCGGCCCGAGGTCGGTGACTCACCTCGACCTCTCCGACCCGGAACCCCCACCAGTGGGCGATCATCGGCATCAGGCGGAACCGTCCCGCCTCGAGGGGGAGCTCCCGCGCGAGCTCACGACTCATCGCCTTGAATCCGCAGTTCATATCCGAGAGCGGTGGTCCTCCGAGGAGCCGGGCGAGCCCGTTGAAGAGCCGGGAGCTGAGGCGTTTGGGCCATGAATCGCGCCGCTTCGCACGACGACCCCCGACCAGGTCGAGCCCGCCGTCCAGCGCCGCAAGGAGCAGCGGGAGTTCCCCGGGATCCTCCTGGAGATCGGCATCGATGGTGGCGATGCGCGCGCCTCGCGCTCGAGCGATCCCGGACGCCAGCGCCGCTCCCTTCCCGAAGCGCCGCCGGTGCCGCAGAACCACGATCCCGGGATCGGTGCGGACCAGTCGATCGAGCTCCTGGTCCGACCCGTCGCGGCTGCCATCATCGACCAGGATCAGCTCGAACGTCTCCCCGGTCCCGCGGAGCGCCGCGAGCGCGGCGTCGACGAGGGGATCAAGGTTTGGTCGCTCATCGCAGATCGGAACGACGAGCGAGATCCCGGGCGCGGGCTCCGCCACTTCAGATCACCTCCGGGATCGCGAGTTCGTAGTGATCGGTGAGGATCTCGGCGAGGTCCCAGAAGTTCTCCACCTCGTGGTCAGGCTCGGTGGCACCCCGATCCCCGCGGTTCGATCCGTCGCGCAGGATCCGGACGGTCACCATGCCGATCGCATTCGCTGGATCGATGTCGAGCTCCGGTTGGTCGCCGACGTACATGCACTCGGCCGGGCGCAGATTCAGATCGCCGCACGCGCGCTGGTAGAGCTTCGGATTCGGCTTCGAGATCCCCATCTGGTGCGAGATGAAGATCGCGTGTGGGGTGAGGAATTCGTGAACGCGCAGGCGCACGAGCTTCTCCGCCTGTTTCACCTCGAGCCCCTCGGTGATCACCCCGAGGATCAGGTCGGTCCGCGCCAGGCGACGAAGGACCTCGTACGCGTCCTCGAACGGCTCGAGGTACCGGAACTTCGTCTGGTGATAGGCAACCATGCCGGCGGCGACGATCAGGCTGGGATTCAACCCTTTCGTCACCCGTCGAGGCAGCCGGAGGAGCAGCTTGTCGAAGTGCTTCTCGTGGTTCGAGCTGAACTCCCGCACCACCTCCCCCAGCTCCGCCGAGAGGACCTCGGGGTCGATCCGCAGACCGGCGGCGATCATCGCGTCGACGCTCGCGGCGCGGGCGCGGGCGGCGAACTCCCGAGTGGAGAAGAGGGTGTTGTCGATGTCGAAGAAGATGGCTCTGAGCATGGGAGTAGGCTACCTGGGGGAGGATCGGCGGGGAAGGGCGCAAGCGGCATTCGACGCTCGAGGGGACCACTGCGGAGCCCCTCGGACTGCGTCGACTGCAGCGGACCTTCGGCCGCCGAGCAAGCTCCGCAGGTGCGAGTGACGCGGAGCGCCTACTCAGTGGCCGACAGTGCACTGCAGTAGGCGCACGATCGACGGGCCGTACCCGGTCCCTTCCACCGCTAGGAGGCTTCTCGACAGCCTCCTAGTTGAAGAGTTCTTTCTCCTCCGCGCGCAAATCGATCACCTTCGCCGTGATCAGGATGTACAGGCTCCGCTTCTCGTTCAGGTACGCCTTCCGACGGAACGCGTTCTTGATGATCGGGAGTTGCCCGAGGATCGGCACCGTCGACTCGTACTTCCGCTCGACCAGACTGCGGAATCCTCCGAGGAGGACCGTGCCGCCATCCGGCACGGTCACCGATGTGAACGCTTGCTGCAGCGAGATCTCCGGAAGGTCGATCTCGACCAGGCTCGCCGCGGCGTTCAAGGTTCCGAGCGAGATCGTCACGGTCGAGATGATCCCGTTGATCAAGCTCGCCAAGGTCGGACGAACATCGAGGGTGATGTACTTGCGGTCGGAACTGATCACCGGCCGCACGTCGAGCACCACGCCGTCCTGGAACGTGTCGATCACGGGGTCCGCGACTTCCGACACCACCAGACCGGTGCCCCCCGACACCAGCTCGTAGTCCTGCACGTACGAACGCTGGGTGATCACCGAGACGTGCACCCGCTGACCGTTCGACGCGGTCACTCGCGGTGCGGTCACGGTGCGGGCGCTCCGCTGCTCCTGCGTCGCCCGGAGGATGGCGTTGATCTGGAACGGGTCGAGCCAGCTCACCTGCAGCGTAAGGCCGCGCAGCGCCGCGTTGAGCCGGGTGCCGCCAGCCGAGCCGACGAAACCGTCGAGGATGTGCTCGATCCGGCCCGCGGTGCGGTCCTGCCCCATCACCAGCGCAGCGTTGCTCGCGGCGCCGAGGTTGTTGAATCCGATGTCGGTACCACCGGTCCGACTGGAATTCAGGACGCCGAACGCGGTCCCGAAGCCCTGCCCGGGCGGCTGGCCCAGATTCCGAGAGTCCACCCCGATGTCCTCGAGGAAGTCATCGACCATGTCGATGAACCGCGCTTCGACGATCACGAACACGTCCGAGTTCGCGCGGAGGTTCGAGAGGAAACTCTGGACCGCGAGGTGCAGTTCACGGGTTGCCGTGATCAGCAGTTGGCCACTACTCGGGGTGATCTTCGATTTCGACTCGTCCCACGCTTCCTCGCCGCCGGTCGAATCCTTGATCAGCTCGACCAGGGTCTCGGGGTCGAGCTCGCTCTCCTCGTCATCCTCCGAGCCGAAGTCGAACGGACTCGCGCCCGACTCATCGGACTCGTCGTTCGACTGGACCCGGATCGTCGGTCCGGGGAAGTCACGGATCTTGTTGAGGATGTCGGTGACGTTGTAGATCTCGAACACCTGGTCCCCGAACGCCTTGTCCGGAGTGGTGATGAAGAGGGTGTTCTCCTTGAAGGTGTAGGCGAGGTTGGTGTTCTCCAGGATCAGGTCCAGCGCCTCGCCGAGCTTCACCTGCTGCAGGCTCAGCGTGACCGTCGTCTCCTCCGCATCGACTTCGGGATCGATCGTGATGTTCAGGTCGGAGATCGTCCGGAGGAATGCGACGACATCCTGGAGTGACTGGTCCTCGAAGGTGAAGCCGGGGGAGACGGTCGCGAGCGCGTGGCGGATCTTCCGGACCTCCGGCGTCTCGTCGAGGCTCGAGGTCTGGAGGGAATCCACGCGACGCGACACATCTTCCCGCCAGTACCGCTCATCCAGCGGGAAGTTGAATTCGGTCTCGAAGGGGATGGAGCTCTTCTCGAGGTCCTCCCAGACCCGGCGTACTTGCTCCGAGTTCCGGTCGAGGTAGCTGGTGACCCGCTGCGACATCAGCAGCTCGTTCGAACGCTCCCGGAGGCGCCTCGCGACGGAGTTGTCGGGATCGAGGACGAGGATCCGCTCCGAGATTTGGAGCGCAGTCGCGTACTCGCGTCGGATCATCGAATCCTGAGAACGGCCGATGAGCGCAGCGATCCGTTCGCGCCGACGCTCTTCCTCTTCGCGGGCGAGTCGAGTGGCGGTGCCCGATGCGGAGTCCTGCCGACGATTCTCCGCCGCCGCCTCGAGGCGGTTCTGTGCATCGCGGGCTTGGTCGTAGAGAACTTGCGCCTCACCCTGCAGGCCGGTGACATCGACGCCGTACTCGAACCAGATCAGCCGTTCACGCGCGCGACCGAGAGCCCGGAGCGCTTGCTCCGGCTCGCCCTGTGCAAGTTGGTCACGCCCCTCGGCGATCAGCTGGCGCACTTCGGCGAGTCTCGCCGCTTCGAGTACTTGGATCTCTTCGCCGAGCTGCTCGAAGATCGTGCGGATCTCCCCATCGCGGCGACCGAGGAACATCTGGCTCTGCGCGAGCCCTTCGCGCGCCGACCTCGACGAGGGGTCGTAGCGGAGCGCCTTCTCGAAGTTCTCCGCGGCGGAGCGGTAGTCCGCTTCGCTGAAGTTCTTCTGCCCCTGCTTCAGGTAGAACTGGGCGGTCCGGGCGCGCTCCTGCTCCCCGAGCTCCATCTGATCGAAGACGCGATCGACAGCCGGATCGCCGGTGCTCGAGTCGCCAGCACTGGGATCTTGCGCAGTCGCGCCATCCCCGGTGGAGACCCCGTTCGGCGTCGGGTTGGAACCACCCGCGGGGGGCGCCTGCGCGCTCCCGCCATCGTCTGGAGTGCCCGAGCAGCCGACGAAGAGTGTCAGCGCTAGAAGCCCCGGCACGAACGCGAGGAATACCCCTCGACGTCCGGACTCGTCGGTACGTGTGACCATCACGGTGGGCCCTTCCCTCTCCCCCGCTCCGCACGAGCGAGGATGCGTCTTTTCGAAATCAAGAGCGGCGGAGATCACGCGAGTCGGACTTCGGCGTCCGCCGTCCGTCCCCAGTCCGCTAGAACCCGGTCTCCTGGAACGAGTCTGGTGGGCTGCTGTCACGGTCGAGTCATGGTCGCCCCGACAGCAACTCCTGCTACCGCAGAGGTTTGCGCCATTTGGGCGCCCCCCCCCGCATCAGTCGTACGGCAATTCCGGCGCCGCGAAAGCGATGTCGTCGATCTCGAGTCTCTTGCAGATGTTCACCACATCGATGACGTAGCGGCTCGGGACCGTCTCACCGAAGTCGATGATCAGTGGAAGGCCCTTGGCGGATACCCCTCGGTAGGTGTCCTTGCGACCGAGGATGTGCTGTTCGAGCGCCTCCAGATTCGGTCCCTGAATCCCGTGGCCGTTCTCGAAATCCGCCTGGGCTCGACCGACATCGGTGTCCGGCCACGAGATGGCGAACGGCATGATGGCATCGTCCGCCAAGCAGATGACCTGCGATCCTTCCCGCGTCAGCGTGATCCTGCAACCCGGGGTGATGACCGGGCGGCTCGCCTGTTGGCCGCGGTCCCGGGGCAGCCAGGAGCGCAGCGCGCCTTCCGGCTGCCTGAACTTGGTCGCGCACATGAAGAAGATCAAGAGCAGGAACACGACATCGATCATCGAGGTCATGTCGAGCTCGGCCTTGACCTCCGCGGTCGACTTCTTCCGTCGCATTCGACGGAGGATGTGGAGTGGCTTGGACATCGACGGCTACTCCTTCCTGTACTTGTCCTCGAGGTGCTCGTTCTGGGCAGCGATCGTCAACTTGTAGATCTTCGCGTCCTGGCACGCCTTGAAGATCTTGTGGAAGTACCCCGCGGGCGCCGCTTGCTCACAGCGGATCAAGACCTCGAGAGCGCTGTCCTGGCTCCTGGCGTCATTCGGGTTCGGCTCAAACTTCCCATAGGCGGTGACTTCGGCCCGGAGCGCCGCCCGGAGCGCATCTTCGTCGAGAAAGGGCCCCGTTCCGATCTGCATCCGCTCCTTGAGCTTGTCGTCGATCGAAACGTTGATCGTGATGCTCCGCACCCCCGGCTGCGGCTCCATGACGATCGCCTTGTCGGCGACCGGCAGGACGAGCTCCGCCTGATCGAGGGTCAGCTCGGTCACGACCATGAAGAAGATGATCAACAGGAACACGATGTCGATCATCGGGGTCATGTTGATCGCGACGTCGTCGTCGCCGTCGTCGAGGTCAAGCCGCATGGGTCTTGTCCCTCGGTGCGGCGGCAAGCGCATCGATTGCCGGCGCCACGCGTTCGGCAAGGGCGATGACCGCGGCGCGCACGCGCGCTTGCAGGTGCGCGGCCAACAGAGTCGCCGGGATCGCCACGAACAGGCCGAAGATCGTGGTGTAGAGCGCGACCTTGATGCCGGCGGCAAGGTTCTCGGGCTTGCCGAGCCCGGTCTGCTCGACCGAAGCGAAGGCTTCGGCGATGCCGAGCACGGTGCCGAGCAGTCCCAGCAGCGGCGCGATGGCCGCCATCAGCGAAATGCCGCGGACGTTGCCGCGCAGGCGCACGGCTTCCTTCTGCAGCTGGTCTTCCATGGCCTTGTCGACATCGGCGAGCATTTGGCCGCGGCGGCGCAGGCCGGCGGCGAGCACGCGTTGCCCCGGATCGCCGCCACTGTCGACGGCGGCCACCGCCGCGTCGAACTGGCGAGTGCGAATCTGCTCGACGATGTCGCCGAGGCCTGGTGACACCAACCGGCTGCGCCGCAGCGACAGATAGCGCTCGATCGCGAGACCAACGACGACGACCGAGCAGCCGAAGATCGGCCACATCAGCTTGCCGCCGGCAGCGAAGAACTCCCCGATGGTCGTGACCGTCATGGTGCCCTGCGGCCCGAACGAGAAGAATGCGAACGAAGCGGCAACGGTGGCGATCATTGCTTCTGGCTCAGGCGGGTCTTGGCGGTCTTGGCCTCTGGTGCGGCCGGGAAACGCTGCACGAGTTCTTCGAAGAACCGGCGCGCCTTGTCGGGTTGCTGCAACTTCTCACAGCACAGCCCGGCTTGCAGCAGCCCCTTGCCCACCCAGTCGGCGTGCGCGTAGAGGATCG
>JAQBGV010000023.1:0-4991 GCA_032128395.1 Planctomycetota bacterium | reverse complement strand
CAGGACCGGACTCGACTCCTCGATCGCATCCAGGAACAGGGTCCCCCCTTCGGCGTGGGCGAGGAGGCCGGGTCGGTCGCGGTCGGCCCCCGTGAACGCCCCCGCCCGATGGCCGAAGAGTTCGACTTCGACCAGAGTCTCGGGGACGGTCCCGCAATGCAGGGTCACGAAGGGACCCTTCCGTCCCGACTCGATGTGCACCGCGCGCGCGAGGAGTTCCTTGCCAGTGCCGCTCTCCCCTTCGATCAGGATCGGAACCACGCTCGGCGCGAGGCGCCGGACCTCGGAGATCAACTCCGCGAGCTCGCTCGAGCAGGTGAGGAACTGGTGGAAGACGACAGGGGCGATGGCGGAGCGGGGAGCATTTCGGCGTGGAGGCGGGGATTCCGGACCAGCGCTGGGAGTGGCCGCCCTCACCCGCGCCCGGACGATCCGTTCGAGGTCGCGACGGTGGCGGCGCTCCGACTCGACGCCGAGCGCGATCGCGAGCAGGTCTCGCACCACATGCCACTCGGGGTCGTCGACCGCCGGCTCGTCGATGACGCGGAACCGACTGTCGAAGTAGAGGCCCGCGGCCGGGTCCACCCCCGGGATCGGAACCACCAAGATCGAGCGGCTGCGCACCTCGCGTTCGCGCTCGGCCTCGGTTCGGAAGCGTCGGTCGGCTCGCGTGTCGGGAAAGAGGCGCGGTGTCTCCTGAGCCGCGGCGCGCATCACCGCGAAGTGGGAGATGCTCCGCTCGCCGTCGGGGATCGACTCACCGTCGGCGTCGCGACTCCCCCAGACGCGGTAGCCGCTGCCCGCACTCTCCGTGAAGAAGATCCCCCGCTCGGCACCGGATCGGGCAAGACACCAGGCGAGGAGGGAAGGGAGGAGGTCGGCGAGGCGCCCTCGACGACGCCAGTGGGCGAGAGCACCGGCGAGAACGGGAAGAACCGAGGGGGCGTCAGCTCCCACCCCGCGGCCCTTCGATGGTCGCGCTCCGGTTCGTCTCACCCCGCACGGACGCCGGGTGACGACCGATGATCTTGTTCACCAGAGTGTCGATGAACCCGTAGTCCGCCGGACGCAGGAGGCGCACCGGTCGCCCGGAGTCGTGAATCTCGATGGTCTGGACCCCTTCGATCGTCGCTCCGTCCGCGACGAACCGGATCGGTCGCTTCTCGAGGTCCTCCGCCTCGACGCGGATCCGGCTCGAGAGAGGGAGCAGGATCGGGAACTGGAGCGAGTGGAACTGCACCGGTCGGTGGGCGTAGAGCGGCGTGATCAGCATCCCCGGGACCGATTGATGCACCACCGGCCCTCCCGCTGCGAGGGAGTACGCGGTCGAGCCCCCCGGAGTCGCGATGACCAAGCCGTCCCCCGAGTAAAGGTTGAGGAGCACTCCGTCGATGTAGGTGCGGAGGTGCACCGTCTGCCCCGAAGCGCGCTCGAGGACGAAGTCGTTCACCGCCCGGTCGACGATCGCTTCCCCCGAGTGGAGGTGCAGATCGGCGGCGAGCACCGGGAAGACCTGCTCGATCGTCGGACCCTCCGCCAGCATCGCGGCGAGCTCGTCGGCGGGGAGGCGGGGGTTCATCAGGAATCCCACGCGGCCGTAGTTCACGCCATAGAGGGGAATCTCGGGGAAATCGAGAGCCCGGAGGATCCCCATCATCGCACCGTCGCCCCCGAGCACGACGATCCGATCGACGCCATCGAGGTCCGGGGAATCACCGTCGATCTCGTGACACCAGGTCTCGCAATGGATGCCACGCGCGGTGATCGCAGCAGAGAGCTCGCTGACCGCCTCGGCAGCGGGGCCGCGTGTCGACTCGGTCGCGATCAGGATCGTGCGCGGGGTCACGCGATGCCCCTTTTCATGAGTGGCCCCTTTTCATGAGTGAGAAGCACGCCGGAACAGGATCAGCCGCTGTCGCCCGCCTGGGCTGATCTTTTCTTCGGTGCGTCCGGGTCAGGTCCCGCTCCACGCTCCGGAGAGCCAGCCCCCGCCGTCGAACCACCACCACCCTTCGGGCTCCCTTCGGACTACCCCGCCGTCGTGCGCTCGGACTCGCGTCGCTCCAGCTCCTCCCGGAAGTACGTGACGGTGCGGGCGAGGCCTTCGGCGAGGTCGACCTTCGGTCCCCACCCGAGGAGCTCGCGCGCCCGTGAGATGTCCGGCTGGCGAACCTTCGGATCGTCGCTCGGAAGCTCTCGGAATTCGATCGTGCTCGACGACCCGGTCTTCTCGATCACCTGGTGGGCGAACGCGAGGATGGTCATCTCGGCGGGATTCCCGATGTTCACCGGCTGGACCTCGTCCGAGTTCAACAACCGGAAGATCCCATCGACCAGGTCCGTGACGTGGCAGAACGAACGGGTCTGCGAACCGTCCCCGAAGAGGGTCACCGGCTCGCCCCGGATCGCCTGGCACATGAAGTTCGGCAGGGCGCGTCCGTCCTCGAGTCGCATCCGGGAGCCGTAGGTGTTGAAGATCCGCACGATGCGAGTCTCGAGTCCGTGGAATCGATGGTACGCCATGGTCAGCGCTTCGGCGAAGCGTTTCGCCTCGTCGTAAACCCCCCGTACCCCGATCGGATTGACGTTACCCCAGTAGCTCTCCGGCTGCGGGTGCACGAGCGGATCCCCGTACACCTCGGAGGTCGAAGCGAGGAGGAAACGCGCGCCCTTCTCCTTCGCGAGCCCCAGCGCCTTGTGGGTGCCGAGCGATCCGACCTTCAGCGTCTGGATCGGGAACTCGAGGTAGTCGATGGGGCTGGCCGGACTCGCGAAGTGCAAGATCGCGTCGAGTGGTCCCGCCACGTGGATGAAGTTCGTCACGTCGTGCTCGACGAACTTGAATCCGGGTTGCCCGAACAGGTGCTCGATGTTCTCGAGCCTCCCGGTCAGCAAGTTGTCCATCACCACGACTTCGTGGTCGCGTTCCAGAAACAGATCCGCGAGATGGCTCCCGATGAACCCTGCGCCCCCGGTGATCAGTACTCGCCTACGAACCATAGCTCGAGTCCCTTGTTCCAATTCCGAAGTACTCGAATCCCCGCTCGATCAATTTCGTCCCCGGCCAGATGTTCCGGCCATCGAAGATCACGGGCGTGCGGAGAAGATCTTTCACCCGAGCGAAATCCGGGCGACGGAATTCGTTCCACTCCGTGATCAGGAGTAGCGCGCTCGCCCCATCGAGTGCTTCGTACGGCTGGCTGACCAGCTCGACCGGCCCTTTGAAGATTTGGCGGGCCTCCGCGCGCGCCTCGGGGTCATGAGCGCGCACCCGCGCACCACGCTTGGTCAGCGCATCGATGATCACGATCGACGGAGCCTCCCGCATGTCATCGGTCCGCGGTTTGAACGAGAGCCCCCACACCGCGAAGGTGTGGTCGGAGAGATCCTCGCCGAACCGCGCAACCACTTTGCCGACGAGAAATTGCTTCTGCTCCTCGTTGACCGCATCGACCATCTCGATAATCCGAAGCGGATCGCCGTGGGACCGCGCCAGCGCGCAGATCGCCCGAACGTCCTTCGGGAAACACGAGCCGCCGTACCCGACCCCGGGAAAGAGGAACGGATAGCCGATGCGGCTGTCCGCCCCAACCCCGTTCCGCACTTGCGCAACGTCGGCGCCGACTCTCTCACAGAGGCGCGCGATCTCGTTCATGAAACTGATCTTGGTCGCAAGCAGCGCATTCGAGGCGTACTTGGTCATCTCCGCCGACTTCGGATCCATCACGATGAGCGGCTTCCCGGTCCGCAGGAACGGTGAGTAGAGATCGCGCATCACTTCGGCGACCTCCGGGTCGTCGGTTCCGATGACGACGCGGTCGGGGCGCATGAAATCCTCGATCGCCGCACCCTCTTTGAGGAACTCAGGGTTGGAGACGATCGCCGCGGGATACTTCGTCTCCTCCGCGAGGATCGCCGAGACGATCGCGGCGGTCCCGACCGGCACGGTCGATTTGTTGACGACGATCAGCGCCCCCGTCATCGCTCGACCGATTTCGCCGGCGACCGTCCGCACCTGAGACAGGTCGGCGGAACCGTCTTCCCCTTGGGGGGTCCCCACCGCGATGAATGCGATTCGGGCACCATCGATCGCCTCGGCGAGTCCGGTCGTGAATTTGAGCCGCCCCTCGGCGGAGTTCCGCCGGATCAGCTCCTCGAGCCCGGGCTCGTAGATCGGAACCTCGCCCCGGAGAAGCCTATCGATCTTGTTCTTGTCGTTGTCGACGCAAACAACGTCGTGCCCACTCTCGGCGAAGCAGGTCCCGGTGACGAGGCCGACGTACCCCGTTCCGACCACGGTGATCTTCATGGCTTGTCCCGATCGTTGCGGGGGCGACGGAATGGCGCGGCCCCCGTGGAAGAGATCCAGAGTGTCGGGGGCGATTCTAAGTCAGAATTCACCTTCCGATGTAGGGCCTCCGCCCATTCTGATGAGTTTCCGTGGCGGCTGGAAGAGCGGTCACTCGTCGCGATATCGAGACAGGGGTGGACCCGGGAGCGGGAACGGGGCCGGGGCGATCCGTCAGATCCATGCCCGTGGTCCGATTCCCTGGGTACAATGGAGGGCGATGATCCCATCTGAAGTGCCCGGAGCGACCGACTCGTCCCCCGGGATGCCAGACGTCCCCGCGGCGGTTCTCCGTTTCGGCGACCTCGGTCTCCCCGACCGCGTCCTCGCCCGCCTCAACGAGCTCGGTTTCGTGCGCCCGACCCCCATCCAGGCCCGGTCGATCCCGGTCGTCCTCCGCGGACGCGACCTGATCGGCAAAGCCGAGACCGGGACGGGAAAGACCCTCGCGTTCACCGCACCGGTGCTCGGTGCGATCGATATCGAGCGGGTCGCGGTCCAAGCCCTCGTCCTGTGCCCGACCCGAGAGCTCGCTCAACAGGTCGCTGAAGTCGCGTCGCAGCTCGGGGAGACCCTCGGGATCCGCACCGCACTCCTCGTCGGCGGGATCCACCAGGCGGGGCAGATCCTCGCGCTGCGTCGA
>JAQBGV010000022.1:0-9507 GCA_032128395.1 Planctomycetota bacterium | reverse complement strand
CGTCGAACCCACGGCGAACAGATCGCCGGAGGCCGCGTCCGCGGTCAGGGTGTCGATGGCGCAGTTGTCGGCCGAGGTCGGCTCGGTCCAGCTGGCGATCGCTCCGCAGACACCCGCGTCATTCGTGAGGGCGATGTCCGCGGGAGTACCGCTGATCGTCGGCGCCTCGGTGTCCTCGATCGTCACCGCGAAGCTGCTGCTCGTGGCGTTCCCGTGGATGTCGGTGGCGGTGTAGGTCACCGTCGTCGAGCCGACCGGGAAGGTGTCGCCCGACGAGTGGCTCGAGGTCAGGGTGTCGAGGGCGCAGTTGTCGGTCGCGGTCGGCTCGGTCCAGCTGATCACTGCCGTGCACGCGCCGAGGTCGTTCGACTGGGTGATATCGGCCGACAGCCCGCTGATCGCCGGAAGCTCACTGTCGATCACGGTGACGGTGAAGCTCTCGGTGCGGGAGTTGCCACTCGGGTCGGTCGCGGTGTAGGAGACCGCCGTCGCTCCGACCGGGAAGGTGTCCCCCGGGAGGTGCGTGGAGATCAGCGAGTCGACGACGCAGTTGTCCGCCGCGGTCGGCTCGGCCCACGATACGAGCGCGCTGCACAGTCCTGCGTCGTTGCTCATGGCGATGTCGGCGGGGAGTCCGGCAAGGGTCGGGATCTCATCGTCGGTCACCGTCACCTGGAAGCTCGAGCTCGTCGAGTTGCCGTTCACGTCGGTGGCGGTGTAGGTCACCGTGGTGGTCCCGATCGCGAAGAAGGAACCACTCGAGAGATCGGCCAGCAGCGAATCGACGCCGCAGTTGTCCGCCGATGTCGGCTCGGTCCAGCTGGCGCTGGCCCCGCACTGACCCGCATCATTCGTGAGGGTGAGATCGGCGGGGGTACCGGAGATCGTCGGCAGCTCGGTGTCCAGGACGGTGACGTCGAAGCTCGTCTGACTGCTGTTCCCGTTCACGTCGGTGGTGGTGTAGGTCACTGTCGTCGTTCCGACCGCGAAGAGGTCTCCCGGGACATGGCTCGAGATCGTCGTGTCGATCGCGCAGTTGTCGGAGGAGGTCGGCTCGGTCCAGGTGACGATCGCGCCGCAGAGTCCCGCGTCGTTCGGAAGCGTGAAGCTCGTCGGGGTACCGGCGAGCACGGGTGCCTCGACGTCGGTCACCGTCACGGCGAACGACATCGTCTGGCTGTTGCCGTGGATATCCGTCGCGGTGTACGTGACCGTAGTCGCGCCGACCGGGAAGGAGTCGCCGGAGGTCGCGTTCGCGAGGAGCGAGTCGACGCCACAGTTGTCGGCGGCGGTCGGCGCGGCCCAGATCGCCGTCGCAGCGCACGACCCTGGCTCGCTGTCGAGCGCCAGGTCCGGCAGGAGCGGCGAGATCGTCGGTGCCTCATCGTCGGTGACGGTCACCGTGAAGGAGCCCTGAGTGAGGTTGCCGGAGACGTCGAGCGCGGAGTAGGTGACCGTGGTCACCCCTACCGGGAAACTCGTGCCCGGAAGGTGGGTGCCGGAGAAGCTCGCGATCCCGCAATTGTCGGTCGCGGTCGGGAGCGTCCACTGACCGATCTCACTGCACTGGCCACCGGCCGCCGAGAGGAGCTGATTGCTCGGAAGCCCGTTGATGGTCGGGAAGATCGGGTCCGGATTGACCTCGCACTCGTCCGGGATCTGGTTCGTGTTGCAATCGAGGCTGTTGCCCAGAGCGGTGTCGCACTCGTCGGGGACCGCATTCGAGTTACAGTCCTGGCTCGTCCCCGCGGTGATGTCGCACTGGTCGAGGACGCTGTTCGCATTGCAGTCGAAGGCGGTTCCCTCGGAGAGCTCGCACTCGTCCGGGCGGTTGTTCAAGTTGCAGTCTTCGCTCAACCCGCCGGCGATCTCGCACTCGTCCGGGATTCCGGTCAGGTTGCAGTCCTCGCTGAGACCGTCGTCGAGGTCGCAGGAGTCGATCCGACCATTCGAGTTGCAGTCTAGGCCGATGCCGGCCGCGATGTCGCATTCGTCGGGAATCGTGTTGCCGTTGCAGTCCCGGCTCGTGGCGAACGTGATGTCACAGCTGTCCGGCACTCCGTTCGTGTTGCAGTCCAGCTCGAACCCGAGGGCGATGTCGCACTCGTCCGGAATGTCGTTGGTGTTGCAGTCGAGGCTGGTCCCACCGGCGATGTCGCAGGTGTCGGCGATCCCGTTGCCGTTGCAGTCGAGTTCGCAATCGTCGGGGATCCCGTTCAGGTTGCAGTCACTGGTTCCCGCGCTGATGTCACAGCTGTCGATGACGCCGTTCAGGTTGCAATCCAGGGCGCTCCCATCCGCGATCTCGCAGAGGTCGGGGATGCCGTTGGCGTTGCAGTCACTCGCAGTCCCGTCCGCGATATCACACTCGTCGGGACGGTTGTTCAGGTTGCAGTCCTGGGTGAGACCGGCGGTGAGCTCGCAGACGTCGTCGGTGCCGTTCCCGTTGCAGTCCGGGGTCGGCACGATCTTGTACACGTATCCGAGATTCTCCCCCGGCGAGCCGATCACGGCGTAGGGGCCGTTCGCGGCGCCGGAGAATCCGAAAAGGCTCCCCGACAGCGAGCCCGAGCCGACGATCCGGTCGATCTGGAGTCCCGACGGATCGAAGACGTAGGCCGCGCCGACGTCCCCCGTTGCCCGGTGCGCGGTGACCAGCATGTGTCCGTTCGCGAAGCCGACCGCGTAGCCGAACTGGTCGTTGCCGCTCGGGTCGGAAGGGATGAGGGCCGTCACGAAGCTGTAGGTGGCGCCCGAGCGCTCGAAGAGGTACGCGCGCCCGTCCTGGGCGGCAGCGCGGTGCGCACCGACGAGCAGACCGGTCCCCTCGAGAGCGACATCCTGGCCGAACTGGTCCCCGCTCCCGGGCACGTCGGCCGAGAGTTTGTTCAGGAACGTCCAGGAAGTGCCCGTCCGAAGGTAGGTGTAGACCGCACCCGCGTCCGCGATGAGTCCTTGATCGTCACTGTTCGCGCCGATGGCGGCGAAGTTGTCGGCGTAGGCGATCGACTTTCCGAAGCGCGCGTTCGAGACCGGGACCGGAGGGGAGAGCTTGTTGTCCTGGTTCCAGTTCAAGCCATTGAAGCTGTAGATGTAGACAGAGCCGCTACCGACCCCGCCGTTCAGGCTCTTCCACGCACCGGCGATGACCAGGTCCTGTGCCGCTGCGACGGAGATTCCGAGCTCGTCGAAGTTCGCGCCGTCGGATGCGGTCAGTTTCGTCTGCTGGATCCAGTTCCCCAAGACCCGGCGGAAGACATAGACCGCTCCGCGGCTCGGGGTGAGGATCGTTCCGCTCCCGGGGGCGCCGACGGCGATCAGGTCACCGTGCACCGAGACGGACTCGCCGAAGAACAGGTCCGCGGCGGGATCGCTCGGTACCAGTGGAGCTTCGAGGATCCACCGGGTCCCGACCCGGCGGTAGACGAACGCGCCGCCCGAGTTCGCGGGCCCGTTCGAGAACGCCGGATCACCGACCACGGCGACGTCACCGTGCACGGAGACCGAGTGGCCGAGGTCGAGTTCACCTCCCGGCTGCGCCAGGATCGACTCTCCCACCGGCTCGCACTCGTCGGGGATCCCGTCGAGGTTGCAGTCGATGCTCGCCCCGGAGGCGATATCGCACTCGTCGGGGAGCGCATTCAGGTTGCAATCGTCGCTGACCCCGAATAGGAGGTCACAGCTGTCAGACACTCCATTCGCGTTACAGTCCTCTTCAGGACCGGACGGAGTGCACTGAGCGTCAACACTGCTTCCAACCGGGAAGACTCCCAGGCAGAGCAGAAGCACGAGCACGGACACGATGCGAGATTTCATGACACCACACCTCCAGGCGTCCCCGAGAGACGCGGACGGACGGCCCGCGCCCGAGAGCGGTCAAGCCCACGGGGATCAGCGGTCTCGAAGAATCAGGTACGTCGTTCCAAGGACAGGGTCCGGACAACGCCCTCGATGGGCACACGGACCACACACACCCCCACCAGCCGGACGTCGGATGGAGCCCGTAGTCTCGGCGGGTACTGAGGGAAGCCAACTATACCGACGGATAAACAAGAGGCTAGAGGAGAACTCGTTTGTAATGTCAAAGACTCCTCTGGGGCGGCTCGCCGATGGTCGCTTCGCTCGAGATAGCCGGGTTATTGTGCCTATTCGCGGGCTTTCGGGCCTACCCAGAGCCCTGCCGCGTGAGTTCGTCCCGCCCAGATTGTCAATCCATCCGACAGGGAGGAGCGCTCATGTCTAGCTCGCAGAGCACCTGTCCGTGCGGCAGCGCGAAGCAATAC
Organism: Planctomycetota bacterium; assembly: GCA_032128395.1. Lineage (GTDB taxonomy): Bacteria > Planctomycetota > UBA8108 > UBA1146 > UBA1146 > JAQBGV01. The sequence goes on along the minus strand of JAQBGV010000022.1, from coordinate 5,224 downwards.
CTCCAGTGTTGTAAACCCTTTCATCGCGGCACTGCCTGGCCAGATTCCCCCGAAAACCTGATGCGGAGCCGCTTCGCCGCCTTTGCGACCGGGGAGATCGCCTATCTGATCGAGTCGCTCGATCCTTCCCGTCGGAACTCAGTTCGAGAGCAAGATTTGCGCGACTGGTCCGCAGGCTCGGAGTGGCTCGGGCTGCGGATCATCGCGACCGACGACGAAGGGGAAGCCGGATCGGACGAGGGGACCGTCGAGTTCGAGGCCCACTACCGGGTTCGGGAGTCGAACGAGGAAGTCCACCACCACGAGGTCGCGACCTTCCGCCGGCGGGATGGCCGTTGGTTCTTCGTCGACGGGAAGATCCGCGGGAAAGAGCCGATCCGGAGCACCGAGCCGCGGGTCGGCCGCAACGACCCCTGCTCGTGCGGGAGTGGCAAGAAGTACAAGAAGTGCTGTGGCCGGGGATGAGAGCGATACCATCGGTCTGCGGGAAGCGGCCGATGCGGGCCGAATCGCTCCACCGGCTTCCCCCTCCCGATCAGGGATGCTAGCCTGGGCAGCATAGTGGGCTGAAATTCAGACTTCCGACGACTTCAGACAACCCGAGCGTGTCGTCCTCTGTGACCGGTGTGCCGGTTCCGGAGAATCGATCCATCCCGCCCCCGCGAGGAGCGTCCACACTCCGAGGGCCCGTCCCGGAAAGGGTCATGATGCGGAGCATCCTTGGTCGAACTGCCCTCCTTTGTACATTCACCTTCGCCCTGGCGGCCCCGGCGACCGCGCAATCCGATTTCATCCGCGGTGATTGCAACGTCGACGGCAACATCGACATCGGGGACCCGATCTTCATCCTCGGGGCGCTCTTCACCCCGGGTGCGGTGCAACCGACCTGCCCCGACTCCTGTGACTTGAACGATGACGGGGCGAACGACATCGCGGACCCGGTCTTCGGTCTGGCGTACCTGTTCTCGAACGGCGCCGATCCGTTTTCGCCGTTCCCGAATTGTGGGCCGGATCCCACCGCGGACGCCATCGGCTGTCCGAGCTTCCCGCTCTGCGTGGGGGTATCCGAGGACTGCACGAACGGCGTCGACGACGACGGCGATGGATTCATCGACTGTCTGGACTCCGATTGCGCCACTGATCCCGCCTGCCCCGAGACCGACTGCACGAACGGCGTCGACGACGACGGCGACGGATTCATCGACTGTCTGGACTTCGACTGCGCTACCGACCCCGCCTGCCCCGAGACCGACTGCACGAACGGCGTCGATGACGACGGCGACGGATTCACCGACTGTCAGGACTTCGACTGCGCTACCGACCCCGCCTGCAGCGAAACCGACTGCGCGAACGGCGTCGACGACGACGGCGACGGATTCACCGACTGTCAGGACCTCGACTGCACCGGCGACCCCGCCTGCAGCGGCGACCTGACCCTCCACCTGGACATTCAGCCGATCCTCGGGGACACGATCGGTGCCGTCGGAGCTTGCACCCTCTGCCATTCCGGACCGCTGCCTCCCCAGGGGCTGAGCCTCGCGCCCGAGTTCTCGTACGGCAATACGGTCGGAGCTCCTTCGACCGAGTGCGCGCCGGTGAATATCGTCCAACCGGGAGACTCGACGATGAGCTGGCTGTACCGAAAGATCACCGGCACGCACACCGATCCGGACATGGTGTCCCTCGGCTGCACCGGGGTGGCGGTCGGAAGTCAGATGCCTCCCTTCCCGTTCTGCTGCCTGGCTCAGGGGGAGATCGACCTGATCGAACAATGGATCACCGGCGGAGCGAAGGTGTCGACTCTTGTCATCAACGAGGTCGATTACGACCAAGTGGGTACCGACAACGATGAGTTCCTCGAAATCTACAATAGTGGGACGAGCGCCTATCCGCTCGCGGGCCTGGCCGTGGTGCTGATGAACGGCAACAACTCGGTCGAGTACAACGTCATCGACCTTTCCACCGCCGGCCCCTCGATCCCCGCGGGGGGATACCTGGTCGTCCACTCGTCGACCGTCATCATCGCCCCAGGAGCGCTGTCGGTGCAGTTCGCGGCCGCGAGCAACAACATCCAGAATGGCGCCCCGGACGGAATCGTGCTGGTCGATCTCGTGAGTCCCATGGTGCTCGATGCGCTCAGCTACGAGGGATCGATCGTCGGCGGGGTGATCACTGGGTTCGCCGAGGTGGTGAACCTCGTGGAGGGAACTCCCGCCACCGCGGTGGATGACAACGTCACTCCCGGCCTGGTTCTCGTCCGTTCCCCGAACGGGACCGACACCGACGATGCCGACTCGGACTGGACGACCTCGACCACCCCGACTCCGGGGAGCGCGAATCAGTAGGAGCCGCTCACAGAGAGCGATTCGGGGGTGGAGGAGCGAACGGCTTCGCCACCCCCGTTTTTTCATCCCGGTTGCGATCGTGGGAGTCGAGCCAGGGGGCGACATGCGCAAGAGTCCGACCGGCTCGCGAGAGGGGGTCATCGAGCGCCTCGAGGAGTGGAACGTCCGCTCGGCGCGTCGCTGGATGGGGCACCACCGGTCCCGCGTCCCCGCAGATCGATCGACCGAGTTGGCGATCGCCGGCGGCTTCGCACTCTTCTGCGGGGTCGGATCACCGCTGACCCACGCGATCGGACTCGGACGCGGCGGCCCGGTGTCCGACCGTGATCTCGGCACCCTCGAGAGCTTCTATCGCGAACGGAACACGCCCTTCGAGGTGGACCTATCTCCCCTCTCGGACTCCACGCTACCGGAACGATTGCGACAGCGCGGGTACGCGCTCGACGCGACGGAAGTCGTGCTGACGCGACCGAACCACCTCCCCGAGTGTAAGGGCCTCTCTCCTGGGATCGGGAAGATCGTCCGCCTCGAGAGGGAAGACACCGATCGCTTCTCGCAAGTTCTCGCTCGCGCCGCCTTCTCCCCCGCACCGCCGTCCGGGGTGCTCCTCGAGGTCGGACGCACATCGGTCGCGATCCCCGGGGTGGTCGCCTGGGTGGTCACCGACGGGGACGAGGACATCGCCTGCGGTGCGCATTCTTCGGAGGGTGACTTCGCGTCCCTCTTCGGCGGCGCAACCGACCCCGAGCACCGGGGCCAGGGCATTCAGCGCGCGCTGATCGAGGCCCGGCTGGCCGCGATCGCGGAGACCGATGCAGTGCTGGTGGTGGTCGTCACGCGCGAAGAGACCACTTCGCTCCGGAACGCGGTGCGGTGTGGGTTTGCGCCGCTGTACTCGAGGACGGTCTGGACGAGGGGAATCGGTCCAGCTACGTAGGCCCCGGCGCGAGCACCGCGAGCACCAGCAGCCGCCCGGGCCCGTCGTTCCGAATTCCGTGCGGCACCCCCTCCGGCGCGACGAGCAGATCGCCGGGCCCCATCCGGACCGCTTCCCCCTCGAGGAGGAAGAGGCCGCTCCCCTCGATCACCGAATAGAGCTTGTCCATCCCTCCGTGGGCGTGGAGGGCGTGTTCCTGCCCCGGCTCGAATGCGTTGAGCCCGACGAGGAGTCGCTCCGACTGAAAGATCGCGCTCTTCCCCATCTTCTCCGGGCGGAACACGGCATGATCGCGCGGATCGATGCGGCGCGGGTGGTCGGTCATCGGTCGTTCCTCCGCTCTTCGAGATCACTGACTGCTCGCTCCGCACTCTCGATGCACCCCGACATCGACACCCCGCCGAGCCAACCACCGGCGAGAGCGAGGCCGGGCAGGCCGGTGAGGCGCGCGCGGATGCGATCCACTCGGCGACGGTGACCGCGGACGAGCTGCGGAATCGCGCCCCGCCAGCGACGCACCGCGACCCGTGCGGGCTCGATCGATCCGCCGAGCGCACGGCCAAGATCGACGACGGCGAGTTCGGCGAGCGCAGCATCGCCGAGCTCGAGGTCCCCCGGGCGGCGGCGCCCTCCGATGAAGACCGTGATGAGCGCCTTTCCCTCCGGGGCGTGAGAGGGGAAGACACTCGAGTCGTAGATCGCACCGAGGATCCTCAGCGGTCCCCCGCGCGGGGCCAGGAACCCGAATCCATCGAGGGGGCCGGGGATGCGATGGCAGTCGATCCCCAGCGAGACCAGCGCGAGGGACGCGGTGGGGATCTCACCAACGAGAGTGGCGAGTTCGGGGTCGGTCGAGGACAGGAGCGACCCTGCCACCGCGGCCGGGGTCGCGATGACGAGGCTCTTCGCGGAGCAGCGCTCCCCCTCCTCACTCTCGGCGTTGCCCACCTGCCACCTACCACCCCGTTGTCCCAACTCGGTGACCGGCGACCCGAGACGCATCTCGACCCCGAGTCGGTCGAGGTGCGCCGCGATCGCCCGCGGCAGCTGTTCCATCCCTTCCCGCAGCGTGAACGTCCCACGCCGGGTCGGAGCGTCCTCGGGTGCGGAGGTGCGAGCGTCACGGAGCGCGCCGATGAGAACACTGCGAGATTCATCCTCCAGGCGGGCGAGCCTGGGGAATGCCGTCGCGAGCTCGAGTTCTTCGGGCAGACCTCCGTAGACTCCGCCGACGAACGGATCGGCGAGGTGCTCCACGACGGATGCTCCGAAGCGCCGACGGAAGAATTCGGCGACCGTCTCTTCATCCGGGCTCCGCGAGCGGACGAAGGGTTCAGCGAGGAGGCGCAGGCGCCCCGAGAGTGGGAGTGCCGTGGAGGTGAGGATCCCGAGGGGCCCGGTCGGCAACGCGCGGAGGCGTCCCCCGCGCATCACCCATCGCTTGCGGGCGGTCTTCGCGGCGCGCTCCCAATCGTCGGCGAGCCCCACGGCGCGGGCGAGTCGAAAGACCGGACCGGCGGAGGCGAGTACGGAGTGCGGACCCCACTCGATGAGATAGCCGTCACTCCGCTCGGAGACGATCGTCCCCCCGACGCGGGGCGATCCCTCGAGGAGGAGAACGGACCGCCCACGCTCCGCGAGGGATGCGGCGACGGCGAGTCCCGTGATCCCACCCCCGACCACGATCGCCTCCGCGTCCGCCATGTTTTGATCCTGCTAGTTTGGTTTCTTGGGGGGCTGGCTCCCAGCCCCCTCTCGTTCGCGGCAGAGCCGCTCACGATTCACCCCAACGAGGCTTCGCTACGCTCGCTTCTTGGGGGTCTGGCTCCCAGCCCCCTCGCGTTCGCGGCAGAGCCGCTCACGATTCACCCCAACGAGGCTTCGCTACGCACGCTTCGTAGGGGGCTGGCGCGCAGCCCCCACACGCTCGCGGCAGAGCCGC
>JAQBGV010000021.1:0-13744 GCA_032128395.1 Planctomycetota bacterium | reverse complement strand
CCGAGAATCGAAATTCGGGGCCCAGCTGCCCCGGAGGAGAGGGAATGAATCGATGTCCTATCGTACACCAGCCACCGTCTTGATCGCCGGATGCCTCCTCGTCGCGGGGGTTCTGATCTTCTTCTCCGCACAGACGATCGCCCAGGCTCAGGAAGAACCAGAGCAGCACCAGGAGTCGGTCCTGGAGCAGAGCATGGGGCAGCTGAACCGAGGGTTCCGCTCGATGCGTCGCGCTGTCCGGTCCGGCGACTTCGCCAAGATCCTCGAGGAGCTCCCCGCGATGCAGGCGGGTGCGATCAAGGCCAAGGGGGAGACCCCGCCGATCATCGCCAGGGTCGAGGACCAGGCGGAGCAGCTGAAGAAGCTCAAGGAATTCCGGCTGCAGATGATCACGCTCGTCGAAAGTCTCCTCGCCCTCGAGAAGGCCGCGCTCGCCGAGGACAGGGACCAGGTCCTGGCTGCGGTCGAGAAGCTCCGGGAGGTCCAGAAGAGTGGCCACGACGCGTTCCAGGAGCCCGAAGAAGGGGGCGGCGACGACGAGGACGGGGATCGCCCCCGCGGCGGACGGCGCGGTGGGCGCCCCGGCGGTTCGGGTGGCTCGGGCGACGGCCGTGGCGGAGCGAGCGGCGGGAGCGGATAGCTTACCCCCGTCCTTCACGTCGCGAAGAAACAACACCGGCCCGAGAGCATCGCTCTCGGGCCGGTGTTGTCGTTCGGGTCCGAGCGGTTCGTGGTCTGACTTCCGAGTCAGACTACGAGGAGGCTGTCGAAAAACCTCGATTCGGATGTCGCCGGCTTGCTCACGTCCTGTCGGACGGCGGCTCAGATCCCTCCTAGAGCTTTTTCTCGGTCTCGAACTTCCTCGCGAACGTCTCGTACTCGGGGACCGTGTCGGCGCTCCCGTCGAGCTTCTTGATCAGCTCCACGATCGCTCCTTGGAGCTGCCGGTCTTCGTTGTAGTCGCAGGCGAATTGCCGTCCCCGTTCATCCTCGACCCGGCGACGAATCTTGCTGCGCAGGCGATACCGGATGTCATCGATCGGGGCGTTGGAGACGTTGCGAGTGAGGAAGTGCTCCTCGAATCCGGGGTAGGACTCGATCTTCCCGCCATCGCCGTCTCGGGCGATCCGCACGAACTTCTCGTGATTGTCCGCGTAGTAGTTGTCGAGATATTCGGTGAAGAGGTCTTGTTCCTCGAGCTTGTCGATCGCCTCGAGTCTCCACAATGCGATGGTCTCGGGCTCGACGATGACGTCGGGCTTGACCCCGCCCTTTTCGATCACGCGGCCGTCTGAGTCGCGTTTCGCGTGAATCGACCGTCCGCTCGGCAGGTAGTAGTACTGGACGGTCAGGCGGAGGGTCGTCTCTCCCCCGAGTTCCTCGTTGATCTTCCTCGGCATGTTGAGGAGACGTTGCACGCTCCCCTTTCCGAAGGTCTGTTCGCCGATCACCGAAGCCCGATGGAAGTCCTGTAGCGCGCCGGAGACGATCTCCGAGGCGCTCGCGCTCGAGCCGTTGACGAGGACGACGAGGGGCCAGGTCCCACGTACTTTTTCGGTCGCAAATTTCTGGGTGGTGTCGAAGCGCCCACTCGGAGACCTCTGGGTCACGATCGGGAGTTCCGTATTCGAGACGAAGTTATCGACGAGGTCGACAGCGGCTTGCAGATATCCCCCCGGGTTGTAACGGAGGTCGAGGATAAGCCCCCGCATCCCTTGGGAGGAGAGGTCGTCGAGCGCGCGCTCGACCTCTTCGACCGCGGTGTCCCCGAACTGAGCGAGGTTGATGTACCCGATCTCCGCCGGGAGCATCGCGTGGCGTACCGAGTCGAGGTGGATCAGTCGGCGGGTGATCGTGAAATCCTTGGGCTCTTTCCACCCGCGACGGAAGACCTTCACTTTGACGTCGGTACCCGGCGTCCCCTTGAGTTGCTTGACGATCTCATCGAGCCGGAGTCCCTGCGTGCTCAACCCCTCGACGTCGGTGATCTTGTCGTCGGTCAGGAGCCCCATCTCGTAGGCGGGGCCCTTGTAGATCGGCCGAAGGATCTGCAGGAAGTCGCTGTCCGGATCCTTGCCGACCTGTGCGCCGATCCCCGCGTACTCCCCGGAGATTCCCTCGTAGAACTCGCGCGTGTCCTTCGCGTCCATGAATGAGGAGAAAGGATCGAGGCTGTCGACCATGCCCTTGGCGGCGGCGACGAGCAGCTTCTGGCGGTCGATCCGATCGCTGTCGGCGTAGAGGTATTCGATCCGGTCGAGGAGGTCGGCGAGGAGCGGAAACTCCGTGGTCACGCGCCGTGCACCTTGCGCCCGGGAGAGGCGGTCGTTCTGCAGCTCGAGCTCGCGCTCGAGGTTGAGGATGCGCTGGTGGAGTTCCTCGTTCGCCGCGTTCGGCGGGAGCGGAGCGTTGTCCTGCTCTTTCTCCAGTCGGCGCATCAATCGGTCCCGCTCGAGGAGGAGACGCGCCTGGTCCCCTTCGAGGCTCGGCTCGAGTTCGAGGTCGCGCAGAATCGCCTTCACCTTGCCGTCGAAGAGACCCATGCGAGCCAGCGCGAGAGCCGCGGGCTCCCTCGCCTCGGAATCATCGACATCGAGGAGTGGAAGGAGGGCTTCGCGAGCGGCGCTCCGGTCCCGGCTGATCTCGAAGAGCGAGGTCGCTGCCGCGATCCGAAGGGCTGCATCGGTGCGTCCATCCGCGTCGAGGATCGCCCGAATCGCTTTCTCGGCCGTCGGGGTGGAGAAGTCGGAGAGCAGCCGCAGAGCCGCGGCGCGTCGGTCGTGTGGTAGCCTGCTATCCTCGGCGAGCGCGACCAGGGAGGATTCGACCCCCTCCAGCTCCCCGAGCGAGATCAAGGTCTTCGCGGCCATCAGGCGGCTGTTCGCCGATTCCGCTCCGAGGGCCGTGCGCACCCAGGGCACCGCCTCGTCACCGAGAGCCTCGAGAGCGCGTGAGCCGCGCCATGCTTCCTCTAGGCTCCGATCGGCGTAGCGCTCGAGGACCTCGCGAGTGGTGCGCTCCGCATCCTGGGCCAGGGCGGGGAGGATGCCGACGGTCGTCAGAGCGACCGCCGCGAGGAGAGACGCGAACGCACGGTGACGAATCCACCGCATTTCAGGCTCCTTCTCAGGTCCGGGACCAGAACACCAAACGCCACAAGGTCTTACCACTGAAGGTCTTTCGTCGGCGGCGGTGTTCCCGCTCCCATCGGAATGATAGCACCGCTGCAACTCAGACGCCAACGCGCCAGACTCACGGACCGTTGGCCCGGCAGTCTGAGCGCGCTATTCTCCGGTCGGCGACGATCCTCCCAGCGGAGGGGAGCCGTCTCTTGTTTCGAGTGATCTCCGGTGACGTCCTCGGCATCGATGGCCGCAAGGTTGAGATCGAGGTCGACATCATCAACGCCCTCAAGAGCTTCATCATCACAGGACTCCCCGGCCCCGGGATTCGCGAGAGTCGCGATCGGATCCGTTCTGCGATCCAGAACAGCGGTTTCCGGTACCCGACCGAGCAGAGGATCGTCGTCAATCTCGCCCCTGCGAGCTGCGAGAAAGACGGGGCGGTGTTCGACCTCCCCATCGCCCTGGGGATTCTCGCGGAGAGCGGGCAGGTCGACCTCCCGAGGGAGGGGTGGGGCTGCTTCGGTGAGCTCTCCCTCGATGGAAGGGTCCGCCCTGTCCCCGGGGCCATCGGGATCGTGACGTCTCTTCGCGCCTCTGGCCTACGGCGAGTGATCGTCCCTCTCGAGTCCCTCGGGGAGGCTCGGGCGGTCGCGGGGCCCGCTGCGCTGGGGGTGAGTGGGCTCCGCCGGGCGGTCGGGGTCATCACCGGAAAGGTGCCATCTGAGGAGCTCCCACCGGCGGAAGCGAATTCCGAACCCCCTCCCCCCGATTTTCGAGACGTCCTCGGTCAGCGCCCCGAGAAGCGGGCCCTCGCTCTCGCCGCCGCCGGACAGCACAACGTGCTCCTCGTCGGTCCCCCCGGTGCGGGGAAGAGCTTCATCGCCCGGCGCCTCCCCTCACTCCTCCCCGACCTCGATGACTCCGAGTCGCTCGAAGTGACGCGGATCCACTCCGCCGCCGGTATCCACTCTGGAAACGGCCTGCGGCGACGACGCCCGTTTCGCGCTCCCCATCACACCGTCTCGTGGGCTGGATTGGTGGGGGGAGGCTCGGTTCCCCGCCCTGGCGAGATCTCCCTCGCGCATCGGGGCGTCCTCTTTCTCGACGAACTCCCCGAGTTTTCGAGACGATGCCTGGAGGCGCTGCGTGAACCGGTCGAGGAGGGGGAGATCGCGATCGCCCGGAGCAGCGGGACGCTCGTGTTCCCCGCGCGGTTCATCCTCATCGCCGCGATGAATCCCTGTCCGTGCGGCTACGCGACGCACCCCACACGACGCTGTCGGTGCTCCGCCGACCGGATCCACCGCTATCTCGACGGCCTCTCCGGCCCGCTCCTCGACCGAATCGATGTGCGGCTCGCGGTCGAGGGGTTGCAGGGCGAGACCCTCCTTCGTTCGGGAGCAGTCGAGGATGACACCGCGGCACTCCGGGCGGCCGTGGCTCGGGCGACCGAGTTCCGCCGAGCCCGGGGGCAGTCTGTCCCCAATCGGGCGCTCACCTGGGAATCGCGCGAGAAGTGGGCACCTCTTTCCGATGGGTCTCGACGCCTTCTCATCGGGAGTGCTCGCGATCTCGAACTCTCGACCCGTGGCATCACCCGGGTGCTCCGTCTCGGCCGGACCTGCGCCGACTTGGAGGAGTCCGAAACTCTGGAGGAGCGGCATCTCCTCGAAGCGCTCCAGGTGCGAGCCCCTCGCGGAGGTGCGGGATTCGGGGGGTGGCTCGCCGAGAGATAGCGTGAACGGGCTCTTTTCCGTTATCGTTTCTCGGTCGGGGCCGCGCCGGGGCCATCGATGGACTCCTAGCGAGTCCTGCGAGAACAGTTTGTGTGAGAATTGGCTCGGGAGTGATCGTGCTTGGAGAAAATCGTGCGCCCACCGAGAGCGACTGAGGCTCGACCGCTGCGACTGGGTCCCCTCGAACTCGCGAGCCCGGTGCTCGCTGCTCCGATTGCGGGGTTCACCGACCTCGTGTTCCGATCGATCGTGCGGGAGTACGGAGGCTGTGGGCTGATCTTCACCGAGATGGTCTCGGCCGGCGGCTGGGTCCTCGGGAAATTCCCCCCCGATCGTCTCCGAGGGGTGACCGCGGAACCCCGACCCCTCGGCGTCCAACTCTGGGATCGCGAGCCGCAGATGCTGGAAGAAGCGGCGCGAAGACTTGTCGACCTCGGAGTTTCGCTCATCGATCTGAACTTCGGGTGCCCGAAGAAGCGGATCATGGGCAAGCAGGGGGCTGGGGCCACGCTACTGCGCGATCCGGCGACCGTCGGTCGACTGGTGGAGGCGACGGTCCGAGGCGCAGGCACGGTTCCGGTCACCGCGAAGATGCGGCTCGGGCCCTCCGCGAACCAGATCACCGCCCCTGAGGTCGCCCGCGCCGCGGAGGCCGGCGGCGCGGTGGCCGTGACGGTGCACGGGCGGACCGCGGGGGACGGGTACGGGGTGGGCGTCGATCCGGATCGACTCGCGGAGGTCGTCTCCTCCGTTTCGATCCCCGTGATCGCGAACGGCGACATCGATGGACCGGAGTCGGCGCTGCGCATCCTCCGCAGAACGGGAGCCGCGGGAGTGATGGTGGCACGAGCGGCGCTCTCCCGACCGTGGGTGTTTCGCGATATCACGGCGGCGCTTCGCGGGGAGCCGGTGCCACCGCCTCCGACGATCACCGAGCAGCGCGACCAGCTGTTGCGCCACCACGACCGCCTCGTCGAAGAACAGGGCGACCCGTGGGGGACGGTGCTGATGCGCAAGTTCGCATGCCGATATCTCTCGGGCGTTTCGGGGGCTCGCGAGTTTCGCGCGGCGGTCAGTCGCGCGGCGGACCGCGCAGACTTCCGCCAGATCGTGGCTGAGCACTTCCCGACCGAGGCCGGGCTCCACCCCGCCGGGGTCTCCTCGGATCTCGAGGAAGAGTGCACGGGATGAATTGCGCTCTCCTGCTCGACTGGGGGCGGGGCGCGCGGCCGTGAAGGCCCTCGTCGCGATTGCGGTCGGACTCCGGCCCCACGACCTCGCCGATGCACCCGGTCTGCGCGCACTCGCCGAGAGTGGCTTCACCGCTCCCTTGGAGACCGTGTTCCCCGCCGTGACCTGCCCGGTGCAAGCGACACTGTTGACGGGGCGACTCCCACGAGAGCACGGGATCGTCGGGAACGGTTGGTACCACCGCGACACCGCGGAGGTGCGTTTCTGGCTCCAGTCGAATCATCTGATCGAGGGAGAGAAACTCTACGAGCGAGCTGCGCGGGAGGATGCAGGATTCGTCTGCGCGAAGCTCTTCTGGTGGTTCAACATGTACAGCGGTGCTGCGATCTCCATCACGCCGCGCCCCGAGTACCACGCGGACGGTGGGAAGGCGCCGGGGCTCTACTCCGAGCCCCCGGAGTTGAAGGAGTCGCTAGAGCGGGAACTGGGCGCCTTTCCGCTGCATCGATTCTGGGGTCCGGGAGCGGGGATCGAATCGACGAATTGGATCGCGACCGCGGCGGGAAAGGTCATCGAGGATCACGACCCGAATCTGGCGCTGGTCTATCTCCCCCATCTCGACTACGCCCATCAGCGCTATGGCCCCGACGATCCGAGGTCTCGGGCCGCGGTCGGTTCGCTCGATCGTGCCATCGCCCCGCTCATCGAAACCGCTCGCGCGAGCGGTCGCGATGTGCTCGTTCTGAGTGAGTACGGGATCGAGCCGGTGTCCCACGCGATCCATCTGAACCGACACCTCCGCGAGCGTGGACTGCTCCGGGTGCAATCGACCGGGCACGGGGAACTCCTCGATGCAGGGGCGAGCCGTGCGTTTGCGGTTTGTGACCACCAGGTTGCCCACATCTATGTCCAAGACGCCGGCGACCTCGGAGCGGTCCGCGAGGCGCTCCTCCATCTCGACGGGGTGGAACGGGTCCTCGATCGTCGGGAGCAGCGCGAATTCGGGATCGACCACGAGCGCTCGGGGGAGTTCGTCCTGGTCGCGGCGCCGGAGAACTGGTTCGCGTATCACTACTGGCTGGAGGAGTCCCGTCGTCCCGACTTCGCGCCGACGGTCGACATCCACCGCAAGCCTGGCTTCGACCCGGCCGAACTCTTCGTCGACCCCAAGATCGTCGCGCCCCGCGTTCGGATCGCGACACGACTGCTGCGCAAGCGGCTCGGGTTCCGCACCCTCTTCGATCTTGTCCCGACCGACGCATCCCTCGTCCGCGGTTCCCACGGTCGTCTTCCGAGCGATCCGGAGCTCGGACCGATCGCTATCGGCAGTTTTCGCCGACAGAAAGATGGGCCCCTACGAGCGACCGAGATCGCGGAGCTCATCCGTGCTCGATTGAGGAGCTGACTCAGAAGCCGAAGCCGGTGAGGACTCCCGGGCCGCATCCCAGCCGAGTACCGAACACAATGCGAATCCGACCGCCATCGTGGTTCCGTGCCACGGCACCATCTGCCCCCACCCGAGTAGCCCGCCCCCGGAGTACTCCTCGGCTCCGCGTGCAGCGCCGAGCGCCTCCGCGATCGCATAGGTACCGGCGAGCGCGATGCCCGAGAGCAGCGCAGCGCTGCCGATGACGAGCAGGAATCCCCCGAGTGCGCTCCGCGTCCGGAGGCCGGCGCGGAGCTGGAACCCAGCGACCACTGCGGCGAGCGCGAGCAACGCTACCGCGGAGAGACCCTCGAGGAGAGGTGAGAACGAGATTCCCACCGCGACGGCGCTGGTCAGCCCGAGCCAGGCGAGGGCGAGAGGGCGCACGAGTCTCGGGGCGGTCGCGGCCACCGCCCGGCCGAGGACGATGGGGAGCACAGCACCCGCGTAATGAAAGTGAAGTGCGGTCAGCAGCGGCACCGGATCGGGAAAGCCACCGGGCCACGAGCCGAACCGAAACATCGTCGCCCAGGCGCTCCCGACCGGGAGGAGGATGAGTCCGAGGAGTGTACTGAACTCCGCGTGACTCTCCCGCCTGCCGCCAACGATGGCGTGGATCGCTCGAATCGCGACCGCACCGGTCGCGATGAGCCACGGGAGGGTGAAGAGGGCTGCTACCAGACCGGTCCCCAAGGCGGGAGCGAGGGCGAGCGCGGTCGCGCAGCCGAGCCACGTCGCCGACGCCGTCGCGCTTCGCAGCCACCCCCCCGGGAGGAGTGCGCGGGCAGCAGGCAAGACCACGAGGGGCGCGAACGCGAGGAGCGTCGCGGCGAGCGAAGGGGTGAGGGACAGAGTGATCGCGGCGAAGATGAGCGCGCCGATCCAAGGGAGCCCGAACGAAGGTCGGCGACGGAGCTCCCGAGGCGCCGGGAGATCAGCGGGGGAGTCGCACGCGCGTCGCATCGCCGCGCTCGAGAGGCGGCCGAACCGTCGCTGCAAGGAGCGGATCCATGGTTGCAAGATCCATGCGAGCGGGTGAGCGGAGCGAGAGATCGCGAGGATCCGATACGTCACGACATCGTCGCTGCCCCGGTGTTCGATGAGAAACATCTCCTCTCCTCGCTCGACGTGCCCTTCGATCGTGCCGTAGGAGAATCCGAATCGCCGCACCGCCAGAGAGCCATCGCCGCTCTCCGATTCGACCTTACCCACGATGCGGCAGGCGAGATCCATGTGGAACGGTGCCGCGCGCGCAGAGAGTGCGACGACGGTGCCCGAGGCGATGGGAGCATGCGCGGGGTGGATCTCGACGAGCTCGCCGGGGAACTGTTCCCACCGCTCGAGAGCGGAACGCGCCGCCAGATAGCAGGCCTCCCCCCGCCCGAGCTCGACTTCCCACTCCCCGACGACGTAGTCGGTGGGCACTTGCATTTCCACGGTGGAATCCGCCGCTGACAAAGTAACCCCGACCGCCTCGCTCCGGTAGGACAGCGGCGCGTCCCGGGCGAGGAGGATCCGCTGATCGAGTTCAGCGAGAGTGGGGGGGTGGAGTCGGAGCACGATGAACTCCTTCTTCCCCGATACCACGAACGTCGGGGCGCTGCCGCTCGGGGCGATCCGGGTCTAGTTGCGGTCCGGCCTTTCCGCGCCGGAGCAGTCGTGCGGGGCCGATGGCGTCGCGCCCCTGTTCGGCGAGGATCTGATCGACCAACCGCTCTGCTCGGTCCGCGCGCTCCCGTGCCGGCTCGGGGAACAGAGTCTCCTGTTGGAGTACATCCGCCGGTACCAGTCCCGAACCGCCGACGCCGAGCAGCCGGACCCCTTCTCCGTCCAGATCGATACGCTCTAGGAAGAGTTCGCGGGCCGCCTCGAACAGATCCTCGGCGAGATCGGTCGGGCGCACGAGGGTACGCGATCGGGTCCAGGTGCGGAAACTCCCGGTGCGCACTTTCAGTTCGACGGTGCGCGCGAGCCACCCCTCCTTGCGCAAGGAGCGGCCGACCTCGGTGGCGGCCGCGAACAGGAAGTTCTCGACTTCATCGATGCCCCGGATGTCGGTCGCAAAAGTCGACTCAGTGGAGATCGACTTGGCCTCTCGTCCCGATTCGACCTGCCGGGAATCGAGTCCCTGAGCGAGTCGAAAGAGATGCCGACCGCTGGATTCTCCGAGCCGGCGGGCGAGGAACTCTTCCTCGAGCCGTTGGAGGTCCCCGATGGTCCGAAGTCCCAGTTCCAGGAGCCGCTCCGCCGTGCGCGGACCGACTCCCCAGAGCCGGCGGAGGGGGAGCGGCGCGAGGAACCTGGCACCTCCGCCCTCGGGGACGACGGTCAGGGCGTCGGGTTTTCCGAGGTCGCTCGCGACCTTGGCGAGGAACTTGTTCTCCGCGACGCCGATCGAGACGACCAGCCCGGTCTCGCTGCGTACCACGGCTCGGATCTGCTCGGCGATCGCGACCGCGGTTCCGAAGAGCCGTCGTGAACCTGCGACATCGAGGAATGCCTCATCGAGAGAGAGTGGTTCGACCACCGGGGAGAAGCGTCGGAAGATCGCCATCACTTCTCGAGAGGCCGCCGAGTACCGCCCTCCTCGCGGGGCGCGCCAGATCGCGCCGGGGCAGCGACGCATCGCTTCCACCGATGGCATCGCGGAGCCGACTCCGAATCGACGCGCCTCGTAGCTCGCGGTGGAGACGACCCCCCGGCGACCCGGGTGACCGATGATCAGGGGCTTGCCCGCGAGACTCGGATCGTCGATCACTTCCACGGCCGCGAAGAACGCGTCGAGGTCCGCGTGGAGAATGCCGAGGTTCGAGACCGCATCCGCGTCCGCCACCACGTCCTCCGATCATTCGGGGGCCTAGAGACAGAGGAGCGAGTCGGCGGTCGGATCGGGCCCGGGCGTGGGGAAGGGGGGGAACGGATCCGGCCCACCCGAGAAGAGGTACGCGAGGAGGAACACCGGATCCGCGATGTTCACCTGCCCGTCATCGTTCACATCCTCAGCATCTGCGCAAGTCGAGGGGGGAGTCCCCGCGACGAACAATCCATTGAGGATCGCCACGGCATCCGCGATGTTGAGCTGACCGTCTCCACCACTGTCCCCTCGAATGAACGGAAGAGTGACAGAGCCGATGACGACCAGACAGAGCGAATCTGCTGCCACCATCCCACCGCGTAGGGGGCGGACGGAATAGTCGTACGATCCGCTCGCCAGGCCGGGGTCGACGAACGCAGTGGCGCTCCCTCCGAGCGTGACGATCAACGTCGTGTCACGTCGGATCTCGATCCCGTCGTAGTCGAGTGCCCCGTTCTGCCAAGAGAGAAGGGCATCCGATCCACTCGCCGAGCAGGCAAGAGACGTGACCGGGGGTGGGGCGGCCGGACCTCCGAAATCGACATCGACCACCGGGTTCTGGGACAGGTCGACTCCGGGGACCACCACCGGCGAGAGTCCGGCCCCCGCCGGCGGCGATACGGTGACGTCGTAGAATCCGGGCACTTGTCGGAGTGCGTAGGCCCCGAGCAGATCGGTCCGGTTCCCGTGGACGACGGCGAGGGCGCCGCCGGTGGAGAGAGTCACGATCGCACCCTCGAGCGGAACTCCGCTGTTGGTGACAGTTCCGGTGAGCGCATTGCCGAACGGCAGAGTGACGTCTCCGAGGATGGTCGCGCCCACGACATCGACCGACGGAATCTCGATCGGAGCGAGCCCGGTGGCGAAGATCGGTTTGAACTGGATGTCGTAGGTGTCGAAGACAACCTGCACGGAGAAGTTCCCCTGGAGGTCTGCGTTGTCGTCCGCCGTGGCGATCTCGACCGCGGTTGCGGAGATGATGAAGTCGAGATCGACGCTGGGGACCACCGCTGCATTCGGGTCCCGGGTGGTCCCGCTCACCGGAACCCCCTCTGGAAGCGAGATCGTTCCGATCGAGATCGGTCCCGGCGCGACGACGTCGACCTCGAGCAATTGGGCGACGAGCGACGAGCCCGTCGGTGGTGAGAACTCGAGCTCCCAGCTCCCGGCGGGGACGAGAACCGACAAGTTGCCCGAACCGTTGGTGACGTCGGTCATGTTCGGGAGGACGACCTGCGCTCCGCTGCTCGGGTCGATGACGTCGAGGTCAGCGCCGGGCAAGGGAGCGCCGACAGCATCCGTGACCGTGGCCGTGAGGATGATCCCGTCCGGGAGCGTGATCGTCCCGAGATGGGTGGAAACCGAGAGGGGGCGATTGAGCAACAGGATCGGAACGTACGGACCAGTCGGGGACGTGAAGAGCGTCTCCCGGATCAAGATGTCATAGTTCCCCGGGATCACCAGTACGGAAAATTCCCCGGAGGCGTCAGTGACATCTCCCGGGAACGGAACCGGGACCCCGCTGGAAGAATCGATGAAGTCGAGATCGACCTCTTCGATCCCGATCCCCTGCTCGTCGAACACGACTCCGGTGATCACGGAGGCGGGGTCGAGCATCACCAGGGATACTGTGATCCCCGGTCCTGCCACGAACACCCCTAGAAGCTCCGCCGGAAAGTGGGGTGAACCCGCCGGAGGGGTGAAGGTCAGGTCGTAGAGCCCAACGGAAATCGCCTCGCAGATGAACATTTCGAAGGTGCCGTCGACGAGTGTGAAGTCCTGGGAGAGATCGATCGGGTTGCCCGCTCCGTCGTACAGATCGATATCGACTCCCTGGAACGGGGCGCCGGCAGAGTCGCTGACCGTTCCGCTCACCGACCACGGGCTCGGGTTGGCGCACCCTCCCTGGCTCCATACGGGGGATGAGAGGAACACTCCCACGGCGCCGACGAAGATGGTGACGAGCGCCACTGCGGTAGGATGGGTGGTGACTCTCGATCGCATGCTCTACCTCCTCGTGCGACGTGCCTCGTCGACGTCCAGGAGCTTTGACATCTGATGTGCCCAGACCGCTGGGAGCCCGAACAGGGCTACCGTGGGGTCTACCTTAGATCCCGTACCGGGCCGTCACCACCGGAAACTCGACCGGTCACCGTGCATGATCGACCGTGCCTCGCGAGAGGGTGTACTCGATGGACCGCGAGAAACACGATTCACGCTCGACGTTCCTGAATCGCGCGGGCTAGAATCCATCGCCGCGAGCAGTGGATTCTCCCTTGGAGCCCAGGATGCCGACGATCACCCTTCCGGACGGTAGTCAGCGCACGTACCCGCGCGTGGTCGACCCCGCCCAGGTCGCAGCCGACATCGGACCGGGGCTCGCCAAGGCCGCCCTGGGGGCTCGACTCGATGGAGAATTGGTCGATCTCCGACACCCGATCACCAGGGACTCCACGCTCTCGATCGTCACCGCGGGGCGGAAGTCGGAGGCCCCCTCCGAGGATTGCTTGTTCCTCCTTCGGCACAGTTGCGCGCATGTGATGGCGGAGGCGATCCAACGGATCGTCCCCGAGGCGCAGCTCGTCTACGGCCCTCCCACCGATCAAGGCTTCTACTACGACATCGCGATGCCGGAGGGACGCTCGCTCTCGACCGATGATTTCGCGGCGATCGAGACCGAGATGGCCAAGATCATCGAGGAGGACCGTCCGTTCACCCGCTACGACCTGCCCCCCGAAGAAGGGCTTGCGAAGCTCCGGGGGGAGGGGAGCAAGTACAAACTCGACAACGCGGAGAGGGCGATCGAAGGCGGGGCCGAGACTCTCTCCTGGTACGCGACCGGCTCACCGGGAGCGAACTGGGAAGACCTCTGCCGCGGACCGCACGTCCCATCGACCCAGCGGATCGCTGCGTTTCGGGTGATGAGCGTCGCCTCCAGCTACTGGCACGGAGACGCCGACTCCGATCGCCTGACCCGGGTCTACGGAACTGCGTTCCCGCATCCTCAACAGCTCGAAGCGCAGCTCGCCCAGTTCGAAGAAGCGAAGCGCCGCGACCACCGGGTGATCGGGCGGAAGCTCTCGCTGTTCCGCATCGACGAGGCGGTGGGACAGGGCCTCGTCCTCTGGCTTCCCGCCGGCGCCGTGGTCCGACGGGAGCTCGAGGACTTCATCCGCGGCGAGCTCGACGCCCAGGGGTATCACACCGTCTACACGCCGCACGTCGGGAAACTCGATCTGTACCGGACGAGCGGCCACTTTCCCTACTACCGGGAGAGCCAGTACCCGCCTCTGATCCACTCGGAGCACCTGTCGATGCTCGCGGAGGAAGGGTGTACTTGCGCGGAACTCTCGAATCGACTCGCGACGGGGGAGATCGACGGTTACCTGCTCAAGCCGATGAACTGTCCGCA
>JAQBGV010000020.1:0-3081 GCA_032128395.1 Planctomycetota bacterium | reverse complement strand
ACCGCCGAGGAGCGGGCTCTGGTGGGATGAGAGCCCGCTCCCCGGCGGCCCCCCCCGCTGGCGAAAGGTAAGTGAGTCAGGAAGAAGAGAAAGAGCCGCGGAAACGTCTTGACCCAGAAACTCTCATAGAAGGCATCACCTGCGGCGAGCCAGTCCCATCATCCCATCACCCAGCTTCATCTGGTCAAATCAACCACATGAAGGCCTGGATCGGGCGGCGCCCCGCAACGCAGCAGACGGTGCCTCATCGGAGGCCGGGCCTAAAACGATGGAGACACGATCAGGTGGTGCCTTGCGCCGTTGCGGCGTATCTCGACCACGATCGGATCGCCGACCTCGAGCCTCTGCAGGCACTTCTGCCAGCTGTCACGGCAGCCGGAGACGTTTCCGAAGTCGATCTTCAGGCCATCGACTCGTTCGAGGATGTCGTTGTCGGCCAGCCCCACCTTCTGGAGTAGGCTCCCCTCCTGGATGTCGAAAACCTTGAGGGTGCCGTCCTCTTGAACTTTGCTCGAGGCGAAGCTCAGCTCGCTGATGCAGTCGTTCAAGTTTCCGAGACGGTCGAAGAGATCCTCGTCGACTTCGTAGAGCGTGCGCTTCGCCGCGCGATTGCCATCTTCCCGCGGTACCAATTTGCCGTCATCGCTCTCGTCGAGTCCGCGGATCGCGACGTCGAGTCGGTTCTTCTGGTCGGCGTTCAACTTTGCATCGAGTGCGTTCTGATCGATGATGCGGGACTCCATCGCGATCGATGGGGTCGTGCTCGGGAGCCCGTACATCACCAGTCCTCCGACGAGCACGATCAAGGCGAGGGCGGTCAGGCCATAGACGATCTTCTCCAGAATTCCGAGCACGCTAGGCCTCCTCGTTCGCGGTCCTCATCACTACTCACGTCACGGTCGTCCCTCATCGTATCGGCTGGGCGGGTCGGTTCGGGAACGGAAAATCCCGCTCTCTGCGCTCAATCCAGCTCGATCTGCAAGTCTCCGCTCTTCCGGATCAGCAGGATCCCCCCCGCGTGGTCTTCTCGGAGGCGCTCCTCCAACTCGCGGAACTGCCCGAGTCGGGAGCAGAGCCGCTTGGTGGGGATCTCGGGCGGGATCTCCTCACCGAGGAGCTGCTCGAGCGCTTCCCGCGAGTCCCTGACCACCGCGACGCAGCTGCGCAGGTGCTTCCGGAGCAACTTCCACCGGCAGTAGGTCCGCTCCGCAGGATGCTCGGAGAGCTCGAGGATGCGGCGGTAGATGGCGTTCTCCGCGGCCTCGTTCCCGGCTTTTTGGTGGATCTTGAGCATGCGGAAACTCAGCTCGACTTCGAGCTCCGAGTGGTCTGCGAGGACCTTCTCGTAGAGGGCGAGCGCCTTCTCGTGGCGGCCGAGGCCGAGGTTCACGTCGGCGACCGACAGTTGCTTCAGACTCATCGGGTCGATCGCCCCGGTCGGGTCCGGGTGCGCGGCGACGAGGATCATCCGACCGCGGACGCCGAAGTCCAGTTTCGTCGTCGTGCTTCGCGCCGCGGTAACCGCTTGCTGGAGTTCGGTGTAGTCCTGGAATCGCTCGGTGACCGATTTCTGCATCATCCGCAAGACGATCCGTGCCGCACGGTCTCCCGCCCCTTCGGGGAGTTCGAGCGCCGGGACCTCCCCGGTGATGTGATGCACGATCACCGCCATCGCCGTATCCCCGTCGAAGGGCGGGGCACCGGAGAGGAGATGGAAGAAGGTGCAGCCGAGCGAGTAGATGTCGGATCGATGATCGACGGGATCCCCTCGCCCCTGCTCCGGGGACATGTACAGCGGGGTCCCCATCACGATGCCGGTAGCGGTGATGTCGACCGAGCTCGTCACCAGTTTCGCCAGCCCGAAGTCGGTGATCTTGACGAGCCCGTGCTCCGAGACGATCAGGTTCGTCGGCTTGAGGTCGCGGTGGATGATCTCCTTGTCGTGGGCGGCGCGCATGCCGAGCACTACCTGATGGAGATACTCGAGAGCCAGCTCGGGGGAGAGCGGACCGTCCTCATCGATGACCTGGGCGAGAGTGCGGCCGCGGACGAGTTCCATCGCGAACCAATGAATTCCGTGGTCGGTCCCCATCCCGTAGATGTGCGTGATGTTGGGGTGCGACAGGGCGGCAGCGGAGCGCGCCTCTCGATGGAAGCGATCGACGTGCTCCACTTCGCGCATGTACTCGTCGCCGAGGACCTTGAGAGCCACGGTGCGCTGGAGCTGGGTGTCGAACGCTTCGTAGACCACCCCCATGCCACCCCGGCCGAGGATACGGTCGATACGGAACACTCCGATCCGACTCCCAGTGGCAAGGCTGCCGTCGGCGGCGATGGCAGGGGTCGGTTGGCTGCGGTCGGGGAACTCGTGGATTCTTCCGCCGGGCGTCCGCGATCCGGGGATCGGGATCGCCGTCGTCTCCTCGACGGCGGAGACCATATTCCCTGGGTTCGGCGAACCCGCCCGCGGGGTGGCGGCCGGAAGACCTCCCGCGGTCGCGAGACGCTCCCGCAGAAGCTCATCGTAGACGCCACCGCCCCGTTCGCTGGGAGTGATCAGACGGGGGTCCTCCTCTTCGAGGCTCGACTCTCCCGAGCAGCTCGGGCAGATGAACCCCTCACCCGAGGGAATTCGGACGACGTCGATCACCTCGCCGCAGTTGCAGATGAACGGTTGTGTCACGCTTCGTGCGCCTCCTACGCCCCGGTTGCGATCTCGAAGCGGTCCCCCGCGGGCCGAAGTCGGTGGGGGACCGGAGGAAAGGCGGGGAGCCCCTCGGGAAGATCGCGCCAGGATACCCCGATGGGAACACACCGCAGCTCTCCTGTGAAGCGCCCCGCCCCCGGAGCGAGGAATCCGCTCTTCGGCAGGCCGAGCGTCACGGTGACCGTCGCCTCGACCGCCCGCTCGAGGGGAATCCCGAGGTCCGCATCGAGTCCGGAGGGGATGTCGACCGAGAGAACCGGGACCGGATCCGCGACGAGGTGCTCGATCGCGAGGCGGTGAATCCCCTCGGGGGCGCGGGTGAGTCCCGTACCGAAGATCGCGTCGATCCGGAGCTCGGGGGGTGGATCGCTCGG
>JAQBGV010000019.1:0-3316 GCA_032128395.1 Planctomycetota bacterium | reverse complement strand
CGCTACCCCAACCTGCGCTTGCCGCCCATCGCCCCTTCCCGTAGCGTCCCCGCCTCGCGGTGAGGGCACGAAAAAGAGGAACCCCCCGCTGATTTGGCTTTCGGCCGGGGAGTTCCTCGTCACTAAAGGACCGGCCCAGTCTCCCCTCACCGACTGCGCCTGTCCAGCTGTGCTCACGGAGCGGGATGGGCCGCCTCTTCTCCTGCGATCTCTGCGGGACCCTCGTCTCGATCTGCTCCCGCTGCGATCGCGGTAACCGCTACTGCAGCGATCCTTGTCGCAAGGCCCGCCGCGCCGACACCATCCGCCGCGCTTCGCGACGACATCAGAGCTCGCCCCTCGGTCGTCTCAACCACCGCCTCCGACAAGTGCTCTACCGCCTCCGTCGGTGGGCTTCGGTGACTCATCAGGGTTCCGCTCCCGCGACCCCTCCCGTATCCCTCGCCGCCGGCCCGACCGACGAGGTCGCACCGGGGGCGGTCCCCGCCTGCGCATCCTTCTCGGCTCGGACCTGCTGCGTGTGCCGGCGGCCGCTCCCCGCCCTCGCACGCTTCGTCTTCCACTCCGGAGAGGACCCTGGATGATCCCTCCCGCTCTTCGTGCCGAGATTCTCCGCCTCGCTCACGCCGAGAAGTGGCCCCCCGGTACCATCGCCCGCCACCTCCGGCTCCACCACTCCGTCGTCCGCCGCGTCCTCGAGCGCGACGGCGCTCCTCGCCCCGCCATCGTCCGCTCCTCCAAGGTCGATCCCTTCGTCCCCTTCATCGTCGCCACCCTCCACAAGTACCCGCGACTCTCGGCGGCCCGTCTCTTCCAGATGGTCCGCGAGCGCGGCTACGACGGCAGACCCGATCACTTCCGCACTCTCGTCGCCCGCTACCGACCCGCACGTCCCGCCGAGGCGTACCTGCGCCTCCGGACCCTCCCCGGCGAACAGGCTCAGGTCGACTGGGGACACTTCGGACACATCCAGATCGGCCGCGCTCGTCGCCCCCTCATCGCCTTCGTCGTCGTCCTCGCCTACTCCCGCGCCATCTTCGTGCGCTTCTTCCCGGGGCTCCACCTCGCCTTCTTCCTCGCCGGGCACCAACTCGCCTTCCGAGCTCTCCAGGGGGTTCCACGCACCTGTCTCTACGACAACCTGAAAAGTGTCGTCCTCGATCGCGAGGGCGATGCGATCCGCTTCAACCCGCAGATCCTCGCCTTCGCCGGGCACTACCGCTTCGAGCCCCGACCCGTCGCCCCCTACCGCGGCAACGAAAAGGGGCGCGTCGAGCGCGCCATCCGCTACCTCCGCGACAACTTCCTCCCCGCACGCTCCTTCGACAGCTTCGATGACGCCAACCGGCAAGCTGCGGAGTGGTGCGCCACCGTCGCGCTCGAGCGACGCTGGCCCGAGGACCGCGACCTCACCGTCGCCGATGCCCTCGTGCGCGACCGCGCCGCCCTGCGCCCCCTCCCCGAAACCGACTTCCCCTGCGACCAGCGACTCGAGCTCCGCTCCGGGAAAACCCCCTACCTCCGCTTCGACCTCAACGACTACTCCGTTCCCCATACCCACACTCGCAAACTGGTCGTTCTCTTCGCCGATCTCGACCGCGTCCGCATCTTCGACGGCAACGACGTCATCGCCTCCCACCCCCGCTCCTTCGATCGCGACCAGCAGATCGAGGACCCTCGACACCTCGCGGAGCTCGAGTCCGCCAAGCGCCACGCCCGCAAGGCGAGACGCAGCGACCTCCTCGCCCGACTCGTCCCCTCGAGCGCCACCCTCCTCGAGCGGCTCGCCGCCCAGCACATCGCGCTCGGGCGTCCGGTCGCCGAGCTCCGCGTGCTCCTGCGCTCCTACGGCGCCGCCCGACTCGAGGCCGCTATCGTCGAGGCGCTCCGCCACGGCGCGGCCCACCCCGCGGCGGTCCGTCACATCCTCGAGCGCAATCGCGACGCCGCGGGAGCGCCTCCGGCTCTCCCGCTCTCGCTCCCCGACGACCCGCGCCTCGCACAGCTCGACTTCACCCCGCACTCCCTCGATCAGTACGACAGCTTCTCCAACCCGAAGGAGGATCGATGACCCGCACGACGACCGCCACTCCCGATGACTTCGACCGCCGACTCGAGTCCCTCGGCCTGCGCGGTCTCCGCGAGCGACTCGATGAGTTCCTCGACGCCCCCTGGCTCCCGCGAGTCGTCCAGATCGAGGAGGAGGACCGCGCGAGACGCGGCCTCGAGCGCCGACTGCGCAACGCCCGTCTCGGCCGCTTCAAGCCCTTCGCCGACTTCGACGCCACCTGGCCGAAGGCGCTCGACCACGAGCACCTCGAGGAGGTCTTCCGCCTCGGCTTCGTCGAAGAGGCCGCCAACGTCATCCTCGTCGGACAGAACGGCGTCGGCAAAACCATGATCGCCAAGAACCTCGCCTACCAGGCGATCCTCCGCGGCCACACCGCCCGATTCGTCACCGCAAGCGAGCTCCTCAACGATCTCGCCGCGCAGGAGACCGGCAGCGCGCTCACCCGCAAGCTCAAGCAGTACTGCCACTGGCGGATCCTCGTCATCGACGAGGTCGGCTATCTCGCCTCCTCGAGCCGGCACGGCGACCTGCTCTTCGAGATCATCAACCGCCGCTACCAGGAGAAGTCGATCGTCCTGACCACCAACCGCGTCTTCGCCGAGTGGGGAGAGGTGTTCCCGAGCTCGACCTGCGTCGTGACGATGATCGACCGACTCATCCACAAGGCCGAGGTGATCAAGATCGAGGGGGACTCCTACCGCCTGAAGGAGGCGAAGGGGCGCGAGGAGAAGCGGCGGGCGCAGCGGCCGCCGAAGGGGAAGGGAAAGGAGAAAGGGAGACCGAAGGAGGAAGAGCAGCCGTGATCCCGCCCGCTCGGCTCCGCGAGCTGCGCAATCGCGTCCCGATCGAGCGCGTGCTCGCGGAGCTCGGCGTCCCGACAAAGCACCGCGAAGGATTCCTGCGCTTCCTCTGTCCGCTCTGCAGTGAGTTCCGCACCGCAACGAACCCGCGGACCAACCTCGGGCGGTGCTTCCGCTGCGGGAGGAACTTCAATCCGATCGACCTGGTCCGCATCGTCGAGGGGGGATCGTTCCTCGAGGCCGTGGCCTACCTCGAGCCGCTCCTCGACGGCTGACGAAATCCGGGGAGGAGACTGGGGAGGGGGCCGGTCACAGCGCGCGGCTGGCCATCGAAACGCCGCGCTTCTTGGCCATCGGCAACACACGCAGAACATCTTCTTCAAGCCAGGACGATGATAGCGGCTCGTACCGATACACAACCACCGCGCCGGACTGACCGCCGAAC
>JAQBGV010000018.1:0-3234 GCA_032128395.1 Planctomycetota bacterium | reverse complement strand
CTCGCACCATCGATGAGCTCGGGGTGGGGCGGCGACCGGAGCGAGTACTCGTCGGGGGCGGGGGTTCTCATCACCGCCGCCTTCTCACGGAACTCAGCTCGGCGCTCCGGGCGCCCGTGGAACGCCTCCGGGAGGAGGAGCACGGGGTCGACGCCGACCTTCGCGAGGCGGCTTCGTTCGCAATCCTAGGCCACGAATGGCTTTACGACAGGGCAGGGAGCTTTCCGGGGACCACTGGGGTGGAGCGGGCGGCACCCCTGGGCGCTTGGGTATTCCCACCCCCTTCGACCTTCGATGTTGCGTCCACCGCCCCCCGCACCTAATCTTCGAGTTGATCCGAGCTGATGCCGCCGGTTGGCCCGTACGATTCATGATGGTCGCAGATCGATCCGATCGCTGCTGAGCTTCATGAATCCTGGGGGTCGGACGCGTACCGTCCCCAGCGATCAAGGTGCGGCAAGGAGGAGCGATGAACGCTTTCCCCGGATCGTTCGGGGGGCGGTCCGACGACGTCGGGGCGCCTGAGTGGCTCGATGACCTTTCACGGCAGATCGATCGTTTCGTCGACGTTTCGACGGGCGAGGCAAAGTCCATCGCGGTTGGACTGCGGCGCACCTTTTCGAGCGAACGACTCGAACAGGCCCTCTCCACGCTCCGCGCACGCTTGCGGCGTGACGGGGGAGTGGTGCCTGGCGTGGATGCCGAGAAAGAGTTCCGTGCGGTGATCCGCCGGTTCGGACTCGAGTCGACGATCGAGGAGTGGACCCGACACACGGTCGCTCCGCCATCGATCAAGCTGTAGGGCGCGTAATAGAGAAGACTAGGACCCGAGTTCGACCGCGTTGCGCGTCGGGGAGCTTCCTCGGCGAGGCGGTGGGAAGTGGAAGGAAAGAGCATGAACCGAGCGGCTCAAATGATCGCGATGTTCACTCTCGTGCTGGTGCCGGCGGTTTCCTCCGCCCAGCCAGATGTGATCGTCGGAGACCTCCCCGGCATGAACTCCTACGGGAGTGAGGGTGGGATCTACGCCTACTCGGTCGCGACCACCTCTTGCAACATCGGGACTACCAACCTGAGCTGGATCGCGAATACGCCGATGCACCCCGTCATCGGGCAAGAGATGTACCGACTGGATGATGGGCTTTTCGAACAGATCGGGATCAGTTGGCTGAAGCACGGTTTCTGCGCTCTGCAGAACCCCGGTCTCTGTCCCGGGTGCGGAGGCGGCGGTGGTTGCCTCACGTTCTTGACCCCTGGGTGCTCCGATCCCTACAGCGCCGGTCTCAACGGAACCCAGAGCAATCTCGGTCCCCGTTCTCAGGTGAATCCGTTCACCGGAGTCTTCCCGTACCCGTTCTCCGCGCCCCCCTTCGCCGGCGTGATCGCTCGGCGGCTCCAGGTTCATGAGGACGACCTCGATCCGGCGCTCAATGCCGGTGCGCAGTACTTCGTCACCGGCCAGTACGTGACTCAGGACGATTCCGCGGCGGCGAACAATTTCAACAACGCCTCCTACCGGCCGATCATCGTCAATGCCACCTCCTACAACATCTCCCCGGCGCCCGGAGAGCCGACCCGGCAACAGTCTCCGGGAATCCAGGCGTGGCAGGATGAGGTCCCGAGCGTGACGCTCGAAGACGTCGCCGTCCCGGGTGAGGGCCTCTTCATCCTCGGCTACAACGTCACCGACAACGGGAACGGCACCTGGCACTACGAGTACGCGATCTACAACATGAACTCGGACCGCGCGGCGAACTCCTTCACCGTGCAGTTTCCGGGCTCGATCGGTGCGACGAACATCGGCTTCCACGATGTCGACCACCACAGCGGTGAGCCGTACGTCGGCAGTGACTGGACCGGCGCGTACACCCCCGGGGTGGGGATCACCTGGCAGACCACGGCATTCGCCCTGAACCAGAACGCGAACGCGCTCCGCTGGGCGACGATGTACAACTTCCGCTTCGATGCGGATGTCCCCCCGGGCCAGGGCCTCGGCACTCTCGGGCTCTTCAAGCCCGGAACGCCGACCCAGCTCACGATGAACATCGACATTCCGTCCGGCTCGTCGATCCCCGCCGTGACCAACTTGACGTGCGTACCCGGAGTCGGCCAGGTCGGTCTCGCCTGGACCAACGGCGATGTGTACGACACGGTCGAGGTGCGCCGTGACGGCGCGATCGTCGACACCCTGCCGGGAGCATCGACCAGCTTCTCGGACATCGGGGTTGCTGTCGGTTTCCACACCTGGGACGTTCGCGGAACCCAGGGACCGGATTCCACCGTCGGGGTCACCTGCGTTGCGCAGGTCACCCTGCGTGAGGTGAGGATCGAAGATGACAACGCGTTCGCGGGCCAGTCGGCGCTCGACGTCCCGATCCTAGCGAACCACAGTGCGCCCCTGGAGGGATTCACACTCTCGATCCAATTCCCGACCGACCGCCTGACCGTCGTCGACTGGACGATCAGCGGCACTCTGACCGACGTCGCCGGCGCCGAGTTCTCGCAGCTCGACATCGGAGCGAACTACCTCACCGCCCAGGTCGTGCTCGATGCCGTCGGCCCCTTCGCGGGACAGACGATCCCGACCGGCAACAACCACGAGATCGCGACCGCGATCTTCTCCGTGGCGGCAGTGGTGGTGGACGGGGAGACCCGCACGATCGCATTCGTCGACGGCATGGCCGGGGTGGACAACACGGTCATGATCGACTCGCTCGACCAGCCCTCGATCACCCTCGACGGTATCCTCACCTTCCAGAGTCAGCCGACATTCATCCGTGGCGACTGTAACTCGGACGGCGGGGACAACATCGTCGACCCGATCTTCGCCCTCTCCTACATGTTCTCGGGGGGGGTCGTCCCGGACTGCTTCAAGTCGTGCGACATGAACGATGATGGCACGCTGAACATCGTCGACCCGATCTATCTTCTCGAGTATCTCTTCGTCATCGGCTCACCGGGGCCGCCGTCGCCGTTCCCGCTCGCGGGTCCCGATCCGACCCCCGATTCTCTGAGCTGCAATTAGTCTCGGGAAGAGAAGCGACAAACCGCCGGGTGGAGACCGCCGCGTGGAGCCGAAGGCTCCGCGCGGCGGTTTTTGTGTGCCAGGCATGTTCGACGACTCATGGGTGAAAGTCCCTGACCAACCTGGTGGAGGTGAAGGTCTAGCGAAGCGCAAGGGCGCTCCCGTGAGGGAGGTCTGAAAGAAGCGTGGAGCAAAGCAGCGACCCGACG
>JAQBGV010000017.1:0-26910 GCA_032128395.1 Planctomycetota bacterium | reverse complement strand
CGCTCGCGGCTGAGCCGCTCTCGATTCACCCCAACGAGGCGCGCTCCGCTCGCTTGGGGGGCTGGCTCCCAGACCCCTCTCGCTCGCGGCTGAGCCGCTCTCGATTCACCCCAACGAGGCGCGCTCCGCTCGCTCCTTAGGGGGCTGGCTCACAGCCCCCTCTCGTTCGCGGCAGAGCCGCTCTCGATTCACCCCGACGAGGCGAGCTCTGCTCGCTTGGCTCGCGAATGGCTCTTGGGGCTGGCTCCCAGACCCCTCTCGCTCGCGGCAGCCACTCTCGATTCACCCCAAGGAGGCGCGCTCCGCTTCGCTCCTACCAGGACTTCCAGACTTTCGCGATCCCTGGACCCTCGACGTGCATCCGAAACTCGTTGAAGTGTCCCCACGGGGTTTCGAGCACTTCGAAGCCCACGCCGCGAAGTCGCTCCGCGATCTCCTCGAGGACCCGCAACGCCTCGGTGGGCTCGGCGCGATCGTCGGAGAGGTGCGCGAACGAATGGAGTACCACGCGGGGGACGTCGACCTTCCGCGCGTGCCACTTCAGGTTCTTCGTGGCCTTGCGGGCGGTTGCACTCGGGTCGATGAGATCGGGGGTCTCGACCTGGATCCACGCGAGGATCGCCGGGCCCGCCGATTCCCCTTCCTCTTCGCGCTCCTCCTCGGTCTCGAGGTTGCGCGCGTGGGTGCGGAACCAGAACTCCCGCACGTGCAACATCAGCATCTTCAACGCGACTAGGGCCCCGGGGGTGGACCGGCGCACGACGCCTGCTGCGCGCAGTCGAGCGAGTCCTGGTCCGGATCGAGTCCCGCGAGCGGGAACGGCTCCGAGGGAGACGGGCCCTGTTGGAAGAGATAGTTGAGGAGATAGATCGGGTCCGCGAGATTCAGGACCCCGTCGTTGTTCGTGTCGGCGGAATCTTCGCACGGGTGGCCCGGACCGCCCGAGAAGAGCCACGTCACGCTGTAGACCGGATCCGAAACGTCGAGCATGCAGTCATGGTTCGAATCGCCGCGCACGAAGGTCACTTCGATGTCGATCGAGCCGCCCGAGGTCGTCGGCCTGCGAGTCTCACCCCCGTTCACGACCACCAAGTTGTGCTTCGGCGGGGTATCGACGCCGTCGGTGAACGCGAGCTGGGTGGTCTGCGGAGCCGTCGCGGTGATCGGGACGGAGAGATGGAGCACCGCGATGGGAAGGCCATCCCCGGCGGGGACGAAGTGCCCATCGATGGGGGTTGCGAAATCGACGATCGCCGTGAGCCAGGCGAACGGGTTCGCCGGATCGTTGGAGATCTCTTGGTTGATGTACTCAGCGTTCGCGAAGCCGAGGATGCTGTTCGAGACATCCCAGCTGTCGAGGACCACGGCGGTCGGGTCGAAGGTGATCGAGACTTCGATCCCGTTCGTGGTCAGAGCGTTGCTCAACAGGAGCGGGAGCTCGAGACCGAGCGCACCCGGGACGACGTTCAGGTTGGGAAGGGTCAACTCGATCGTCGGATCGACCGGTGGATCGAACGGGGTCGGAGTCGGATCGGGCCCGGGAAAGGGCCAAGGGGAACTCGGGACCGGTCCTCCGAGGTACAGGAATTTGAGGAGGTAGGTGATGTCGCCGAGCTCCACGCCGCCGTTGTCGTTGACATCCCCTGCGGCGAGCACTCCCGGAGCGGGTCCATCGCTGTAGAGGTACGAAACGAGGAAGACGGAGTCGTCGAGGTTGAAGAACCCCTCACCCGTCGCGTCGCCGCGGATGAAGTCCTGCGCGCCGAGACCGGTCGCGACGAGAAGAAATGCCCCCGTGAAGAGACTGCGGATCGCGGGATGCGTCATCGGAGGCCCCCCATTCGCTGCGTTCGCCATCGGATATGTGTGGACCCCGCATCGGCTCGGAAATTCCGGCCGGGGCTGGAAGTCCGCCCCCCTCCACCTCGCGCCGCCCGACCGATCCCGCCTGCGGCATGACCGACGGGAAACTGGCCGAATATCAAAATCTGCGCGCGGTTGAGCCCAAGGCTCCGATTCTATCGATGGACGGCGCGAGGGGTACCCGTGCTTCCCGGCCGTGTCATCGGGGGAAAGGCTAGGAGCCCCCTGAGATGCGCTCCCCCGGTCGACTTCCGACCACTCCAACTGGACAGAAAATAGCCGAGGTAGTCGCCGTGGGCGGGAGTGGCTACAATTCGGTCAGCTTTTGACCGCCCACAGGGCCTGGAGGCCCATGCACGAGCCCTTCCTTCCCGATCAGGTGATCAACAACCGCTACCAGCTCGTCCGGCCCATCGGTGAGGGTGGGATGGGTCAGGTCTGGCTCGCGGAAGACCTCGGTGGCGGGGGTCGGGTCGCGATGAAGACGCTCCTCCCCACCGTCGACGAGACCGATCGCCGACGCTTCGAGCGGGAGATCCGGACCCTCCAGAGCCTCGCGCACCCGCACATCGTCCCGTTTCGCGACCTCGGCTGGGTCGGCGATCGGCTCTTCTTCACGATGGACTACCTCGAGGGGGTCTCCCTCGAAGAGGTCCTCACCGCGAACGGGCGGCTCCGGTCCGGTGATGCGTTCGGCTGGATGGCGCGGATCGCGATCGAGGTTCTCGAAGCCCTCTCCCACCTCCACGAACGTCGCCTCGTCCACCGAGACATCAAGCCGGGGAACATCCTGCTCACGGTTCGCGGGGAGTCCCCGACCGATCCGGGAGCGTGGCTCGATCGCGACGATGTCAGCGCCCACCTCGCCGACTTCGGGCTCGTCAAAGGAAGCGATACGGAAGCGCACCTGACCCGGAGCGTGCTCGGCACTCCGCAGTACATGTCGCCGGAGCAGATCGAGGCCGCGAGCGCGGTCGACGAACGGAGTGACCTCTACTCCCTCGGGGTGATCCTGTACCGGGCGGCGACCGGGCGCCTCCCCTTCGAGCGGTTGAGCGACGTCATCACCCAACGAGGCATGCCCCCCCTCGGCGATGCCGAGAGAGTGGCGCCTCCCTCCTACGCGGAAGCCACCCGTCGCCTTCTCGAGTTCGAACCGCACCGCCGCCCCACCGATGCTCGGGAGGCGATCGATCTCCTCAGCGCCGTCGCGGCGGACCCCACTGCGGTGAGCACCGTCGTGGTGCCGGCCCGGCGAGCGCAGCCCGTTTTCAGCGGACGAGCCCCGGAGGTGGCCTCCCTCCTCGACTCGGCGCGGCGCGCCGCCCGGGGCGAGGGACGCTGGGTGACCATCACCGGAGAAAGAGGGACGGGGAAGACGTGGCTCGTCACCCGAAGCGAGTTCCGCACGCGCGCGCTCGTCACCGAACGGCTCGCCTTCTTCATGGGGGCGTTCGCGGCGGGAAGCCCCCACGGCGGGTTCGGGCAGATCCTCGAGGGGATCCTCCGCCACCACGAGCGTCACCACGGGCCCGAACGCGTCGTCGAGTCCCTCGGTCCCTTCGGAAGGCAGCTCGGTAGTCTGTTCCCGCGTCTCCGTCTCGCCGGCTGGCTCGATCGCTGCCCGGAGATCGAAGGTACGGTCCCGATCGAGATCGAGCGCGAACGCGTGATCGACGCAGTGGTCGGGGTGCTCACGTCGGGGACCGAGGTCGAGCCGCGGGTCATCTTCCTCGAGGATCTGCACCACTGCGATGAATTCGATCTCGAACTCCTCCGACGGGTCCTCCTCAATGCCCTCCACCTCCCGCTCCTGATCATCACGACCCATCGGCTCTCCCGCGAAGGTCGGCGCCCCGCCATCGAGCGTCTGCAACGGGAGATCGGGGTCGAGGAGCGACTCGATACGGTCGAGCTCGAGCCTCTCGGCCGCTCGGATGCCGCCGCGATGGTCGGCTCGCTCCTCACCCCGGACCGCCCGCTCCACGATGGAATCCTCGACCTCCTGATGGAGCGCACCGACGGCGTCCCCCTCTACTTGCTCCATCTCTTCAACTCGCTCTGGGCGAGGGACCTGTTCCACCTCGAGAATGACGAGTGGCGAATCGGGGAAGCAGCGAACGCGCTCCCGATCCCCGAGAGCACGCGCAGCCACTTTCTCCTGGCTCTCGACGAGATCCCAGCCCCGGAGCGTCGCACGATCAACCTCGGCGCGGTGATCGGACGCAATTTCGGGTTCGAACTGCTGCTCGCCATCAGTGAGAGCGACGAATTCGAGATGGATCTGCTCTGCCGCCGCTTGGTCCACTCCGGGGTGTTCGAGGAGCACCTCGATGGCTTCCGCTTCCAGCACGGATTCGAGCGCGAGATCGTCCTCGACCAACTCTCGGGGCCGATGCGGCGGCGGCTCCACGCGCGGGTGGCGCAGAATCTCGAGCGACTGTACGCAGGCGAGATCGAGGACCACCTCGGCGAGATCGCCGAGCAAATGTACCTCGGAGGGGATCGCGGCCGGGCTCTCGACTACCTCACGCGCGCCGGGAAGCGGGCCGAAGCTGCGTACGCGCTCCGCCACGCCCTCGATTTCCTCGGGAAGGCACTCGAAATCTGCAGCGGGGACCGGGACCGCCGCGAACTCCTTACCAGCATCGGCGATCTGCACCAACGCCTCGGCGAACCGGACGAGGCGCTGCGGAATTTCCGCGAGGCGATCTTCCACTACACGGCGATCGAAGAGCTGCTCCTGCGCGACGCGGAGGCCCTCTCCGCCGAGGATCGGGCCGACCTGGGGGCGTACGCGGGTCTGCTCCTCAACTTCGGTGAGGTGTACGTGCGCTCCCGCGACCACACGCAAGCTCTCGAGAATTTCGAGAAGGCGGAACGGATCTCCCGTCGGCTCGATGACCGCGAGGGGGTCGCCTTCGCCCTCGGCCGACAGGGCGCGGCGCACGCCTACCACGAGGACCTCACTCGGGCGGAAGAGACCTATCGCGCTGCGGTCGAGATCTACGAGGACCTCCCCGCCTCCCGCGGCCTGGTGAACGGTCTCGTCGGGCTCGCCTACGTCGATCGGATGCGTGGCCGGCTCGAGCGCGCACTCGAACACAACACCCGCGCGTTCGAATATGCGGAGCGGGTGGACGATCCGATCCAGACCGCGAGCCTCTTGTCTGGGTTCGGAAACCTCTACCGGGCGCTCGGGCGGCTCCCCGAAGCGCTGCGCTCCTACGAGCGTGCCCTCGAGATCTCCGAACGCCTCGGCGATCGCCGCGGGGTAGGGGTCGCACTGATGAACCTCGGGCGTACCGCGAGTTTCCTCGGCGACTACCGTCGCTCGCTCGACGCGCTGACCCGCGCCCGCGAACTCTTCCTCGCCACCGGTGATGCCCAGGGGGGGATCCTGACCCTCGGAAACCTCGGCACCCTGCACTTCTACCTCGGCGAGTTCGACACCGCGCGCCGCTACCTCGGCGAGTACCGCGAGGCGGCGGAACGAAAGGGGTTCCGGCGAGCGGTGGCGGACGCCGACCACTGCCTCGGGATCCTCGAGCTCGAGCTCGATCATCACGCCGAGGCTCGCCTCCGGATCGAGGGGAGCCTCGCCGAGTACCAGCGGGTCGGTGACGAAGAAGGGGTGGTCGGGGACCAGATTCAGCTCGCCCGCCTCGCGGGGCGCGAAGGGGACCACTCCCTCGCCCTCGAGCTCGCCCGCGCCGCTGGCGAGCACGCCGAGAAGATCGGCGCCGGCGAACCGCGGGCGGAGTCGCTGCGGGTCGAGGCGGAAGCGCGTCGCGAACTCGACGATCTCGAGGCGGCGCAAGAGCGCGCCGAGCGAGCACTCGAACTCTTCGAAACTCAGGCCCAACCCTTCGCCGAAGCGCTCAACTGCCGCACGCTCGCGAAGATCTACCGCGATCGCGGCTACGAGTGGGCAGACCGCGCGGGTCGTTACTTCGAGCGTGCGGTGCGGATCTTCGAGCGCCTCGGGGCGCGCCACGCGCTCGCGGTCACCCGGCGGGAATACGGGGCATTCCTGCTCCTCGTCGAAGAAGTCGCGCGCGCACGTGAGTTGTTCGCCGACGCCGCCGCGGTGTTCGAGGAGCTCGGGAGTGCCGGCGAGCTCGCCCGGGTTCACGAAGAGCTCGCGGCGCTCGGACCGGGAGCTGGGAGTGGCACGGGGGGAGGCTCTTGATGGGAAAACTCGACTACCGCCGACGTGCGGTGCTCGCCCGCATTCACCAGACGCTCGACGAGTTCTACCTCCGCCAGGAGGTCGACTGGAATTACGACATCCGACGGATCCTCGATGCGATTCTCGAGACCGCGATGGAGGAGCTCGAGTTCGGTGAGGGGCGAATGGTCGACCACGCGCTGGTGATCATCCAGAGAGCGGGGGGCGAGCCGCTCGAGGTCGGGGCGGGGTGGAAAGTCGACGACGAGGAGCGGGCGTTCAGCCGCACCATCGTCGAGGAGACGATTCGCACCGGGGAGCCGGTACTCTGCGAGAACGCCCGCTCCGACCCACGGTTCGAGAACGCGAAGAGCATCCAGAGCCTGGAGATCCTCTCCCTCCTCTCGGTTCCGATCGAGAGCGAGACCCGCATGCTCGGAGCTCTCTACATCGAGCGTCGCGATGCCTCGCACCTCTTCACCGCCGAAGATCGGGGATTCCTGCGCGAGTTCGCGGCGACGATCGCCCCGTACGTCAAGACTGCGCTGATCCACCAGGCGCACGTCGTCGAGATCCAAGCACTGAAGGAGCGCACCGCGAGAGCCGCATCGCTCCCCGACATCATCGGAGGGTCCCCCCCACTCCTGCGGGTGACCGAACTTGCGCGGGTCGCAGCGGGGGTCGAGCGCACCGTGGTGCTCACCGGCGAGTCCGGTTGCGGCAAGGAGCTGATCGCACGGGCGATCCACGCGCAGGGCGTTCGCGTGGGGGGGCCGTTCGTCGTCGTCGACTGCAGCGCGCTCAGTGAGAGCCTCCTCGAGAGCGAACTGTTCGGGCACGTGAAGGGTTCGTTCACCGGGGCGGTCGGGGACAAGGCGGGTGCCTTCGAACAGGCGGACGGCGGCACCCTGTTCCTCGACGAGATCTCCGATGCCTCGAAACCGATGCAACAGCAGCTCCGCCGCGTGCTGCAGGAGGGGGAAATTCGGCGAGTCGGCGAGAGCACCTACCGCAAGGTCGACGTCCGGGTGATCTGCGCCACGAACCGGAATCTCGAGGAGGAAGTGAAGAGCGGGCGTTTCATCCACGACCTCTTCCATCGGATCCACCAGTTCCCGATCCGCGTCCCGTCGCTGCGCGAGCGGCAAGAAGACGTACCGCTCCTCGTCGACCACTTCATCGCGAGCGCCGGGGGGCGGAAGAACCCGCCGGTGCGGGGGATCGATCCGGATGCCCTCGCGGTGCTCGTCGCCCGGGAGTGGCGCGCCAACAACATCCGCGAACTCGAGAACTTCGTGAAGCTCGCGGTCGACCTGACCGGCGGGGACCGCCTCGACATCGGGGCCGTGCGCCGCACGCTCGAGGTCCGCGGCGAGCCGCTCCCCTTCGGCTCCCCGCTCCTCTCGACTCCGCCGGTGATTCCCGATGGGGACGCGCTCGCCCTCGACCCCGGGCAGGTCCACGCGCTGTTCGCTGCCACCGCGGCAGAGGCGCCGAAGGAGGATCGCCCCTACTACCGGATCCAGCGCGAGTTCTCCGGCAAGCTGATCGTCGAAGCGCTGCGCTTCGAGAGGTGGAAGCTGCGCCCCGCCGCCCGCCTCCTCGGCATCTCTCCGGTCAAACTGCGCCAGGACCTGAAGACCTGGATCTCGAGCGCACTCGAGGCCCACGATGGGATCCAGGCCGACCTCGCCGGCGTCGCGGAGCGACTCGGGATCCCGGAGGAGACCCTGCTGCGCAAGCTCGGGGACCTCGGAATCGAGGCGATCGTGGGACCGGATCGGAGTCATTCGTGAAGCTAGGGGTGATGAAGGTCTCGCTACACATTCCGATGGCGCAATCGCTGAAGGACAAGCGACGGGTCGTCCGGAGCCTGAAGGACCGACTCTTTGCGCGCTTCAACGTCTCGGTCGCAGAGGTCGGCGACCAGGACCTCCACCAGCGTGCGACGATCGGGATCTGCTTCGTTTCGCTCGATTCGAAGAGAGCCGACGCGAAGATCCAGAAACTCGAGAACTTCCTCGAGAACCACCCCGGCGCGGTGGTGCTCGACATCGAGAGAGACATCATGCACGAGGATTGAGCAGCATGGACGAGGGTCGAAGTGACGGCTCTTTCCGCGCATTGCGGGTTCTCATCGCTCTCGTCGAGGTCCTCGCCGTCTTCTGCGTCGCCCGCATCGCCGTTCGAGCCTTCCGGCGATACACCGAGTGGGGTCGGTCCGAGTTTTGACCAGCGTTGGCCAGGGTCGGGGTGTACACCCTCCCGCGCCATCGGTACCCTCCGCGACATGAAGATCCAGAGCCTCGGACACAGCTGCTTCGTCGTCGAGATCACGGGGGATCGCCCCGAACCTATCCGTATCCTCGCCGACCCGTGGATCACCGACCATGTCGTCGGCGACATGTGCGGGCGCTACCCCCGGATCCGCATCGACTTCGCACGCCTCCCGGCGATCGACGCGATCTATATCTCGCACTCGCACACCGACCACCTCGATCCGTACTCGCTCGTGCTCTTGCGAGAGAGCCTGCCGACCCCGCCGATCCTCCTTCTCCCGATCAGCATCGCCTACCTCGAGCCTCTCCTGACCGAGCACCTCCCCGGTTGGCAGCAAACCTGGCTACGGGAGAACGAACCGTTCGAGTTTCCCGGGGTCGAGGTCTCGGCGCTCTTCAACCTCGAGACGCGGGCGACGAACGAAGACGACGTGATGGTACTCGTGGTGCGCAACCGCCACGAAGTGCTCGTCTCCGAGTCGGACGCGCTCCTCCCCTGCGCCGATCCGGATGCCCGAGCGTGCATCGCGAGCCTGTTCCTCGATCTCGATGAGGAGGCGGGCCCCCCGACCCGGGTGTTCCTGACGACGCGCAACGAGCTCGAGGGCACGATGCGGTCACTGCGAGCACTCTCATCCGATGAGCGAAGAGAATCGGCGGCGGAGAGCGAGGAGATGATGCTCGAGGAGGTCGAGGGGATCCTCGCCCCCGCTGGAGATGAGATCACTGCGCCGTGGGATCTCCCCGGGATGGTGAGGATCGTGATCGGCCAGGGGATCGCGTATCCGCAGGATCTCGACCCCGAGTGGAACCGCGTGCTCTTCCCCATCTCTCTCGCCGACCGGGCGCGCGCCGAGACCGCGGTCGCCGAATCGTTCGGGTACGACCTGGCGGTATTCGCGCTCCACGGTGGGGAGGAGATCGCACTCGAGGAAGGCCAGATCCGTCACTCCCGGATCCCCTGGCTCGAGGTCCTCGATCAGGAACAGGATCGCCGCTTCGATGCGACGGTCGAGCGTTTCGAGTCGGAGCTCCGCGTCGCGCCTCTCCTCGATGGCGAGCGGGATTCCGCGACGCAACGAGAGCGCATCCTCGCGGTGATGAACGGCCGTTTCCTCCCGTGGTGGATCGGGTCGAGAAACCCGCCGGTCGAACACATCCTCGCGCAAGGCGGCGGGGAGTACCGGATCCGAGTGCGGTACGGGAGTTCTTCCGAGTTCGAAGTCGAGGACTACGTCGCTCGGCACTCGAGTCTCAGATTCGCCGCGACAACCCCAACCGACGACCCCGACCAGATCGATGAGGAGTATTGGGCGAACGACCTCGAGGACTACCTCGACGGACGCGCGGACGACTTCTCGACTTTCTGCCGTCGTCCCCCCGGAGGGCGCGCTACGCGTCTCTGGGATTCACTCGGCATGCCGTATCTGAACGATGACCTGGTCACTCGGAAGCACACGCTGCACTTCCGACGCGCGGAGGAGGGGAAGTCATCGGCGGAGTGGGTGTTGGGGATCTGGCGGGGCTGATGGGACTGGCTCGCCGAAGGTGATGCCTGTCCCGGACGCTCGCCCGCTGGTCCACCGTTCTTCAACAGGCGCTTGCGCCCGTTCCGCAGCGACCGTTCCACAGCGAGCGCGGTTGGTCGGAGTACCGGCGGAGGTCCGGCGGAGGTCCGGGACAGGTATCACCTTCGGCGAGCGAGTCCCAGCTGGATCGCCGCCCTAACCCGTCGCGTACTCCGGATCTTCCTTGCGCTTGCGCACGATGAACGACGCGAGGATCGCCAGCACGATGATCGCCACCGCGACTCCGGTCGGGGCGAACGCCGCGTAGGCCATCCTCGTCGCCCCCTGTGCGAGTTCCTCGGGCTTCGGAGCCGTCGTACTCCCCGCGACCACCGCTGCAGCCTTCGAGTACCCGACGTACGAGCCCACCCACCCGAACGCGGCGCCGAGGAGTGCGAAAAGGGTCGACTGCCCGATCCTCTTCCGGTTCCAGGTCGCGATCGCGAGAAGGAACCACAAGAGCGCGATCACCAACACGACCGTGGTGAGCACCATCAGCGCCCCGCCGTTCTTGATCATCTCGGTGTGCGGCCCCTGCAGGATCGCATCCCGGTCGGCGAGCTTCAACATCTCGAAATATGATGGCAATTCGGCCGGCATCGACCTGTCCCCTCTCTCCGTGAGCCCCACAGGCTCGGTGCCCTTCGGCGACGCGAGATTGTATTCCCTCCCGCTCCGGAGTTGCAATGAGACGTCCTCAGGCCAGGATGTTCTTCGCGATGATCAGCCGCTGGATCTGGTTCGTTCCCTCGTAGATCTGCATCACTTTGGCATCGCGCATCAGCTTTTCCACCGGATATTCCTTGGAATAGCCGTAACCGCCGAAGATCTGGACCGCATCGGTGGCGATCCGCATCGCGGCGTCCGCGGCGAAACACTTCGCCATGGAGCAGTAGAGGGTGTTGCGCTGCCCATCGTCGATCATCCACGCCGCCTGCCAGGTGAGGAGCCGCCCCGCCTCGATGTCTTTCGCCATGTCGGCCAAGAGGAACTGCACCGCCTGGTGCGCGGCGATGGGGACGCCGAAGGTCTTGCGCTCCTGTGCATACCGCTTCGATTCGTCGTACGCTCGACGGGAGAGACCGACCGCGGCCGCCGCGATCGCGGGGCGGGTGCGGTCGAAGGTCTGCATGGCGATCCGGAACCCTTCTCCCTCGGCCCCGATCCGATTCGCCGCCGGAACCTCGACTTCATCGAAATTCAGGAAGACCGTGTTCGAGGCGCGCTGCCCCATCATGTCCTCCTTCTTGCCGATCTCGATCCCGGGGAGGTCAGCGGGGACGACAAACGCGCTCATCCCCTGGTGGCCCTTCTCGCGATCGGTGTACGCGAAGACGGTGAACCACTTCGCGTAGGCCCCCCCCGAGACCCAGGCCTTCTGGCCGCGAAGGATGTACACATCGCCCTTCCGGGTCGCGGTGGTCGAGAGAGCGGCGACATCGGAGCCCGCATCGGGCTCGGAGAGGCAGTAGCTCGCAGTCGCGTACTCCGAGGTGAGCTGCCCGAGGTACTCGGTCTTGAGCGCTTCGCTGCCGCCGAGCACCAGCGGCACCGCGGCGAGGTTGTTCACCGTCAACGAGATCGCGATCCCGGAGCAGCCGTAGCAGAGCTCCTCGGTGATGATCGATTCATCGAGGTGACCGAGCCCACCGCCGCCGAATTCTTCGGGAATCGTGAGATTGACGAGTCCGACCTCGAACGCCCGCCGGGCGATCTCGAGCGGGTATTCCCCGGTGACATCGTGGTGCGCGGCGTTCGGGATCACCTCGTTCGCCACGAATTCCCGAGCGAGATCTCGGAGCGCCTCTTGTTCCTCGGTGAGTCGGAACGATACCATCGCGCGGCTCCCGTCTTCCCGGCAGGCCGGGCACATGTGTTCTCGGCGACCGAGATCGTACGGGACGGTCCGCAGCGGGTGAAGCGAACGCGAGGGGCGAGAGGTCGGTCATGGGAGATCGGGTGCTGGTGGCGATGAGCGGCGGCGTCGATTCGAGCGTCGCGGCACACCTCCTCAAGGAGCAGGGATACGACGTCATCGGCGCCTTTCTCCGCCTCGGGGAGGGGGGAGGAGCGGCCGCCAACTCGAAGGCGTGCTGCACCGTCGAGGACGCGATCGACGCCCGACGGGTCGCCGATCGGCTGGGGATCCCGTTCTACTCGTTCAACTACTCGGAGAGCTTCAAGCGGGTCATCGACTACTTCGTCGACGAGTACCGCGATGGGCGCACTCCGAATCCCTGCGCTCGCTGCAACCAATGGATCAAGTTCGACACGTTCCACGAGCTCGCCCGCGACCTCGGAGCGAAGCACGTGGCGACCGGTCACTACGCACAGGTCGGCCGGGACCCGGGGGGCGAGGCACGGCTCGTCCGGGGGCTCGATGAGGACAAGGACCAGTCGTACTTCCTCGCCACCGTCCCCTACCCGGTGCTCGAGGAGTGTCTCTTCCCGGTCGGTGAGTTGGAGAAGAGCGAGGTGCGGAGGATCGCCGCCGCCGCGGACCTGCCGGTCGCAGAGAAGGGCGAGAGTCAGGAGATCTGCTTCGTCCCGAACGACGACTACCGACTCGTGCTCGCGAAACGCGCACCGGAGAGTCTGCAGCCGGGAGAGATCGTCGACGAGGTGGGGAGACGGATCGGCACCCACGAGGGCTACGCGGCGTACACCGTCGGGCAACGGCGCGGACTCGGGGTCGCCGCCGGAGAGCCCCGGTACGTCGTGAAGACGGAACGCGACGCGAATCGGGTGGTGATCGGCCCGCGGAGTTCCCTCGAGCGCGATCGCTTTCGCGTGGCGGAGGTCAATTGGCTCGTCCCCGAACCACTGCCACTCCCTCTCGAGTGTTCCGTGCAGATCCGCCATCGTAGCCGGCCGACCGCGTGCACCGTGACCGAGGGGGCCGAGGGGCGACTCGACGTGAAGCTCCACGAGCCTCGATTCGCCATCGCGGCGGGGCAAGTGGCCGCGTTCTACGACGGAGACCGCGTGATCGCGGGGGGTTGGATCGAGCCGCCGGCGCCCGGGGCTGGAGATTTCCGCGGATGAGAGACAGCTTCCGTCTCGGCCACGCCCTCTAGTCGGACTCTGATCCACTCACTGGGCACAACCGTTGCTCAGACCGTGCGGCATCGATGGGGATGGCACCAGAACTCCA
This sequence comes from Planctomycetota bacterium, assembly GCA_032128395.1. Lineage (GTDB taxonomy): Bacteria > Planctomycetota > UBA8108 > UBA1146 > UBA1146 > JAQBGV01. Next base: position 13,875 of record JAQBGV010000017.1, on the reverse strand, counting down.
CGAAAGAGCTGCGCCGATGAAGGTCTTCCTGCTCTGGCGATCGAAGAAGGGCCCGGGCCCCGAGCTCGAGGGCATCGGACCGCGGCTGCTGTCGCGTTTCTCCCCCCTCTTCGACGAGCCCCCCACCGTGATGACTCGCGATCTCCCCGGGGCTCGGCTCGCTGTGCTCGACATTCCGATCGACGGCTGGCGCTCCCCGGTCGAACAGGAGGACAAACTGCGCTGGGTGATGGCGATCGATCCCGCCGTCAACGCCCGGAGCGCCCTCACGAAGAACGGCATCGTCTCGACCAAGGAAACACGTCTGCTCACCCTCGCCGCAGAGCTCGAGACAAACCACCGCGCGATCGTTCGAGAACTCGCGCCCCCCGCCGCTCTCCTCTGGGAGAACCGCCAGACCCGGACGGTCCACCTCGTGAACGACGGGCTGGGGCACGCGCAACTCTTCGAATACGAGGACGACGACCTGTGGGTGATCACCAATCGCGTCACCGCTCTGACCGCCCTCGGCATCGACCTCGAGCCGGTCCCCGAGGATTGGGCGACCCGCTTCACCCTCGGGTGGTTCCCACTCTCGAGTACGGGATTCCAGCGGACCGAGACCGTGCGCGGCGGCACCCATCTCTGCATCGGCCCGGGCGGCGTGAGTCGAGAAGAGCACGATGTGCTCCACGAGTGGGTGCACCCCGATCCGATGAATCGTGAGGAGGCGCTCGAGCTCGGCTGCGCCTCGCTCGTTGAGATGTGCGACGACGCGATCGACCAGTGGGAGCGGCCGAGTGTCGGTCTCTCCGGCGGTTGGGACAGCCGGGCGATCGTCTCGATCCTGCGCGAGCGTGGGGCGGACATGAGCCTGCGAGTCCGCGGGTCCATAGAACGGGTGGACGTGCGGCTGGCGAGCGAACTCGCTCGCATCGCGAACCTGGAGCTCCGCATCAAACCCCACGGTGGAATGCCTCCCCCGACCCTCGGGGGGGTGCGGGGGAGCCTCACACGAGCCCTCCTCTGGCAGGGCGGGGGGATCGATCTCAAGAAGCACCTGACCTTCCAAGTGCGGCGCGGATTCTCGCGCAGCGGGGTCAACGTGATGGGATCGCACGCGGGGATCGGCAAGGCAGACTTCGCCGTGGCGATCGGCGCCGACCCGCTGGCCGAGTCCGAGTGGGAGCCGGCCCTTCTCGAGCACTTCCTCGGCGGCATGCCGATCGCGCTCCGGAACGATCTCCGGGGCCCGGTGCGCGAGCGCATCCTCGAGTCGATTCGAGTCGCCGATCGATACGATCTCGAGGGACTGCACAAACTGCACTTCCTCTTCCTGCACGAGTACACCCGGCGTTGGGCGGCGGGGGCGATCAACGGGGCGGTCGATCTGGTCTTCACGCCGTTCCTCAATCCAGATTTCATCCGCGCGGCGTACGCCTTCCCCCCCGAGGAGATTCCTTCGCGGCCGTTCCATAGCCGCGTGACGGGTCGCTTCGCGCCGGACTGGGCGGGGGTTCCGTACGAGAACCAGCTCGATCAGAAAGCCGCGGCGCAGTACCCACCGCTGGCGTTGTCGAAGACGAAGCGGAAGTTCGTCGAGGAAGGGTCCGAGCGTTGGCGACCGTCCGGGGGGAAGCGGCTCTACCACCGGAAGTTCTTCTGGAGGGATGTCGGGAAGCCGCTGATGGACGAGGCGAAGGAAGCCGAAGGATCGTTCGCTCACCAGGTGTTCGACCGGGACCTCCTGCGCCCGAACTACCAGTCCTCCCCGGACGCGATCGCGATCGCGTACCTCCTCCCCACCGTCCTCGAGTAGTTTGCACACCTGCCGCCGGCGGCCACCCCAGGAGGTGAGTGGCCAAATTTGGCCAGCCCACACGTAATTGTTTCCACTTTGGCTTCGTAAACGGGTGGAATGTTCAAAATCTTTGTAGGCATGACGTTTGCCTTCTCGCGGCGTCCTCGACGCTCGCGCTCGAGTGCGAGGCCCCCCCAAGGCCACGACCGGGAGTTCGACGATGTGCCTGGTTCTCTTTCGTTCCCTTCTGGCGTCCCACATCGCTCTCTCTGTCTGCGGATGCACTTCTGATTCGAGCCCGGAGACCACCCGCTACCTGGTCACCGGCTCGAGCACCGTCGCACCGATCGTCCAGGAGGTCTCCGAGCAGATCGAAGCGACCGATCCCACGTTCCGCATCGACGTCCAGACCGGGGGGAGCACCCGGGGGATCGTGGACACGTCGACGGGGCGGAACGACGCGGGGATGTCGTCCCGGACCCTGAAGCCGGACGAGGCGGAGGGTCTGACGGTCATCACGATCGCCTACGACGGGATCGCCCTGATCGCGCACGCCGACAACCCGACCGAGCAGCTCACCGCCGCGCAGGTCCGGGGGCTGTTCACGAAGGAGATCCGCGACTGGAACGCGGTCGGCCCGCACCGGGGAAAAGTCGTCGTCGTGAACAAGGCGGAGGGGCGCGCGACCCTCGAAGTCTTCCTCGAGCACTTCGGTCTCGAGAACCGACGGATCAAGGCGGACGCGGTGATCGGGGACAACGCCCAGGGGGTGCGCCTGGTCTCCTCCGACCGCAACGCGATCGGCTACGTCAGCATCGGGGAAGCGCTGCACGCGATCTCGCGCGGGGTCTCGATTCGGCTCCTCTCCCTCGACGGAGTGACCCCCAGCCTCGAGAGCGTCGGAGACGGCAGCTATCCGATTCGGCGGAGCCTCTACGTGCTCTTCTCGAAAGAGCTCGATGAACGCGATCGACAGCTGCTCGACCATCTCCAGGGGCCCGAAGGCCGGGAGGTGATCTCGAGCCTGAGGTTCATCCCCGTCGCGAACGCCCCGTAGGGGGTCACCGAAGTGGCGACCCCCACGATCGAATACGTCGCGGAAGAGCGCACCGGCGAATCCAGAATCGGCTGGATCGCGTTGGGTGCCCTAGGGGTCCTCGCCATCGCGATGATCCCGGGAGTTCTCATCTATTTGCTCGTCACCGGCAGCGGTGTTCTCGATCGGACCCACCTCCCGACCCTCTTCTCCACCGAGTGGTACCCGGGCGAGGAGATCTTCGGGCTCGTCCCTCTGGTCCTCGGCACGCTCACGACCTCCGCCCTCGGATTGCTCATCGCGGTCCCCGTGGGGCTCGGATCGGTGATTTTCTTCCGCTTCTATTCACCGGCGAGCATCACGCGACTGGGGGAATCGACCCTCGGAGTCCTGAGCGGACTGCCGTCGGTGATCTTCGGTCTCTTCGGCACCGTGTGGATGGTCCCGATCTTCGGTCCCAGTCTGCTCGTCGCGGGTGTCGTACTCGCGATGATGATCCTCCCGACCTTTGCGATGCTCACCCTCGCCGCATTCCGACAGATCCCGAAGGGGACGATGGAATCGGGGGCGGCCCTCGGCCTTCGGCGTGAACAGATGATCGGGCGCTTGGCCCTGGTCGTCACCCGCCCACGTCTGATCGCCGCCGCGGGGGTCTCGCTCACCCGCGCGCTCGGCGAAGCGCTCGCGGTCGAGATGGTCTGCGGCAACGTCGCGGCGATACCCGACGGAATCACCGCCCCGGTCCGCACGCTGACCACGACCTTGGTGCAGGAATTCGAGTACGCCACCGGCGCGCACCGGGAGGCGCTCCACCTGGTCGCGCTCGCCGTCGTCCTGCTCGCCGCGATCGGAGCAACCCTCGCGGTGCGCATGGCTTCGAAGCAGGTGTCGTCGTGAAGGCCGCGAGCACCATCTCCGCGATCCTCGTCTTCCTCACGCTGCTCCTCATCGGAGCGGACATCGTGGTCGAGGGCGCTGCGGGGCTGTCGATCGGCACCCTGACCGATGCGGTCCGCGACGGCGGTCGTGCGGGGGGACTCGGCCCCATCATCCTCTCGACCGTGATCGTCCTCGCCGGCTCGATCCTCTTCGCACTCCCCCTCGCCCTCGGCGGCGCCGTCCTCAAGACCGAGCTCCTCCGTCACCACTCCAGACTCGCACGCGGGGTGATGGGAGCCTTCGAGGTGATGGTCAGCGTGCCGTCGGTCGCGATCGGTCTCGTCGGCTGGAGCTTGTTCAGCCAGTGGCTCGGACTCGGGTTCTCCTTGCTCTCGGGGTGTCTGACGATGACCCTGATCATCGTGCCGATCATGACCGTGGCGTTCATCGGCGGGTTCGAGATGGTCCCCGCGGGGTTGCGCATGAACAGCCTCGCCCTCGGCGTCACCCGCTGGCAGACCTTCTGGCGGCAGGTGGTCCCCTCGGCGCGCCCCGCGCTCGCGGCGGGGGTGACTCTTGCGATCGGACGCGTCACCGCCGAGACCGCGGCGCTGATGCTCACGTCCGGCATTTCGACGCGGACCCCGGAGAGCCTCGGCGACCCGGGAGCGACCCTCGCAGTCCACGTCTACCACATGGCGCGGCACGTCCCGGGCGGAGAGTCGATGGCATACACCACATCGCTTGCGTTACTCTTGATCTGCATCGCTGTCCACGTCGCCCTCGCGAGACTGAAGAAGGAGTCCGCCGCATGATCGAATTCCGCAAACTGACGGTGACCGCGTGCGGCGCGCGGATCATCGACGGGCTCGACCTGATCCTTCCCGAGAAGGGCACCGCGATGATCCTCGGCCCCTCGGGGTGCGGGAAGACCACGCTGCTGAAGAGCCTGATCCGCGAAGACCTCGAAGACCCCGACGTGCACGTGTCGGGCACGATCCTGCTCCGCGGCAAGGAGATCCGGGATCGGAGGTTCCCGGTGCACCGCCTGCGCCAACGAGTGGGGCTCGTGATGCAGCACCCGGTCCCCTTCCCCGGCACCGCTTTCGCGAATGTCACCTTCGCTCTCCGCTGCACGACCAAACTCGATCGAACGGCGATCGACGCCCGGGCGAAGAAGGCCCTCGAAGAGGTCGGGCTCGAGCGGCAACACTGGGAGACCCCGGCGGAGTGTCTCTCCGGAGGACAGTTGAAACGTCTGTCGATCGCGCGCACGATCGCCCTCGAGCCGGAGGTGATCCTCCTCGACGAACCGTCGAACGGGCTCGACCCGCTGGCGGCGGCTCGGGTGGAACAGCTGATCACGACCCTGTCGCAGAATCGCCTTGTCGTCGTCGTGACCCACGACGTGAGTTTGGTGCAGCGGATCGGGGATGCAGTGTACTTCCTCTGGCCGTACCGGACCGGGTGCCGACTCGTCGAGGAGGGCCCTGCGCAGGACGTGCTCGACAACCCGAAGGAGCCGGAGACGAGACTGTTCGTCCGCGCTGCGCGGGAGGGAGCATCGGCGCTCGTCCACGGCGAGGAACTCGTCGCCGGGTTGACCTACGACGTGCCGCGAGAAACGTGCGGTTCCGGTGGCTGCGAACCGGACGGCTGCGAACCTGAGAGCTCCGAACCCGTCCGCGGGTCCACCGGAAGGAAAATGCGCTGATGGCGAACTGGGTCCTGACCCGGACCAGTCCCAGACCCTACGTCGCCAGAATTCCCGGATCGAAGTCGTACACGAACCGAGCCCTGGTGATCGCCGCGATGCGTCCCGGGACCACCGAGGTGCTCGGCGCACTGAAGAGCGACGACACGGTGCGGCTCGCCCGCGCCCTCGGCTCGTACGGCGGGGTCGAGATCGAAGACACCCCCAGTGGCTTTCGGGTGACGCGCTCAGACGGCGCCATCACCGCCCCGGTCGAGCCGCTCGACATGGGCGGCGCGGGGACCCCGGCCCGCTTCCTGCTCGCCTTCGCCGCTTCGGCCGAAGGGGTGAGCACCGTCGCCGGGAACGCACGGCTCCAGGAACGTCCGATGGACGACATCCTCGATACGCTCCGAGCGATCGGGATCGGGGTCGAGTGCGTCGCGACCGATGGCTGCCTCCCCGCACGGATCACGGGCGGGACTCCGAAGACGACCGATTGGACGATCCGCGGCGACGTCTCCTCCCAGTTCACCAGTTCGCTCCTCCTCTACGCTTCGCAACAGCCCGCCGGGCCGATTCGCGTGCACGTCGAGGGGAACATCGTCTCTCGTCCCTACGTCGAGATGACGGTCGCCATGATGCGAGGCAGCGGTCTTCGGATCGAGGCGACGAGCGAGCGCGACTACACAATTGAGCCCGCCCCCCCGACCGCGGCGACGATCCCGGTCGAAGTCGATGCCAGCGGCATGTCCTACTACCTCGCCGCGGCGGCGATCACCGGCACCACGGTGCGCATCGAGGGGATCGGCCGCGACTCCGCCCAGGGGGACGTCGGCCTCGCCAGAGCGTTCGAGTCGATGGGGTGTACCCTCCGGCTGGATGACCAATCGATCGAACTCACAGGGGGACCCTTGCGCGGGATCGACATCGATATGGAAGTGATGCCGGACGTCGTGCTCACCCTCGCGGTGGTCGCGTCGCAGGCGGAGGGGGCGACCCGCATCACGAACATCGCAAACCTGCGCGTGAAGGAGTGCGACCGCATCCACGCCGCGGCCGCGGAACTCGGGCGACTCGGGGTCGAGGTCGAAGAAGGACCGGACTTCCTCGTGATCCACCCGAGCGGCGACCTGAGCGCCGCGAGGATCCACACCTACGACGATCACCGGGTGGCGATGGCGTTCGCGATCCTCGGGCTGGTCTTCGATCCGATCGAGATCGAGGATCCCGCCTGCGTGGTGAAGTCGTTTCCCAGCTTCTGGGATGAGTTCGAGCGCTTCCGCCAGCATCACCTCGCGGGTGAAGGAGCGGGACAGTGAGGCGCGCCCTCCTCCTCGTCCTCGACGGGGCAGGAATCACCGACGACCCGACTGGGAACGCCGTCACGGCCGAGACCCTTCCCCACGTGTTCGCAGCGATGGAGCGCCACGGCTTCGCCACGCTCCAGGCCGCAGAGGGCGCGGTCGGTCTAGAGCCGGGGCAAGTCGGCAATTCGGAGGTCGGACACCTGACCCTCGGCGCCGGCCGCGTGGTGTTGTCGATGACCTGTCGTCTCGCCGACGGCTTCGAGCGCGGTACCTGGGGCGCTAACCCCGCCTGGGGCGAGATCGCCCGCTCCGGCTCCTTGCACCTCGTCGGGCTGCTCAGCGATGCCGGTGTCCACGGACTGGTTCGGACGATCGAGCACGCGGCGCGGATCGCTCAAGACGCGGGCGTCGCCGAGATCGTCGTCCACCCGGTCCTCGATGGGGTCGACGCTCGCGCCGGGAGCGCCCCCGCACTCCTCACCGGCCTACGCGGAGCGACCGCCGGGCTCCCGAACGTCTCCTTCGGTGTCGTGCAGGGGAGGAAGTGCTTCTGCGATCGCGCCGGAAATCTCGACCTCACCCGGCAGTCCACCGGAGCACTCCGCGGGGAAGTCGATCTCCCGCCTTTCCGCATGGCCGACCTCGAGGCGCACGTCGCGGACTCCAGCGAGATGAACTTCCCCCCGACCCTCTTCGAAGGAGGGCGCACCATCCGCGCTGGCGAAGCGGTGCTCATCACCAACAACCGGGCGGACCGCGTCCGCCAGGTGATCGACGTCCTCGGCGAGACTCAAGCGGTCTACACGATCGTCGATCCCGGGGCCGGAGTGAACCCACCGAAAGCGATCTTCTTCCCCATCGAGAAGGTGACCGACGGCGTCGCCGGGGAACTGGTGGCGGCGGGGATCCGCTCGTCACGCATCGCCGAGAAGTGCAAATTCCCCCACGTCACGTTCTTCTACAACGGCTTCGACGCCGGTGCGGAGGGCCAGGGGACCTGCCTCCCTTCGATCCCCGAGCACGAGATCGGGGATTGCCCGGCGATGTCGATCCACGCGGTCACCGAGACGATCCTCGGGACGATCGCCGATCCCGACGAGCGCTACATCGTCGCGAACGTCTGCAACCTCGATCAGGTCGGCCACCTCGGGCGACTCGACCTGGCGACGATCGCGGCGACCGAGGTCGATCGGTCGTTCGCGGAGATCGTCGAGGCCGCCGCGCGTCACGGCTGGACGGTGATCGCCACCTCGGACCACGGCAACGCGGACATGGTCGTCGGCGAGGACGGCAAGCCGTACGGGTCGCACACCGATCGCCCGGTCCCACTCTTCGCGATCCCCGCGCCGGGACTCACCGCGACCTGGGTGTCAAAGGAGGGAACGCTCGCAAACGTCGCGGCGACCTGTCTCGATGCCTTGGGGTTGCCGGTGCCGGAGCGGATGGAGCCGCCGCTGCTTCGCTTTAGCGAGTAGCTCCGCAAGACAACAGGAATCCCTCTCGAGGATGGGGACTGGCTCGGCACCGCGGTGCCTGTCCCAGCTTCTCTGGACAGCGCTTTCGCGTCTCAGGGACACTGCGCGTCCACGACCCAGATCGGGTTGCCCTCCACGTCTCGGATCGCGCCGAACCAGAACTTGTCCTTCTCGTCGAACGACGGCCCGAAAGTGACCTCGCCCCCGTGCTCCCGCACATGATCGAAGAACCCGCGTACGTCATCGACTTCGATCTGCAGCACGACGGTGTTGTTCTGGCGCTCCCCCGGCTCGACCCCCATCTCCTTCGCGCTCGCGATGCCGATCCGCATCCCGGTCGAGGTCTCGAGGTTCGAGTACTGATAGCGGTCGGAGAACTCGCGCGTGACGGCGAAACCGAGGACATCGCGGTACCAGGCGACGAGAACGGAGGGTCCATCCGAGAGGATGACGGTCTCCCTCGGCCGAAGAGTCATCGTGCTGCCCCCTTCGTTGGCACGGCTAACAGCAGCTGGGATCGTCGTCGTCGGTCGCCCCGGACACGTGGACCGTAGCGACTTCCACCGGGGCCTGCTCGGGGGCGCCCTTCATGTCATCGACGAGGACGTAGAACTCCCAGTGGATCCCGTCGGGGTCCTTCACCCAGAACTTGCTCTGGCGCGAGTGGCAGCAGACGACGTCCGGCTGCTCCTTGATCCAACAACCGAGCGCACGCATGCGGCCGAGTGCCTGCTCGAGCCGCTCGAAGCCATCGACGCGGATCCCCAGGTGGTCGAGGCGGTTCCCCGCCCGGACCCTCGCCCCCTCGTTCAAGGTGAGCACGACGGGAGGGGAGTGGAGATCGAAGCGAGCGTACCCGCGCTTCACCTTGTCCGGGTCCTCGTCGAAGAGGACGCGGTAGAACTCGATCGAGGCTTCCAGGTTCTTGACCTTCAGGGCGAGGTGCAGTCGGTTCTCCAGATCCATTGGGCGAATCCTCCTCAGGTGTCCGACGATGAGACTATCATCGGCGGGCGCCCGGCGGAACGGGCACGGGAGTCGGGTCAGGAAAGTCAGGGACCGAGTATGTCGGAACCGAAGCTGTTCACCCCCGGGCCGCTGACCACCAGCCGAACCGTCAAGGAGGCGATGCTGGTCGATCTCGGCTCCCGGGAGGTGGAGTTCATCGAGCTCGTCCGGGCGATCCGCGCCGGATTGCTCGCCCTCGCGGACGGTACCGCGGACCACGAAGCGGTCCTCCTGCAGGGGAGCGGCACCTACGCGATCGAGTCGGTCATCTCGAGCGCAATCCCCTCGGACGGGAAGATCCTGGTCCTCGCCAACGGGGTGTACGGCGAGCGGATCGCCACGATCGCCGAGCGGCACGGGATCGCGACCGAGGTCCTCCGCACTCCCGTCCACGAGCCCCCCACCGCTTCGGTAGTCCGAGAGGCGCTCGCCACCGATGCGGCGATCACTCACGTCGCTCTCGTCCACTGCGAAACCACGACCGGGATCCTGAACCCGCTCACGGAGATCGGCGCCGAGGTGCGAGCGGCTGGGAAGACGTTCTTGGTCGATGCGATGAGCTCGTTCGGAGGGATTCCGATCTCCCTCCCGGAGTGCGGCGCAGACTTCCTGATCTCGTCATCGAACAAGTGCCTCGAGGGGGTCCCCGGATTCGCATTCGTGCTCGCGCGCCGCACGAAACTCGCCGAGTGCGAGGGACGCGCACGGACGATCTCTCTCGATCTCCACGCGCAGTGGGCGGGGCTCGAGAAGAATGGGCAGTTTCGTTTCACCCCACCCACCCACGCGATGCTCGCATTCGCCCGAGCGCTCGAGGAGCTCACCGCGGAGGGGTGGATCGCAGCGAGGAACCGTCGCTACCAGGAGAACCAATCGGTCCTCGTCGAGGGGATGCGGCGTCTAGGCTTTCGCACGCTCATCGACTCGGCGCATCAGAGCCCGATCATCACGACGTTTCACGACCCGGCCGACCCCGCGTTCTCGTTCGAGGCCTTCCACGACGCGCTGAAGGCGCGAGGGTGTGCGATCTATCCGGGGAAGATCGGAGGGACGGACGCGTTCCGGGTCGGTTCGGTCGGGCACATCGATCGCGGTGACATCGAAGCGCTCTTGGTCGCGGTCGCGGAGACGATCGACGAACTGGGGATCACGCTCTGATCCATCGCGCGAACCGCTCCGCGACCTCCGGCGGGGTGATCGTCGGCCTCGGGAGCTTCCGATCGGCACGCGGGGCAGTACGCACGTGGATAAACGTGAGCCCTTCACTCCGGTCGGCGAGCGCAGCGCGGAGTTCGTCCAAGTCATCGATCCGAAGGACCCGGCGGTAGCCGCAGGCGCGTGCGATCGAGGCGAAGTCGATCGCCGGGGAGACGGTCGCCTGCGAGCCGGTCGAATCGTGCACCTCGTTGTCGAGAAGCACATGGACCAAGTTCGGCGGCGCTTCGAAGCCGATCGTGGTCGAAGCGCTGAGGCGCATCAGCATCGCACCATCGCCGTCGAGAACCACCACGCGCCGCTCGGGGCGCACTCGCGCCAAGCCGAAGCCGAAACTCGAGGCGCACCCCATCGAACCGACCATGTAGAACTGGTTGTCCCGGTCGCCCCGGGCGTACAGCGACCTTCCGGTGAAGCCGGTGGTCGCGATGACGGCGTCGTCCGCGGTCGTCTCCTGAACGACGTCGAGCACCGGGTCGAGATCGAGTGACGTCGGAAGGCTACCCGGGATCGTGGCAGCGGCGGGGAGCGGCGTACGGGGATGAGGCAGCATTTTCGCGTCCCCGGAGATCGCCCCCTTCGAGATGATGATCGCGAACGGGGTCCGTGCGCTCTGGAGATGCGCATCCGCGCGATCGAGGAGCGCCGGAAGGTCGGTAGGATCCTCGGGGAGGTGCCCGGTCGGGATTCCCATCAACTCGAACAACTCGGGGGTGATCTGCCCCATGCGTTCGTGCTGCGGCTCGTCGGCGGGTTGACCTGGCTGCCCTCGCCACGTCGCAAGAACTAGCACGGGGAGGCGAAAGGTCTCCGTGAGCGAGGTGAAGGGGTTCACCGCGTTCCCGAGCCCTGAATTCTGGAAGAGAACCACCCCCCGCACTCCGCCGATTTCCGCGCCGGCCGCGATCGCGACCGCGTCCCCCTCGTTCGCGGCCCCGATGTAGTCGATCCCCTGCGCGGTGATCACAGTGTTGATCAGCGGGGTCAGGTAGGAGCAGGGGACACCGCAGAAGAGCCCGAAACCGCGGGCGCGGAGAGCGTTGACGAAGTACGAGGCTGGGATCATCGGAAACCAATTCCCTCGTCGCTGAGGTCACGGAGGTGACTCGCTCGGCGACGAGTCGACTCGGTGGCACATTGTATTCGTATCCTCACAGCGCGAGGAGTCTCTCCACCCGCTCGAGGAGCCGCGCCGTCTCCGTCGGCCAGTCGGGACGCAGGGTGCGGAAGGGGAACGGGGACCTGCGAAAGAGCTGGAGTGCGGTCGCTCGGGCGATGTCCGCCAGCTCTCCGTGCGGTCGCACCGCTGCGTATCCGTCGAGGAGCGCCGCGTCCTCCTGCTCGTCTCGCTGCTGCTCGAAACGGCTGGCGAGGAAGGCTCCGAGATCGAGGGCGGGCAGGCCGACGCCACCCCGGTCGAAGTCGACGAGGACGACGCGCTCGTCCTCCATGACGACCTGATCTCGGTGAAAGTCTCCGTGGACGACGCTGCGGGGCGCGTCCCCCCACCCGGCTCCCACCACGGCGAGACGTCGCGCGAGCTCGCGCACCCTCGCCTCTTCAGGTGGAAGGAGTGCCGCCAGATCGGACGCCAAGGACGCGAGAGAGTCCTCCGCGAACTCGACGGTGGGGACCGGGGGGAGCTCGACCGACAGCCCGTGCAACTCCGCGAGCGCAGCTCCCACCCGCCGGTGGTGCTCGAGGTCGTCCCCGAGATGCGCGCCCTGTACCCACTCCGTGCTGCTCCACGAGCGCTCGGGGAGGAATCCCCAGGGAGCCGGCACCCGCCAGTCGCGGCTTTCTCCGACCGCGGCGTGGATCTCGCGACCGATCCTCTCGTGATCGCCCGCGGTCTCCGGTCTTCCGGCCTGCACGTGCCAGAAAAGACGGAGCTTTTCGTCGCGCGACTTGTGCCGGACGCCGGCGCGCACCCGGAAGACCGCCCTCCGCCCCGGCTTGTACGCGAGCAGCTCGGTCCGCAGATGACGCTTCTGCAGCCGCCACTCTTCCGCGGGGTGCGTGGGCGGCCGGGTCATCGAGAGGGCCCGGCGGAATCGAGTGGGGTCGTAGACGTGGCGCAGGGAGGGAAGCTCGGGATCGTTCGGGAACGGTGCAGCGACCACCGGGGGGTCGAGAGACAGGAACGGTTCGAGGCCGTCCTCGCCGATGACCGACTCGCGTTTGCTGACCTTGTCGTACGCGGTCCGCGCGCGGTCGGCATCGGGATAGAGGTGAAGGAGGAACCCTCGCGGGGGACGCTCCCCCTTTCCGTCGGAGGTCGCGATCACCGTGAGGCGACACGATGTATCCGGCTTCAGCCGAAGGTACCCGACCGATCCGCGGAGGTTGTCGACCGAGAACACCCGCCCCTGCGCCACCCACTCGCTCCAGAGAGATCCCCGAAGCAGTGGCTCGAACGCGGGAAGGCGGGTGTCCGGGAGCGGAAACTCGGCACTCGGGATCGAGCGTGATGCGTCGCTCACACCGGCTGCGTATCCATCCCCATCCACGCTTCGGACGAGCTCAGGTCCTTCGCACCACAGCACTTGATGTTCTGAAAGAGCTGCAGGCGATAGGCTGACACGAACTTGAGCGCAGTATCGACCAGTCCCTTGCCGAGGATCGTCGACGTTCCCCACGGCAGCGGCGCCTCCCGCGTGAGAAACTCCGCTTCTGGGACCCCCTCGATCAGTTCACGAACCCGGGAGAGTTGCGAGTCCATGCGGGCCGAAAAATCCTCCAGCGGCATCTCGCTCGCATCTTCACGGTACCTCCCGGCCACGGACCAATCGCCTCCGATCAACGCCTCGGTCGGAACCACCCCGCACCAAGTGAGGTAGCGCATCAGTTCGATGGTGCTCCGGGTCTTCTCGCCGGGGCGGTAGCCGAGCTGCTTCGGGTCGACCTTGGTCGCGAGGAACTGACAGACCTTGGTCTCGTGAGCGATCGAATCGATGAAGTCCTGAGGACGGATCATCTGGGGTTCCCTTCATGGTGGTAGTGGCACCCCATTCGAGATGCTGCGCGGTCAGAAGGCAAGCTGGTCTTCGTCATTCGCCCCGGTCCGGGACCGCTCATCGGGAGGGGGGCAGCGACTTCCAACCCGCCAGGATCTCCAACTGGCGCTCCGCCATCCGTTCCGCCTCATCCTCTTCGTGGTCGTCGTACCCGAGGAGGTGCAGCAACCCGTGCACGACGTAGAGATACGCCTCCTCGAGCGGGTCCGCACCGTACTCGGGGGCTTGCCTCGCTGCGGTGTCGGTGGAGACGACGATCTCGCCGAGAGTCCGCTCGGATTCGGGGAGGACTGCTTCGTCGTGGGGAAAGGTGATCACGTCGGTCGGGCCGGAGATCCCGAGAAACCGTTCGTGGAGTTCCGCGATCGTCCCATCGTCGACGAACGCGACCTCGACCGCGCCGCTGGTCTCCTCGACCGCGAGCGCGAAGCGCACGAGTGCGGTGACGGCTTCGAAGTCGAT
>JAQBGV010000016.1:0-34198 GCA_032128395.1 Planctomycetota bacterium | reverse complement strand
GGTGAGCCCCATCCACACTTTCATCGTCGTGTCGATGCGATCGAGGACCGCGGCGATGCGAAACTCCTCGTCGTCGGTGCCTCCCTCGTCGTTCGTCATCGTGTTGCGGTGGAACCCGGTCGCGAGAAGTTGCTCCTCGGTTGCGTCGGGGAGGAGATCACCGGCGAGTTGCTCGGCGGTGAACTGGTCGAAGGGCTGGTCCGCGTTCAGTGCCCGGATCAGCTGGTCGCGCCATGGCCACATGGTGCGCTCCCGGTCCGCTTCGTACCCCTTGGTGTCGGCGTAGCGGGCGAGGTCGAGCCAGACGCTCGCCCACCTTTCGCCGAAGCGCGGCGAGGCGAGGGTGCGGTCGATGAGCCGCTCCCACGCGCCGTCTGCAGTGTCCGCGAGGAATGCGTCGAGTTCTTCGAGGGTGGGGGGAAGTCCGAGGAGGTCGAGGGAGAGGCGACGCGCGAGGGTTGCACGGTCCGCGGAGGGCGACAGAGGAAGGCCGGCGGAGCGGACTCTCGCTTCGATGAACGCATCGATCGCGGTCGGGGCCGGCGACCCATCGACGCGCGGCGGCGGGGGGGCGTCGACCGGAGGGATCCAAGCCCAGTGCCGCGCGTACTGCGCGCCTTCTCCGAGCCACCGACGGAGGAGCGCGACCTGCGCACTCGAGAGGGGATCCCCCTTCTCGGCCGGCGGCATGCGGTCGTCGGGGTCGGCCGCGGTGACGCGGGCGATCAGTGCGCTCGCGGCCAGGTCACCGGGGACGATCGCGTGGACTCCGTCGCCGAGGTCGGCGCGGGATCCCGATTCGATGTCGAGGCGAAGGCCAGCCTTCCGCGCGTGACCGTCGGGACCGTGGCACGGAACGCAGCGGGAGAAGATGATGGGCCGGATGTCGCGGTTGAAGTCGATGGGCTCGTCGGCGCGCACGGCGGGCGCGAGGAGGATGGCCAGGAGGAGAGAGGCGAGGGTGAGTTTCACAGTCGCGTCAGTGTAGCCGCGGTGAACGTGCTTGCGGCAGACCCGCTCGCACTTCACCCCAACGAGCTCGCCGTTGGCGCGGCTTCTCTCGTGCGGCCTCTCTTGGGGGGCTGGCTCCGCACAGCGGTGCCTTCTGTCCCATCTTCTACTGAGGGGGATCGGTCGCCACCATCCCATCCTAGTTTTCGCGATCGAGACCACAGCCGTCGGAAGCGGAGAACGCTTCGCCGATCGGGCTTCCCGGCGGGGGGTCGGGGGGGGTGCCGCGGCCGAGACGTTCTCCTGGGCGGCGGGTGAGGTGACGCTCGATGTCGTAGAGGAGTGCGTTTTGGAACGCATCCTCCTGCCCCATCGGTCGGCCCCGACGGTTCTCCAGATACGCGGCAAGAGACGTTGCGAGGAACTGGAGTTGTCCGTCGATTCCGGCGCGTACCGCAGGGAGGGTCCCGTCGGTGCCGGCCCGATCGATCATCGCATCGACGATCGCGCGGCGCACCGTCCGTTCGATCTCGTCGAGCCGGGGATCGAGATGCTCTGTCGGGCGAAAAACCCGATTCGTCAATCTCCGGAGGACGTCTCCCAGGGAGAGCTGTTCGGGGTCGCGACTCGACTGATCCACGAGTCTGGCGCACCGCTCGGAGACCAGCAAGCTGCGGATCGCGAGGTCCGCCGCGGTCGCGGCGGCGCTCAGTCGATCGAACGCGGGATCGGTCGCGCCGGAGAAGAGCTCGACGTTCCCTGGGGACCCGGGAGACCGCGGCGGCAGTGCCGCGAGCACCCGATCTGGAATGTCGAGGAACGCAGGGTCGGTGGTCGCGAGCACCGCGTCCAGTGCACGGCGCTGTCGCGCGGCATCGATCGATCGAGGCGGGGGCTGTCCGTCTCCGCGCACGGCGTACACGTACTCGAGGCCGCCGATCGTTTTGACCGCGGCGTCGAGCTGGTAGCGATGGTGGAAGTAGACCGGCGCGAAGACCTCTTGCAGACGCGCGAGCGGTGCTCCGATGGGGAGGTTGCCTTCTCCGAAGCGATCGATGGCGATCCGACGGACCGCGCAGGCGTTCTCGAGACCCGCGATGGCATCCTCGCCATCGTCCCACAGGCTCCCTCGCGGATCGCTCGCTCCGTCGGCGCGCGCGTCGGCGTCGGTCAGGTAGAGCAGATCGCGCTGGAGTCCATCGAGAAGGATCCTATCCAGGGCCGCCTCCCCGGCCCCGCCGTCGGGGATCGGTGTGTAGAGAAACCGGATCACGTGGCGGTCCCAGTCCCCGACCCCCACCGCGTACGCCTCGGAGAAGTCGAGCTCGCCGTTCTCGGTCACGCTCACCCGCGGCGCCGGATAGTCCATCACCGAGGCACGCCCCTGGGTGCTCGCCGCGAAGTTGTGCGCGAGTCCGAGGGTGTGGCCGACCTCGTGCGCCGCGAGCTGTCGGATGCGGGCGAGAGCGATTTCGATCGGATCGTCGGGAGCGCCGGTGCCGGTCTTCTCGACCCCGGCGAGCCCCTCGAAGAGCAGTCGGTCCTGACGGACGCGCAGCGAGCCGAGCGAGACGTGCCCCTTCAGGATCTCGCCGGTGCGCGGATCGGTGATGCTCGCGCCGTACGACCAACCGCGCGTCGAGCGGTGGACCCACTGGATCACGTTGTAGCGCACGTCGAGCGGGTGGGCCCCCTCGGGGAGGAGTTCGACCCGATACCCCCCTGGCAGACCGGCGGCTTCGAACGCCTCGGCCCACCAGCCCGCCCCCTCGACGAGGGCGGAGCGGATCGGCTCGGGGGCCCCGCGGTCGACGTAGTAGACGATCGATTCATCGGTGCGATGACGTGTGGCGTACCGCCGCTCGAGGCTCTGCGAGAGCGGCACGGAGTAGTCATTGAACCCGATCGAGAACGACCCGATACGCGGATCGAACGGTCGCGGCCGGTACTCGTCATCGGGGAGGCGGATCAGGGACACGTGCTGAACGAGAGTGATCGCCGTGGGATCCGGTGCGGTGGCGCGGACGTAGCGCCCCGGCGAGCCGGAGGTGCTGAAGGTGAGGGTCGCTTCGAGTTCGATGTTGTCGGGGAAGACGAGGGTCTCGGCGAGTTCGATCGCGCTGCGCCCTTCGTCGAGTCGATAGCTCCCCTGGTCCGCACCCTCGAGGGCGGAGACGACCCCGTGCGCATCGCGGATCAGAAACCCGCGCAAGTCGACCAGCGCGCGGCCATCTGCTTCGAGCACCTCTGCATCGCTCGCCCACACCACCGACGTCGCGAACGACTCGCTCGCCGCGCGCTGTTCCGCCGCGTCTCCGGCCGGAGCTCGGAACGCGAGGTTCGGGCGCTCGAAGAGGATCTTCGGTCCGATCCGCCGGATGCGCACCAGGTCCGCCCCGCGCAGCTGCCCGCGATCGAGCCCGACCGGGTTCGACCCGAGCCCTCTCCGCAGGCCGCGGTTGAGCAGGAACTCGAGGCAGGTGCCGTCGGGACCGCCGGGAGCCGGGAGCTCGAGGAGGAGCGTGCCCCTCTTCTCGTCGACGTAGATCGGGAGAAACCCGTTTCGGCGATCGAGCCCGGCAGTGCGGTCTGCGATGCTGCTCGACGGGCCCCCGGACGAGGAACCACTCTTCGAGACGGTGACATCGGTCGCCACCAGGGCGCAACCAGCGAGGAGGAAGGGGAGCAGCGAGCAGACAGTTCGGAGCATGGGACGCCTCCGGCTTCTATTGGGGGGGTGGCTCCCAGCCCCCTCGTGCTCGCGGCAGAGCCGCGGCTTCTCTTCAGGGGCACCGCGGTGGCTGTGCCATCTTCTCCCGAGGGTGAGAGAGCATACTAGAGCAACGCAGCTCGGAGATCGCCATCGGTCAGAGCCACTCCCTCGCTCCCGTTTCCCCGAGCCGGTACCCTGTCGCGCTCGAAAGGAGACTCCCCATGACGATCGATCGTCGCAGCTTCATCGCCTCCGTGGGTGCCGCCGGGATCGGTGTCGCCTCCTTGGGAGCCGCGCTCCCCGGGCGCTCCGTTTCGGCCGCGCCCCTCACCGACGAGCCCGCGTGGGGGAAGACCCGCTTCGCCGCGAACATCGAAATGTGGTGGGGCGGCAAGTCCTTCCTCGACCGCATCCGCGCCGCGCACGCCCTCGGCTACCGCGCGGTCGAGTTCTGGCCGTGGCAGGGGAAGCCGATCGACGAGACCCGCGCGCTCTGCGACGAGCTCGAGATCGAGGTCGCGCAGTTCACCGCGTGGGGGTTCTCGCCCGGGCTCAACGATCCGAAGAATCACGACGCCTTCCTCGCCTCGATCGAGGAGGGGTGTCAGGTCGCGAAGAAGCTCCGCTGCCTGAAGATGACCGTCGTCGGCGGGAACGATCAGCCCGGGATGACCCAGGCGGAGATGCACGACCACATCATCGTCGGCCTGAAGCGCGCCGCACCGATCGCCGAGAAGTACGAAGTGATGCTGATCCTCGAGCCGATGAACATCCGCGTCGATCACAAGGGGCACTGCCTCTACGGCAGCCCCGATGCGGTGCGGATCTGCCGCGAGGTCGATTCGCCGATGGTGAAGATCAACTGGGACCTCTACCACATGCAGATCAGCGAAGGGGACCTCTGCGGTCGGCTGCGCGAGGGGTTCGACCAGGTCGGCTACCTGCAACTCGCGGACAACCCTGGGCGGCACGAACCGGGGACGGGCGAGATTCACTACAACCGCGTGCTGAAACAGGCGTGGGACCTCGGCTACCGCGGACTCGTCGGTCTCGAGTGTTCTCCGAGCGAGGGGGAGGAGAGGGCGACCGCTCGCGTGCGCGCAGCGGACGTCTGGTGATCGGGATGACCATCGGCGAGGACATGATCGGCTCGTTCCTGATCGGCAACGAGCACAATATCACGCTGCTTCGGGCCATCGATGTCGAGTCGCTGCTCCTGCGACCTCGCCCGCGCGCCCGGACCATCGGGATGATCTTCCAGCACCTCCACGACGTGCGGGTCCGTTGGCTCGATGTCGGAGGGGGCCGCCAGTACCTGGACGAGACGGAGCCATTGGAACTCGGGGACGAGGAGTCGCGCGATGCCCTCGAAGCGGCTCTCGGGGCCTCCGCCGCCGCGACCGCGTCGTTCCTCGGAGATCTCCTCGCGGAGAGCAAGCGAGTGAAGGGCTTCGGAGGCAAGATTCCGGACTTCATCGGGTATCTCATCGCCCACGACGCACATCACCGCGGTCAGATCCTCGCGCTGCTCGCACGGGAGAAGAAGCGGGTCCCCGACCAGATCACCCATGGATTGTGGGAGTGGGGGAAGTAGCGGCTCGACCTTCCCTCAGCGGCTCTCGGGACGAGGAGCGCCGAAGCGAATCGAGATGATCCGCTTCGTGACGTTCAGGCGGGTCAGAGTGCGCCGCCACGGGTGCGGCTCGATCGTTCCGCCCTCGAGCACGACGTCTCGGTCGATCAGATCGACCCCGCCGTGTCTCGCCCGCAGCGCCAACCCGCACATCGGCTCCTCCGGCTCCGAGACCAGGACCCACAACCAAGGATGTCTTTCTCCTTCGAGAGAGCCGAAGCCTCGGAACGCGCGGGCGGGATGCTCTCCCGAGAGGAGGAGGACATCGACGAACGGGAGCCTCCCCCCTGCTCGCTCCTCGACGATGACTCCCGGCAGGACCGCGCCGGCGGCGATGGTGCGGTCGAGGCTGTCGACGGAGACCAGGTCGAGATCGTTCGTGATCTCGAACGGATGTCGGGAACGCCCGGAGAGCAGGAACCGAGCCTTGCGCCCCGGGAGTCGTTCCCTTCCGAGCCAGAGTTCCGCCGTGCCGTTTCGGGAGAGCTTCTCGTCGATCTCCACGTGGACGGCGACGATGGTGATGTCGCGAATCGCGCGAGTGAAGTGCCAGGCGGAGGTCCCCGACAAAGATCCGATGAAGAGCACCGCGAGCGTCCAAGCGAGGGCGCGTCGGGTCATCGCGGGGCGCTCTCGCTCTCGGCTCGCTCGACGAGATGTCGCCGCAGCGTGTCGGAGAGCGCGAGAATCTGGAGATCAGTTTCGTGCCCCTGCGGCTCGGCGAGGAAGGCGGCGACGCGCTCGTCGAATCCCCTCCCGTACGCGTTCCACAAGCACATTCGACGCTGCTGAGGGTCACCGTGCGCGGCGGCATCGATGAGGAGCGCTTCCACGCGAAGACGCGCGTCGATCCAGTCGACGGCGCGGTCGAGCTGTGGGAACGGCGGGAAGAACGCACTCGTGCCGCTGAACTCGACTCCGATCATGTACGTGACCGCGCCCTGCTCTCCTTGGTCGTCGCCGGCGAGGAGCGGTTCGAGGAGCTGCTTCTGCGCACCGGGGGGGAGCGAAATCCCCGCGCGGGCGAGCTCCGCCGGCCAGTCGTGGTTCTGCGCGAACTCGATCAGACGAATTCGACGGAGGTCGAGGCCATCGCCAGGCAGCAGGAAGGCGTGGACCGACTGCGTGGAATTCGCGCGGGCGAGAAGCGCGACGATCGCGAAGATGAGCGCCGCGGCGAGCGCGATCGGTGCGGACTTCATCCGCTCCCTCCTGCCGCAACGAACGCCCGATCGATGAGCGCGCTCCGGTCCGGGAAGAGGGTGCGCAGTCGGTCGGGGAGCGAGCCTCCGTCGATCAGTTCGGGGAGAGCGGTCGCATCGTCGAGTCGCTCGGGTGAGAAGCCCCACTTCCCCTTCTTCTCGTCCCAGATCACCGTGAGGCAGTCGGCGGGCAACGGAGTGACGAGACCGTCGAGCCCCATCAGCGAGAGGCCATCCTCTTCGGCGGTCACCGTGGTCCACGGCTCGAAGACCCGACGCGTCGGTCCGAGGAGGGTCAACCGATAGGTCACTTGGAGACCGGTCGAGTTGCTGAACTGGATCGAGACCTGCCGGAGAGCGCGTCGCTCGACGTCGAAGCGCTCGGAGTCCATTGTCGGCGTCGTCGAGCTCCATCCGCCGGGGCCACCGGGCCCGCCGAGGAAGATCCTCGAGGCGAAGCCCAAGATCAGCAGAGCGGCGACGGCGAGCAGGACGGGACGCATCGAAGCCTCCTCGTCTTCGGATCCGGACGAAGACCGTAGCGATGAAAGTGGGACAAGACCCGCTGCGCGGAGCGAGTCCCCACCGTCAAGCCTGCCCCGGACTCGTTCCCGATGCCAGTCCTCGCACGAACTTCCCGCTCGGCTCGTCGAAGGGATCGCCGTGCGCATCGACCACTTGCTCCCAGCGCTCGAGAGCGAGCTTGTGGAGGCGTCTCGCGAACCGCTTCGGGCGGAGCCCCCGGAGATCCCGGGCTTGCGCCTCGACCGAGTGCCCGAGGACGAGCAGGTCGGTGACGTCTCCGAGATCCTGGGCGAGTTCTGCGAGTCGCTTCCAGCGTTTCCCGATGCGGTCGGAGGAGACCTCGGCGAGCCACTCGAGCTGATAGCGGAGTTCCTTGGTGCGCTTCCGCGCCGCGTGGATGTCGGCGTCCTCGCCGCTCCGGACCGCCTTGCGGAACGCCTGCCGCGCGCGACGGTAGCTCTCGCGCGTCGCGTTCTGAAGGTCCTCTGGGGCGATCACGGTCGGAAGATCGGAGGCGAGCTCCCCGGGAAGTCGAGCGAGCGGGAGTCGGCTGGCGGCGAGAACCCGCGCCTCCTCGTCGCCGTTCTCGAGCTCTTCCTGGCGGGCGACCCACTCGTCGCGCAGTGCCCGACGGAGCTTCTTCGTCCCGGGAGCGGTCGGCACTTGCTCGAGGGTGGCGAGCAGGATTCTGGCGTCCCGCAGCCCCGAGGTGGGCGTCACCGCCGAGCGCAGTCCAGTGTCGAGGGACCGGAACGACATGGGGCCGAGGATGTCGCGCAACAGCCGGATGATCGCTCGAAGTCGTCGCACCGTCTTTCGGTATTCGTGGACCGAGGTCTCGGGGTGCTCACGAGCGCGATCGACCATCCAGTGCGCGTACGCGATGCCCTCATCGAAGGTGGCGCGAATCGAGTGAGGAATGCTCGAAGCGTGGTGCCACCGAAGCGATGACTTCGGCTTCTCCGCGTCACTCGCGGAAGAGACGATTCCTGCGCGCCCTTTCGACCGGCGCGACTCCGCCGTATCATCCTTCTCGCTCGGGTGAGGGACGACTCGTGTGGAGGCGCCCTTCTTCCGTGCGGTCGAACTCTTCTTGCCCGGGGCGCGCGTCCCTCGCGCGACCTTTGGTCCGGCGATCGGTTTTTTCGACCGCTTGGCGGACGTCGTCGGGTCTTTCCCGACCGGGGAGGGAGCGGAAATCCGCTTCTGCTGCAGCCGAGAGGCCGGCGGAGAGGCCGGCGGAGAGGCGGGCGGAGAGGGAGGAGAGTCCGGAATGTTCCGTCGAGATTCTGCCGGTGGAGTCTCCGCGGGCGGAGCTTCCGCCGGGAGTTTCGACGGGGAGCCGCCGTTTCTGGGCCCGGTCTCGCTCGGATCGGGCTCCAAGGGCCTCATTCGGGCTCCTTTCGGGGGTCGACAGGGAGTGTGAGTTCGCCGGGAGATACACCGGGCGGAAACCTCTATTGAATCACGGGCATCCGGTTCGGAACAGTGCCCGAGGGATGGATCGACCGGAGAGAGGGAGGAACACTGTGCAATTGTGGGTCGTGCGGCACGCGATCGCGATCTCCCGCGATGACCCGGATTGCCCCCCCGATCCGGATCGCGCCCTGACGGAGCGCGGGCGCCGCCGGATGGAGGAAGCGGCGATCGGTCTGCGAAAACTCGAAGTCCTCCCCCAGCGGATCCTGACCAGTCCGTACCTCCGGGCCCGAGAAACCGCCGAGATCATCGCCGAGACGCTACCCTTCCCCGTGGTCGTCGAAGAGACCGAGAGCCTCGAACCGGATCAGGATCCGATGGTTCTGCTCGGCGAGCTCGGCCGCAGCCGAGACGCGCCGACTCTCGTCTGCGGCCACGCCCCGCACCTCGACGGGCTCATCGCCCGCGTCGTGGACGCGCCGCGTGAGTTCACCCGGCTGAAGAAGGGCGGAGCCGTGGGCCTCGAGCTCCCGGGTGGCCCGCTCTCCCCGGGGATCCTCCACTGGTCCCTTCCACCGCGATCGCTGAGGCAACTGGGGACGCGTTGACCCCGTCAGCAGTGGATGGGCTTCCGGCGGAGGGACCTCGGACGGTCGCGGCGGTCGACTTGGGGTCGAACAGCTTCCACATGATGATCGCCCGTTCGGACGGCGGTCCGTTCGAAGTGCTCGATCGAATTCGGGAGCGAGTGCGCCTCGCGGCGGGACTCGACGAAAATGGAGTTCTCAGCGCGAACGCTCAGACTCGCGCGTTCGCCTGTCTCGAGCGATTCGGCCAGCGGCTGCGCGACTTCTCATCGGACTGCGTCCGTGCGGTCGGAACGAACACATTCCGGTGCGCGCGCAACGCCCGCACCTTCCGCCTCGAGGCCGATCGCGCACTGGGACACCCGATCGAGGTCATCTCCGGAGGCGAAGAGGCGCGGCTGGTCTACCTCGGCGTGATCCGAAGCCAGGTCATCCCGGAGCCGCGCCGGCTGCTGATCGACGTCGGCGGTGGCTCGACCGAGATCATCATCGCTGAGGGCGAAGAGATCATCGCGGCGGAGAGCGTCTCCCTCGGGTGCGTCACGCATTCGCTGCGTTTCTTCCCCGGAGGGAAGATCACCGAGAAGGGGTACAAGGCCGCGGTGCTGGCGGCACGCATCGCACTCCGCCCCCACGCGGGACGCTTGCGCGATCTCGGCTGGGGGGCCGCGCTCGCCTCGGCGGGTACTGCCCACGCGATCCAGACGCTCGTCCGTGCCACAGGGGAAGCCGGCGAGCCGGTCACGCGAGCGGGATTGCGCCGCCTTCGCCAACTACTCCTCGAATTCGACCATGTGGACGAGGTCGAGATTCCAGATCTGCGAGACGATCGCCGCACGGTGTTCCCGGGTGGGCTCGCGATCACTCACGCGTTCTTCAAGGCGCTCAAGATCGACCGGCTGACCGCCACCCCCGGCGGACTCCGCGAGGGAATCTTGTACGACCTGGTCGGCCGACTGGAACACCACGACATTCGCGAGGCGGCGATCCGCAAGTTCCTCGACCGGTACGGAATCGATCCCGAGCAGGGATCGCGGGTCGAGCACAGCGCCCTCCTCCTGCTCTCCGCAGTGGGCAAGGTGTGGAACCTCGGTGCGCGGCAAACGGCGCAACGGCTCGGGTGGGCGGCGCGCTTGCACGAGATCGGCCTCGCGATCTCGCACTCGGGGTACCACAAACACGGGGAATACCTGATCCGCCACTCCGACATGGCCGGTTTCTCGAAGGACGATCAGGAAGTACTCGCGACCTTGGTGCGCGCCCACCGAAAGCGCCCGACTCGAAGGCTCCTCTCGAGCCTCCCACACCTTCCCGAAGCCGAGGCGATCCGGCTGACGATCCTATTGCGGCTCGCGGTCCTACTGAATCGGGAGCGACGCACCATGACGACTCTCCCCTTCCAGACCCTGGTCGAGGAGAACTCGCTCGAACTCCGCTTTCCCGGAGGGTACTTCGCGTCCCATCCCTTGACGGTCGCCGAGCTCCAGGGGGAGACGGAGCAGTGGGCCAGGTGGGGGTACGAGTTGAGAGTGACGGAGGAGTGAGGGCGGAGTGGACCCGGGCGGACTTCCGACGCAGGAGACTACGCCGTGACGGGGGGAGTGGACTCCTCATGGTTGTCCGAGGGCTTCTGGTCGAGCCTCTTCGCTTCGGATGGGGACGGCTTCAAGACTTCCAATTCGTCGAAAGCGGACGCCTCGGCGGCTTGCGGGAACTCGATCGGCACGGCGGGCTCGGTGATCTCGGTCGTCTCCGGCAGAGCATCGTAGCCCGCTTTCGACGGAGGTGATTCGCCCCGCTCCATCCCCGCTTTCTCGTCCCGGCGGCGCGCCGCTTCGAGCAGGAGCGCTTGGGTGTCGAGGCTCACGTCGAGCCGCACCGAGGCGAGGGCGGTCCCGATGTCGACCTGCAGGTGGGCGACGCCATTCTTCCACTCGAGCAGCCGGTAGAACGCCTCTTTCATCTGATCTCGGAGCGCTCTCTGGATCTGGCTGGTCTCGGCGAATCCCATCGAGCAGAGGATCGTACCGAGCGGGCGCGCCTTCCGATGTCCCCGTTGCGCCCGCAGCGCGGCCTCGAGATCCCTCTCGGAGATCTCTCCACGAGTCACGAGAAGGTCCCCGATCCGGACCTGCTCGTCGGTGGCCGCGTGAGTCACCCGTCCCCAAGTGAAGACGATGCGACCCGACTGGAGCCGATCGACGATGGTCAGGACTCCCGACAGTCGGCTGTTGCTGATGACCCGCAACAGCTCGAGGGTCGAGAGGCCCTCGATGTGGGTATGGAGCGCCATGTTCCGACTTCCGAGTCCGGTGAGTGGGAAGGACTCGCTCGAGCGTACGATGGGCCCCGAGAGTCGGCAAATTTCGGGCCCGGCCAGTGAGTGTCGTTCGGCCGCTCTCCTCAGCCCTGGTCGGATTGCGGCCTCGATGTAGGATGTGCGCCCTTCGGACCGCCCGACCTCGAGGAGGGGAATCATCATGGGCCACCGTCTCGCGATCGCCGTACTGATCCCGACCCTGCTCGCCGCCTGCGGCTCCACCCCGGCGTACTACCACGGACCTTCCTATCCCCCGACCGCACGTCTCGACATCTACCTCGAGGGCGATGTAATCGTCCGCGCGCACGAAGTGATGGGGACGATCCTAGAGGGCGCCGACCGACGCACTTTCGAACAGCAGGAGAGGCGTCTCGCAAAAAACGCGATGTCCTACGGTGCAGACGGCGTGGTACTCCAAGTGACGAGCGCGAACCCGACCGAAGGGGCGAGCACGCCACCCGCAGGAAGCGGCGTGAGGTACCAATACGTGCGGACACCGGACGGCGACCTCGAGCGACTGGGCAAGCTTGAGACTTGGACCTTCGGGGAGTACGCGATCGGTCGCCTGATCAAGTACCAGTGATCGGGAGAGCAGAACCCGCGCCATCGATCGAAGTCTGAGCCGTACTCTGTATCTGACCCTGACCCTGACCCTGACTCTACTTCCCCCCGCCCTCCTCCTGCAGCAGATCGAGCAACTCTGTCTGCGCCGAGCGAGCCAGCTCCTCCCCGGGACTGGCCCGCAGGTACCGCCCGCTCGACAGCAGCCCCCAAGCGTCGACGTTGTCCTGCAGATAGGGGAGCAGTCCCTCTTCGATCACCCGACGCTTGAGCTTCTTCGACTCCACCGGGAAGCAGAGCTCGACCCGTCGGAAGAAGTTTCGCGGCATCCAGTCCGCGCTCGCGAGGTAGGTCATCTCTTCGCCGCCCGAGAAGAAGTAGAAGACTCGCGTGTGCTCGAGGAAGCGCCCGAGGATCGAGCGCACGCGGATGTTCTCGGAGATCCCCGGCACGCCGGGGCGGAGTCCGCAGGGTCCTCGCACGATCAGATCGATCTCCACCCCGGCCTGCGAGGCGCGGTAGAGACTCTTGATGATCTGCGGCTCGATCAGGGAGTTCATCTTCGCGATGATCTGCGCCTTCTCGCCCGCCTGTGCAGCATCGATCTCGGTCTGAATGCGTTCTTCCAGTTCGGCGTGCAGTCGGAAGGGTGACTGGACCAGTCTCCTCAGGTCACCCGCGCGTCCGAGGCCGGTCAATTGTTGGAAGACATCGTGCACATCCTCGCCGAGTTGCTCGTCGCAGGAGAGGAGCCCGAAGTCGGTGTATGCGCGCGCGGTTCCCGCATGGTAGTTGCCGGTCCCGAGGTGCACGTAACGGCGCAACCGCCCCGCCTCCCGCCGGACGACGAGGAGCATCTTCGCGTGGGCCTTGTAGCCGACGATCCCGTACACGACCTTCGCACCCGCCTGCTGCAACCGAGTCGCGATCTCGATGTTTGCCGCCTCGTCGAACCGGGCGCGCAATTCGACGACCGCGGTGACCTCCTTGCCGGCCATCGCCGCCTCGACGAGAGACTCCATCAACTTGGTGTCGGTGCTCGTCCGGTAGATCGTCTGCTTGATCGCGAGGACCTGCGGGTCGCGGGCGGCTTCCTCGAGAAGTTCGACCACCGGCGCAAACGACTGGAACGGATGGTGAAGCAGAATGTCCCCCCTGCGCATCGCCGCGAAGATCGAACGGTCCTTCAATCGCGGGAGCGTCGCCGGAATGAACGGGCGGTACTTCAGATCGGGGCGGTCGACCACGCCGTAGAGCTGACTGAGCCGGTGGAGATTGACGGGGCCGTTCACGCGATAGAGATCGGCCGAGCCGAGGTGGAATTCACCGAGCAGGAAGTCCTGCATCTCCTCGGAGCAGTTGTCCGCCACTTCGAGCCGGGCGGGCACCGAGAAGCGCCGACGGTCGAGCTGCCCCTGGAGCGCGTTGAGGAGATCGTCGACCTCCTCCTCATCGACCCACAGATCGCTGTTGCGCGTCACGCGGAATTGGTAGCACCCCTTCACCTTCATGCCGGGGAAGAGGTGCTCGACGTTCGCATGGATCACCGAGGAGAGCAGTACGAACTCCTGGGGCGATTTCGAGTCCCTGACGGGAAGCGCGATCACCCGCGGGAGGAGCCGCGGGGCCTGTACGACCGCAGCTCGGCTCGAACGACCGAAGGCATCCTTCCCCTTCAGGGACACGATGAAGTTCAGCGTCTTGTTCGCGATCCGCGGGAAGGGGTGTGCCGGATCGAGGCCGACCGGGGTGAGCACCGGGAGCACTTCGTCATGGAAGTGCTGCTCGATCCACTTCATCTGGCGCGTCGACCACTGGCCGCGCTTGAGGAGGTGGATCCCTTCCGCCTCCAGTGCCGGAAGCAATTCGTCGTTCAGCACCAGGTACTGCAGATCGACCAACTCGTGTGCGCGTTCGCTCAGGCGCTCGAAGAGCTGCTGCGGCGACAGACCGTCCGGACCCGAGAGTCCGACGTCATACGCGATGTGCTCCTTGAGGCCGGAGACCCGGATCTCGAAGAACTCATCGAGATTCGAAGTCGAGATCGTGAGGAATCGCAATCGTTCGAGCAGCGGGATCTTCGGGTCGCGCGCGAGCGCGAGCACCCGGGCGTCGAACTCGAGCAGGCTGAGCTCGCGATTGAAGTAGAGCGATGGGTCGTCGAGAGCGAGTAGAGGCTCCGGTGCGGCCTTCGCCTTCTCCTCATCGGAGCGGGAGGACTTCCTCTGGGCGCCCGAGTCAGGTTTTGCCACCAGAGTGTCCTCCCGAGGTCGATCGGAACGGCTTGGATCTCCGCGGGCTGCTACAGCCCCGCCACCCCGGGGAGCTCCCCCACGAGCGGCGCTGCGTAGTCGCGGAACTCCTCGGCGATGTCACATTCGCCCAGAATGTACTTCGGCTCGAGGGTGCGGGTTTTTCTAGCCACTTCCGAAAGGGGGACCGGAACGTACTCGATCGCGTAGGGCCCGGAGGGGCGCCTCTGAAGGGTGATACTCGCCTCCAGGAGCCCTTCTGCGGCCGCCTGGGCCGCCGCCCGCCCCGATTCCCGGGCCTCCCGGGCGTCGACTTCGCTCACGCAGCCGGCGAACGATCTCTGGAGGTACCCGAAGGTGTCGGCCCGGACCCGGAGGCCGGAGCCGAGCCGATCCTTGATCCACCGAGCCAGGGTGTCGCCCAGGGCGCCGGTGCCGGAGAGCTGGACGTTGCCGTGGTCGTCGCGCTCGACCTTCCCGGTCAGTTCCTCGGCGATCCTAGCGCCGATCGGGGTGCCGGAGGCGTCGTGAATCCCCTCCGAGACCGCGACCACGCAGCGCCCCTGGTCGGTGTACACGCGGTCGACGTCGCCGATGAAACGGTCCAGGTCGAAGGTCACCTCGGGGACGTAGATGAGGTGCGGCCCCGTTCCCGCCTCGGTGCGTGCGAGCATGCTCGCCGCGGTGAGGAAGCCGGCGTGGCGCCCCATGATCACGTCGATCTTGATCCCCGGGAGCGCCTGGTTGTCGAGGCTGTCTCCCAGCAGCGCGCACGCGACGAACCGCGCCGCCGACCCGAATCCGGGGGTGTGGTCGTTCTTCTCCAGATCGTTGTCGATCGTCTTCGGCAGGTGGAAGGCGCGGAGCTCGTGCCCCTTCGACTTCGCGACCTCGCTGATGATCCGACAGGTGTCGGAGGAGTCGTTGCCGCCGATGTAGAAGAAGTAGCGGATCCCGCGCGCCGCGAGTTTCTCGAAGATCCGTTCGCAGTACTCCTCATCCGGCTTGTCGCGGGAAGTCCCGAGGGCGGAGGAGGGGGTGCGCGCGACTCGCTCGAGACGGTCGGCGGGGATGTCGGTCAGATCTA
This sequence comes from Planctomycetota bacterium, assembly GCA_032128395.1. Lineage (GTDB taxonomy): Bacteria > Planctomycetota > UBA8108 > UBA1146 > UBA1146 > JAQBGV01. Next base: position 18,948 of record JAQBGV010000016.1, on the reverse strand, counting down.
CGAAGTCGTCCGCGACCATCCCGCGTACCGCGTGCCGCGCGCCGAAGATCCGTTCGATCGCGCCGATCCCCTGCAGCGCCTCGACACACCCGACGAGCGACTGGTTGATCACGGCGGTCGGCCCGCCCGACTGGGCGATGACGGCGTTGCCGGTGGGGATGCGGGTCATGGGCCTCCGGTTCGGGTTCCCTCCAGATAGCGAGAGGGCATTGTTCCACACAATCCAGGAAGAGCAGCTGGAGGATGAGGAGGATCCAGCCTCCTAGGGACAACCGCCGAAGGATGGACAGCCGGGGCCTGGCGGATTCGGGTCAGCGCCACACGCCGGAGACGGGGGCGGCAGGTTCGGGCCACTCGAGAAGAGCCAGTTGAGGACGAAGATCGCGTCCGCGATGTCGAGCGCGCCGTCGTCGTTGTTCTCGCACGCTTCCGGGCAGTCGAACGGGTTCGCGCCGGAGAACAGAGTGCCGAGCAGTCGCACGACGTCCGAGATGTCTATCCCACCGTCGGTGTTGCAGTCGCCGCGGATGAAGTCCACCCCTGGCCCCTGACACTCGTCGGGGACGCCGTCGCTATCCACGTCTTGGCTCGTGCCCGTATCGATGTCGCAAGAGTCCGCGACCCCGTTCCCGTTGCAGTCGGGGGACGGACCTGCGGTCGGTGTGACCGCAAACGTGATCTCGAGGGTCACGCCGTTTCGGCCGAGGTCCGCCGACGCGGATTGGAACTCGGTGCCGACTCCCTGGTTTCCGACCACCTCGACCGAGTGACCGAAGTTCACCGACGGGTTCTCGAACCAGAAGCGGAAGGCGTCGGTGACGCTCGGACTTGCGAATTCGACCGGGGCGACCATCGATAGGACCGTCACGGTGGCATCGACCGTTGCGGTCAGGTCGAAGTTCGCGCTCGGGTAGTACTCGGAGACGCTCGTGCCGCTACCGCCGATCGCGCCCGCGCCGCTCTGGTGCCAGGGGATGCTCGGGTGCGTCGCGTTCTGCCGGGTGACGGTTCCACCGCAGCCGAAGCACCAGTCGTTCGGGGGCTCGCCCCACGGCATCAAGACGCGGCGCAATTCGAGGGTGTTGCGATTGCCGTAGAAGGGGTTCGCGGTGAAGCGCGCACCGACGATCTCGCTCGCGTCGGTCACGCCGCACTCGCTCGCGAGGAGGCCTGGGAAGTCGAATCGGACGAACCCCTTCGTCTCGGGGCTGGTCGTCGGGTAGAGGCGCCAATGGTCGTGCGAGACGTTTCCGAGCCCCGGATTGAAGCTCGCGGTCTGGGCGACCCCGGGGAAGGTCTCGAGCCCGGTCACGTCGCCGAAGGTCACGGTGATCGTGCCGTCGAGGGTGAAGTCGAGGGTGTGCGCCGGATCACTCGGATCGAGGACGTGGTTCGCGGGTGCGCCGTACTGGGCGGCGACGTCCTCGATCGGTCCGGGGACGAGGGTGTACGTGATCGGACACCCGGAGAAGGGGAGCGGCGCGATGATGCGCACCCGGTTCCCGGCGCCGGTGTCGAGCGTCGCTGAGGTTGCGGAGATCAACCCGCCCGGACCGTCGAACTGATAATTCGCGGGATTCCCCGCGGTCACCGGATCGACGTGCTCATCGAAGATCACTTCGACGGAGTCCGCCCGGATTGGCTTCACCGCGATGATCTTCGGGGGTGTGGTGTCCGAGACCCCGGTGAGTCCGTCCGTCAACATCTGCCCGTCGATCGAGCGGAGGAACGCGGCGAGATCGCGTTTCTGACTCGCCGAGAGGGCGCCGGCGTTCCCGTGGACACCGGTCGCCGCCTCGACCACTCCGAGGAGGCTGCCGCCGAAGACCCAAGCGACCACTTGCACGTACGGACCGGTGTCCCACGCGCCGACCAAGGTCGGGGTGTTGAACGCGGGGCCTTGGTTCTCGGGCGATGGGGCGTGACCCCCGACGTCGTGGAAGTCGAGATCGGTGAAAGCGGGGGGCGTGTGGCATCCCGCGCACCCGGCACCGAACGGGGTGCCCGCGGGATTCTGGAAGATCTTCGCGCCGCGGCGGGCGGCGTCGGACAGCGTCCCGTCGTCCGCCCGTTCCGGGCTCTGATCGATCGGAGCCAGGTCGGTGACGTAGGTCGCGAGAGCGTCGAGATCGGCATCGAGTCCGGCGTTCGGTGCGCCGAGTTCAGGGTTCGGCACGGAGAGGAATCCGGTTCCTCCCATCACCGCGCCGCGCGCCGTCCATTCGAAGTCCTGCACCTCGTCGCGGTCGCCGCCGCGGTGGAGCTGTCCGAGGCCGCCGATCGGCGGGCCCATCGTCAGGCCGAATCCGCGCAGGTTCAGCGTCTTGCGGTTTCCCGCTCCGAACTGCGCGAAGCTCCAGATCAATCCGTCGGTCTCGCCGTCGGCGTGACAGGACGCGCACGATATTTTTCCGTTGTCGCTCAGTCGCGGGTCGGTGCTGGTGTGGAAGAGGACCGCGCCGAGGAGGAAGTCGGGGCTGAGTGGTTCGACCAGACCCGTGTCGAGCGGGATTCGCGCCGTCTCGAGAGGGACCGACGCATCGATCACGGAGAGGTCGCGGGAGAGCGCGTTCAACACGAAGAGGCGATCGTCGATCGGCGAGGCGACGATTCCGAGGGGTCGGCTTCCGACCGGAACCTCGGGGAGGTTGGTCGCCCCAACCGGGCGCGAGAACGCGAGATCCGCGGGGAACACCAGAACATCGTCCGAGTGCTGATTGACGAGGTACGCCATCTGTCCGTCCGCAGAGAACGCCAGATCGGTCGGTCCTGCGATCCCCGCGTTCCAGCCGTCCCCGACGAGTGTCGTGTTCTGGTGCGCGTAGACCGCCGAGAGCACGACGCGGTCGCCGCTCGCGTTGGTGCGGGTCGCCGCGTCGAGTCTGTGGATCGCGGCCTGCACGGTGCTGTCCGATGTGAAGACCGGGTTGTGAAAATTCTGGTACTGCACCGGGAGCCAGATCTTGCTGGTTCCGGGGCGCGGTGCGAGCTGCCCGCGCAGGAGCAGGTAGCCCCCCTCGGGGATCGGATCCGGATCCCCGGAGATCTGCGCCGGCTCCTTCGGATTCACCGACTTGAGGATCACCCGCGCGGCGACTTCGTGCGTCGCGGCCTCGATCGCGGTCACGTGCGAGTCCTCGCCATCCATGATCGTGTGGGTGACCCAGAGGTCGGTACCGGTTTCATCGAAGGCGAGTCCGAGCGGTCGTTTGAACAGGCCGGTGATCCGGTCGAGGAGAGTGCGGGTCGCCACGTCGATGACCGCGACCTCAGCGCTCCTGTGCAGTGCGACCCAAGCGGTCTGTCCGCTTGGAGCGATCGCGACCGACACCGGCCCCGCGCCCGCGCCGAAGAGGACTTCGGCGAGTACCAGACCGGTCGCACCGTCGAGCACGAACACGCGGGAGGAATCATGGGCCGCGACCCAGGCAGTCCCATCGGGCGCGACCGCGATCCCCTTTGGGCGGTGCGGGGCCGCAGCTGCGGGGAGCGCGTACTGGGTCACCGCGAGGGTCAGGGTGTCGATCGCGACGACGACATCGTGGTCCTCGAGCACCGTCCAGACGGTCGAGCCGTCGGCGGTGATCGCAACCGGTCCGCCCTTGTGGAGCACCGCTCCGGCGGCGAGGAGGGCCGGGGCCGCCGAGAGTCCGGCGAGAGCGATGACCACGAAGAGGGCGGGCTTGGGGAGAGAGCGGTGCACACAGACCTCCTCGAGTTCGGGGGAAGAGCATCGGCCCGAGGCGATAGTAAGGCAGGAGTGAGAGACGGGCCATGGGGGCGATTCCTTGTAAGGTCCCTTTGCAAATGTAAGCCCGCGGGGGGGTTCGGGTACTCCGGGGTCGTCGCTAACGTCATTAGATCAAGCAGGTTACAATCGAGGCTCGATCCGGAACGAGCATTGCGCTCGGCTGGTACGCAGGCGAATCGGCGCACGGTCGCTCTGCGCCCGGTGACCCGAACGGAGGAACGTATGCTGATCGGCCGGAGCCGACGATGTGAAGTGACGCTGAAGTCGTCGTCGCTCGTCTCCCGCCGCCATTGTCGGATCGACGCGCGCGACTCCGGCTACTTCCTCCGCGACCTCGACTCACAGAACGGCACTTGGGTCGACGGTCAGCGCATCGATCACGCCTTCCTCCAGGATGGGGACCGGTTCGTCGTCGGAGATGTGATCTTGCGCATCCGCCGCGGCGAGATCGAAGTCGAGGGAACCGCCGATCCGCGCAGTGTGCACGACCGACCGAAGTTGCGCGACCAGCGCCCAGCGCTCCTCCTGATCTCGCTCCCGGTCCTCAGTGGCGTTCTTCTGCTCGCCCTCGCCGGGCGAGATCGTGGTCCGCTCGGTGCTGACGAATCCGAGACGCTGCGACGAATGGCGAAGGAGATCGCCGCCGCTCTGGTCGTCGAAGAGACCACCTCGCCCCCCCTCGATTCGTCGGTCGTCGCGGCACTCGACCCCTCCGCGACGGCGACCGAAGTTGCGGTCGCGTTGCCGGTGGACCCATCTCGGAAACCGTATACCCTCGAAGAGCTGCTCACGATCGCTGCGACCGTCGATCGGGTCCTCGCCGCACGCGAGGCCGAGATGGAGGCGCTCCTCGAGAATCCGGAGAGCGAGCTCGAACGGGCGATCGCGGGAGGTGAGATCGCACCGCGACCCCTCGAGGAGTCGTGGTCGCAGATCGCCGGTGACGCGCCACCCGTGCCCGCTGGGAAGCCCTCGAATCGCCTCGCGGTGACGAGCTCGCCCCCCCCGCCTCGCCTACACCCCCGACTCGTTCCCGCGGCGACCCGGCCGACCCGCGGGAGCGATCACACCGACGTCGCGAAGGTCTCCCCGCCCCCCGACCCCGCACCGCTCTTCCCCGAGGGCGCACGAGCCGACCTCGCCCGAGCGATCGTCGATGAGGGAATCGGCCTCATCGATCGGTATCACGTCCGCGACGTCAGCTACGTCCCGCTCCGGCCTCTCATCGTGCGGCTGCGCGACCTCGACGGACTCCCCGCCGCGCACGGTCTCCTCGAGTTGCGGGCGCACAACCACGAGCAGCTCCGCAAGGTGTACCGACGGTCTCAGAAGCTCTCGCGGGAGGCCTCTCGCGCGGGAAAGGACCTGACCAGCCGCCCGAAGGGGGGCGCGGATGAACGCGAGGATGAACTGACGCTTCGCCTCGCGGAAATGGTCGAGGAGCACCTCGGCACCTTGGTCCTGATCCGAGACGAACTCGAGGGAGCGCTGCTCGCCGCAGGAAACCCCGTCTCGATCGTCGAGGCTCTTCAGGTCGCATTCGACACGAAGGAGGCGGACTTCTTCGAGAAGGCGAGCACGGCTGCGACCCTGAACCGGACCTGGCCCGCGGTGCCGGTCCTGATCGAGGCGGTCGGGAGCGCGGAAGCTTCGATTCGCCGTACATCACGGGAGAGCTTGGAGACGATCACCGGAGAACGACCCGGAACGAGCCGCAGCGCTTGGCGCGAGTGGTGGCGAGCACGGGTCGACCAGAAGGAGGCATGATGCGCCTATTGCGCAGGTTCGAGTCGACCGTTGCCGGCCTCGCCCTCGGAGGGCTCGTCTGGTTCGGAAGTTCCGGAGGAGCGCTCGCCGGAGGAGCGTTCGCCGGGGGAGACGGGGAAGCCGCGCTCACTCCGCGGGCGATCCCGAAGATCAGCGGCGAGGAGGTGAAGAAGTCGGTCGACAAGCTCCTCAGCGAGATCCACTGGCAGACCGATCTCTCGCACGCCCTGGCGACCGCTCGAGATGAGGGGAAGCCGCTCTTCTGGCTCCAGCTGGTCGGAAACCTCGACGACGGCTTGTGAAGCGCGGGGCACTCCCTGAGAGCCGTGTCGCTCTCGCAAGACCCGATCATCAAGCGTCTGCGCGACCACTTCGTGTGCGGCTGGCGGAACATCAACGGTGTCGAGAAGTTCGCCGGGAAGAGCCACAGTCACCCGCCCGATTCCTCCGCGGTGCACACCACGAACGGGGCGGGGGGACGCAACGTGCAGATGCTGATCATCTCTCCCGACGGGGATGTGCTGCACTGTCTCCCTGGGTACTGGAACCCGGATGCGCTCCGCCACGAGCTGGACTTCTCGCTCGAGCTCGCCGCGATCTTCAACCAGGACCTCCCGAAGGACGAGAGGAGCGACGCGTTCCTGCTCGCCCACATGAACCACGCAGCGAAGCACGCCGAGTTGCTGGTCAAGGATTCGAACTTGCAGGGATTCGACAAGCGGCGCGAGGAGGGACGAGCCGACGGCTCCGACTTCCGTCGTCGTGGGGGCGAAGGCGATGCGACCCGAACCGTCGATCAGGTGATGCACGAGCGGATGGCGCGCCGTCCGTTCCTCAAGATCGATGAGTTCGATCTCTCGACCGTCGTCGACTACGGCGCCAGCTTCTACGACAAGCACGGCGACGGCTGCTGCGACGGCGTCGTCGGTCGCCCGTCGATGCCTCCACTACCGAAGGGTGATGGCAAGGACGGTCCGTGGAAGAAGAAGGCGCCGTAGGCGGGGAGGCGGGTCCCTTCCCCTACGGACAGTTCGAGCTCGAGAGGCAGCCGAGGATCGGTGCTGTCGCAGTTCCGCAGCTCGGGTACGGCGCATCCGGCGGTGGGCCTCCGATGTAGAGGTGGCCCAGGATCGCAATCGCGTCGCCGATGTTCACGGAGCCGCTCCCATCGATATCATCCGCCTCCGCGCAGGTCCCCTGCGGGGCGGCGCCGACGATTCGGTAGAGCAGGTTCACTGCGTCGGTCAAGTTCACCGCCCCGCTCAAGTTCACGTCTCCACGGATGAACTGCTCTAGGACCACGGTCACCGAGCCGGAGGTAAGTGCAGGGGCGATCTCGTCGACCCCGACGACGACGAAGACCTCCACCGGAGGGCTCGGCGGGACCGAGAGCGTGTTCGTGAAGGTGAGCGGGGTGGCGCCCCCCGGGGAGAGGAGGGCGATTTGATAGGTGACGACCGCGACCGTATGGACCACTGCCGGGGGCAGCTGTGCTACCGCAAAGAAATCGATCACGACCCCGTAGATCACTCCAGGGGATCCCCCAGGATTGACCTGGATCGATCCGAAGGCAGGAACGATCCCACCCGGCAGCGCGAGTGCGGGGCCGAGGACCGCGGTGAGCGCGGTGAGTCGGCTCGCATTCTGAGTGAGACCGAAAGAAAATCCATCGATCGCGCCCGTCGCGGAGATCGTGACCGGGATCGCCGCCTGCCCACCGGGGGATCCGATCCCGCTGCCGGCGGCGAGAGTCGCCGTGGCGAGCTGCCCATCGGCCGTGAGACTCGCCGCGCACATTCCGAAGAACGCGAGACCAGTGAAGATGAGCACTCCTACGCGTGGTGACGACATCGCTTCCCCTCCTGTTTCGGTGTCATGAGGGGCGACGCAGACGCAACGCGCAGGCCGTTCGAAATCAAATGTCCAACCTGTCTCACCATCCTGCAGTGCAGCTGGGGACTTACGAATTCGAATGGAGGAGGGGGGTCGAAGCTGGTGGAACGAAAGTCACGAACGTCCAGTACGGTCGAGCCGGCCGCCGGTGGCCCGGTGGCTGATAGTTTGGACGGAAGCGTCTCCTACCTCTCTGGGTTCATCGATGGCGGGGAGGCGGTCACCCTCTTCTCGACTCTGCGAACCGAGACTCCGTGGCGTCAGGAGAAGACTCGGATGTTCGGTCGGGAGGTCGCAGTGCCCCGGCTCCAAGCGTGGGTCGGCGACCCTGGGACCGACTACACCTACTCCGGTCTGACGCTCTCGCCCCTCCCTTGGACCCACGCGCTCGCCGCCCTGCGCGATCGGCTCCACGCGGCCCGCCCGGGGATCCGCTTCAACTCGGTGCTTCTCAACCTGTATCGCGATGGGCGAGACAGCATGGGGTGGCACTCGGATGACGAGACCGAGCTCGGGCCGGAGCCGGTGATCGCGAGCGTGTCCCTCGGCGCCACCCGACGCTTCCGGCTCCGCCACCGCACGCGGAGGGATCTCGCTACGGTCGAATTCGACCTGGAGGACGGTTCGGTGCTCTGGATGGAGGGGGAGACCCAGCAGTGCTGGCAGCACTCTCTGCCGAAGCGGACGGGGCGGAACGCCCCGGGGGAGCGGATCAACCTGACCTTCCGCCGGATTCTCACCCCTTTGGAGTGAGCGCTCGGCTCACTCTCCGACGGAACTGCGCCCCATCGCTTCGAGCGCCAGCCGCAGCCGGTGGGCGAGGGGCGAGAAAATCCGTCGCATCCCCGCCTCATCGAGTTCCCCCCGCAACGCCAGCTCGAACAGGTGGGCATCTCTTTGGGACACGGCCGCCGCGACCAAGTCGCCGCCGGGGTACCGGTAGAAGGTCAGCTCGAGACAGACGCGCGGGAGCTTTCCCTGCGGATTCGAAGTCAGCACGTTCTTCAGGCTTTCCAGTTCCGGCAGCCGCACCCGATCGACGAAGGCGGGGACGATCTGAAGAGCGCTTCCCGTCGGGTGATCGACGATCGGGATCAGCGGCCCGAGGCGAGACTCGAACGTCTCCCGGAATGCGTCACGCAGAGCCCGGGCGTTGTCGTCCGTCCCTCCGACACGAGCGATCGAGTCGTCATCGAGCCGGAAGGTCAGGGTATCGACCAGTAGCTCCTGGTAACGCGTCTCGCGCGCTTCGGCCAGCGACCAGACGATCGAATCGGTCGTCGAGGTGTAGAGCTGCGAAGTCTCGAACCCGAAACCCTTCTCTTCAACCGGCGAAGCGGGCGAGGCATGCGAGGCACAGCCGACGAGGTGGAGCGCGAGGATCACGAGCGCGGACGAAACGGGCACCAGGTGACGAAGAATCGGGTTCAAGGACGTACCTCCCTCCGATGACGTGGCGAGATCCTACCGGATTCGCAGTTCGAGTTCGGGTAGGATCGCCGGATCGAACTTCTTGCGTGGATCGTCCACCCTGCCGCTCTGGCGAGCAGTGTTCCCCGGCCCGAGCCGAGGAACTCCGCGCCCCGGAGGTCCGGCCCCGAAAGTGAGCCGTCCCCATGGCTGCCCGACCCCTCCCCGCCCCAGATCCCCACCGCCCGAAGCCGCAGACCCCCGCACGAGGCAAGGCCGGGGCGACGCGACTCGTCTCCGAGTTCCTCCCGATCACGCGGGCCGAGCTGATGCAGCGCGGTTGGCTTCCGGCAGCGGGAGAAGCGTGGGACCAACTCGAGCACGGCGTGGACTTCATCCTCGTCTCGGGGGACGCCTTCATCGATCACCCGAGCTTCGCGAATGCCGTGATCGGGAGGCTCCTCGAGGCGCGCGGCTACCGGGTGGCGATCCTCGCCCAGCCGAACTGGCGCTCGGTCGAACCGTTCCGCGCGTTCGGGAAGCCGCGGATTGCGTGGCTCGTCAGCGCCGGCAATCTCGACTCGCTCCTCAACCACTACACCGCGCACAAACGTCCTCGATCCGACGACAGCTACTCGCCGGGGGGGCGTGCAGGGTGCCGTCCGGAGTACGCGACGGTGGTCTACTCGCAGCGCTGCCGCGAAGCGTTTCCGGGGGTGCCGATCATCGCGGGAGGGGTCGAGGTCTCGATGCGGCGCCTCGCGCACTACGACTACTGGCACGACAGGGTCCGGCGGTCCCTGATCCTCGACGCGCGGGCGGACCTCGTCGTCTACGGGATGGGTGAGCGACCCCTCGTCGACATACTCGAGCGGCACCGACAGGGGACACCGATCGCGGAGATCCGCGACGTCCCGGGGACGGCGTACGCGATCGGAAAGCTCGGGCGGCCCCACTTCTTCCCCGAGGAGGAGTTCACCGACGGTGTGCCGTGGTTCGAACAGGCGGACTCCCTGCTCGAACGGCTGCGCCCCCGGACCGGCGAAGAGATGCATGCCGGACGGTCGGTCCTCGAGCTCCCCGCCTTCGAAGAATTGAAAGGGAGCGACGACGCCAGCAAGGAGCGTTTCGCGCGCGCCCAGCACATCTTCCACCGCGAGCACAACCCCGACCGCGCGCCGGTCCTCCTCCAGAGGCACGGGGACCAGACGGTGGTGATCAACCCGCCGGCGCATCCGATCTCGACCGAGGAACTCGATGCGATCTTCTCGCTCCCCTACAACAAAGCGCCGCACCCGAGCTACGGGGGGGAGCGGATCCCCGCCTTCGAGACGGTGCGCTTCTCGGTCAGCGTGATGCGGGGTTGCTTCGGCGGCTGCACCTTCTGCGCGATCACCGAACACCAGGGGAAACGGATCAGCTCACGGAGCGCGGAGAGCGTCCGCAAAGAGGTCGAGGACCTCCAGCGCCTCGAGGGGTACACCGGCGTCGTCAGCGACCTCGGCGGCCCGACCGCGAACATGTACCGGATGCGCTGCTCCCGCCCCGAGATCGAGGCGCGCTGCCGTCGCCCCTCTTGTGTGCATCCGACCGTCTGCCGGCTCCTCGGGACGGACCACGCCCCGATCAAGAACTTGATGCGAGAGGTGCGCGGAGCGGCTGGCGTGAAGAAGGTTCTCATCGCGTCGGGGATCCGCATGGACCTCGCGACGCTCGATCCCGAATACATCGAAGATCTCGCCGCCCATCACGTCGGCGGCCACCTGAAGGTCGCTCCCGAGCACGTCGATGACGAGACGCTCTACTTGATGAAGAAACCGGGGATGGACGTCTACCTCGACTTCGAACGCCAATTCAAGAATGCGTCGAAGAAGGCGGGCAAGGAGCAGTACCTGGTGCCGTACTTGATGAGTTCGCACCCCGGTTGCGAAATGACGGGGGCGGTCGAGATCGCAGAGTTCCTGAAAGCACGAAACCTGAAGCCGCAGCAGGTGCAGGACTTCATCCCCACCCCGGGAACTCCGGCGACATGCATGTGGTGGACCGGGATCGACCCGCACACGATGCAGCGGGTCCACACGACGACCCGCATGCGCGACAAGCGCAAGCAGAAGGCGCTCCTCCAGCACTGGAAGCCGGAGAACGAAGTACTGGTGCGCGAAGCGCTCGTCGAAACGGGGCGCACCGACCTGATCGGCGATGGTCCGGGTGCGTTGGTGAGTTCGAAGCGCGCTGATCCCCGGCGAAGTGACCGCCGTCGCCGCTCGCGCTGACGCGGGCGGAGCGGTCTTGCCCTACTTCCCGGCGTACTGATTCCGCAGATCGATGAGCATGCGATCCCCCGGCCTCGCGCGGAGCGCGCGGTCGAGGGCCTCGAACGCTCCCACCAGATCGCCGCCATCATGGAGCGCCACCGCGAGAACGTACGCATATCTCGGGTCTTCCGGTGCGAGCTGCGCGGCTCGGCGGAGTGGATCGATCGCGGCTGCACTCTCTCCAGCACGGACCAATGCAAGTCCGAGCGCGTGGTGCAGGCCAGCATCTTCCGGCGAGCGCACGACCGTCTCGTGGAGGATGCGGATCCCGTCCGTGTCGCGATCGAGCATGCGATAGAGATCGGAGAGGTTCACCGCGGCGGGGCCGAAGGCGGGCTCGATCTCGAGCGCTTTCCGGAATTCGCGCTCCGCTCCTTTCGAGTCCCCCACGTCGAGTGCGAGCGTGCCGAGGTTCAGGTGTGCCTCGGGGCGCTCCCCGTTCACCGTCTGCGTCATACGGTACTCCGCGAGCACCGCTTCGGCTCGCATGCGCTGCGCGGGGGTGACTCTCTCCAGGTGCGGGGCGAGCAGACGCGCGGCCTCGATACGGACCACTCGAATCGTGTCATCGAGCTTCTCGACGAGCAGCGGAGCGAGTTGCGGCGGGGCGGAGGGAAGACCGAGCAGCGCGCCCTGTCGGACGAGAGGATCCGGATCCCAGAGGCCCTCGGCCATCGCCTGGAGGAAAACGCGCGGGTCGCTGCTCCGCCCGAGCTCGGAGAGCGCGGTCGCCCGGACGATCGCCGGTAAGCCGGGGTCGAGGCTGATCGACAGGAGTGGGTGCTCCAGCCCGCTCGAAATGCCACTTCTCGCTTCGGCGAACGCGTGCCCCCAGTGCCGCATCCCCGTGCGACCCACGGGGAACCAATCGAGGACCGTCGCCGCCGCCCATGCGTTGTCCTTCTCTGCGTGGCACCCGACACACGGATTCGGGACGCCGAGCTGGACCGACAGATCGGGGCGTGGCACCCGGAAGGAGTGATCGCGGCGCGGATCGACTCCCATGTAGATCTTGGTCGGCATGTGGCACTCGACGCACCGGGTCCCCGAACTCTCATCCGGGTGATGATGATGCGCTCGGACGTCGAAGACCACAGGTTCGTGGCATCCGATGCAGAGGAGGTTCCCCTCGAGGCGCAGCGCACCCGAGTGCGGGTCGTGACAGTCGCTGCAGGTCACCCCCTCCGCGTGCATCTTGCTCTGCAGGAATGAACCGAGCACGTAGACCTCGTCGAGAATCTGTCCATCGACGTGGTAGAGCCCCGCTCGGAGGAGTTCGAGACGGTGCGTGTCGAGCAGCGGCTGCCCCGGGACCACTCCATCCGCGATCGCGGATCTTCTGGAATGGCACCGCCCGCAGACGTCGAGTTCGGGTCGCTCGACCGCGGGGGGCTCCCGGTGCGCGGTCGGCTCTCCCTCCGCGCGCACCCAACGTGTTTCGGGATCGCGGCGCAATCGCACCGGGAATCCCTTCGCGGCGTCGATGGTGTCGGTGGCGTCGGTGGCGTCGTTCTTCACGCTCGCCCACGCGACGTGCGCCGAGCCGGGCCCGTGACACGCTTCGCAGGAGACATCGATCTCCTCCCACGTCGTCTCGTACCGATCGGTCGTTTCGTCGTACCCCTTCGTCACCGCGGTCGAGTGGCACTCGGCGCACATGAAGTTGTAGTTGTGGAGGAGCCCGCTCCAGTGGAACGGATCGCCAGGAGGCGGGGTCTCATCGGGGTAGAGGGGGAACCAACGGGGCCCGCCCTCGGCCGCTTCGGTCGCCCAGGCGATCGGGAGCGCCTGAAGACGACCCCCCGGTCGCTCGAGCAGGACCTGTTGAAGCGGCGTCACGCCGAAGAGATAGCGCACCGGGAACGTCTGGGATCCTCCGCTTCCCTCGACCTCGACGACCGGCTGCCGATCGGGGTCCCGCAGGAACCGGAACGTCTCCGGGCCCCGCTCGAGTTCGAGCCCCGAGAAGTCGCCTAGGACCGTCGCATCGCTCGGCTCCTGCATCGCGAGATCGTGGTGAGACCCGTTCCACGCGTCGAGCTCATCGGGGTGACACGCAGCGCACGCGGCTCGCCCGACATGGGTGAGCGGTGTGGGCTGGGGCTGCGGGGCTGGGGGTAGCTGTGACGACTCCGGCGGGTTCTCCCTCGGTTGCGGATCACGCACCGCGGACCAGATCCCGGCGAGCAAGAGTGCCGAGACGATGAGAACCAGCGTTCGCATCTAGAACCTCGCAGCGTCGAAGAGCATCTGACGGATCTGCCCCGTGGAGAAGATGAAGATGAACAGGAACGCTCCGATATAGATCAGACGCCGTCGGCGTTGACTCTCCTCGGTCGCCGCGACCCCCATCGCGAGGATCAGCCATCCGAATTGGATCACGTTCGTCGGTGGGTAGGTGGAGATCACGAACGCGAGGAGCACATGGTCTCGGTAGCTCGCGATGCGCAGGCGTGGGGGCAACAGGAAGAGGATCGCGAGCGCGGCCTCGATGGTGACCGTCCACCAAGTCAAGAAGAGCGCTGCGCCTCGGACCGCATCCCCCCCCTCTAGATCGACCGATGGGAGAGAGTTGCGCAGAGCGTTCTCGAGCTGAGCGGTGTTCCGGAGCGAGTGTTCCACGGTGAAGCCGTCCCCGAGCAAGTACGAGAGCGAGAAGAACCGGTCATCGAGGACGAGGAGCTGCTCGAACATCTCCCCGCTCAGGTAACTCGCCGAGAAGAGCTTCTGCAGCGTCGCGAGCGCGAAGACGAACCCGACGATCACCCTTCCGTTCACCGCGAGGGCACCGGCCCGATCCCGCATCGAGAGCGACAGCCCGATCGCGAGACACCAGTAGCTCGTCAGGAACTTGTGATTGTCACAGAGCTCGTAACGGATCACATTGTTCGAGAGGAAGTAGAGTCCGGCGAGGAGGAACCACGTCTCCCTGCGGCGGAGGAGTTCGGGGACGAGGAGCACGATGATCGCGATCAGGGTGGTCGAGCCGACCAGGTACCAGGGGTCGGCGGGGCCGGGTCGAACGAGGACCAGCGTGAGGGTCAGCCAGAGGGATAGATCGAGCGGGGAGAGCTCGGCCAAGCGACTACCGATCCCACGGAGGGCGGCCCCCGCGGTCATCGGGGTTGCTCCGGCTTCTCGGCGATCTCGGTCAGCAAAGTGGCACGCAGCTCATCGCTGTCCGCGTCGTAGCGGTAGACGTGCACTTCGAGGCGGATCTCCACGATGCGGATCGGTTCGCTCGAGGATGGGTCGAGAATGTCGTACCGGGGGACCGGATACTGTTTCCCCGGCTCCTGATCGATCCCGATCAGGAGCCAATCTTCGGTGAGCAGCTGCCTTGCGAATTCCCGCAATCGCGACTCGGCCGGGCGGAACAACAACCGATCGGCTGTCGTCCCGCGGTAGCGGCTCGGCATCGGGGTGATGTATCCGATCCGATTCTCGTCGATAGGGATGATCCGTAGTGCGCGCTGTTCCGGCGATGCTGCGAACATCCCGAATCCCCCCCCTTTCCACGGATGGAGGTCCTGTTCTTCGACCCGGTAGATCTGGAGGAGGGCGGTGAGCACCAGGAGAACCGACGCGGATCCCAGGCAGATCGCTCGTTTCAGTGGGTCGTCGTGCATTGCCTCGGATCTCAATCTGGATCGGCGATCGGGGTTCCGGACGGATCGGTGCGGATCGTACCGGAAGGTCGCAAAGAGGCCAACTCGACGAAATCGACGCTTCACCGCTGTTGAGACCCAGTCGTGTCGTTGCTAGATTCCCTGTCCCCGAGGACTGCGACCCACCCGGTGCGGTCCCACGCGATACCCCGACTGGAGCGGATTCTTCGATGACTAGGCGTAGGATCGATCATTACCTCGAGCAGTTCCTCGATGAGGGGCGCCTCGAGTTCTACCGCACGATCGCCGATTTCGCTGATCGCGAGATCGCACCCCATCTTCTCGGCTGGGAACGCTCCGGCGAACTCCTTCCCGATTCCGTGGTCGCACGACTCGGCGAGCTCGGGGTGTTCGGACTCCCGATCCCCGAGGAGTACGGCGGTCAGGGAGGTGGCCTGACCGAGGTGGTGCTCGCCGGCCTCGCGCTCGGGTACCAGAGCCAGTCGGTCGCGATCACCCCCGGAGCTGCGGTCTCTCTCGGAGCGAACCCGATCCTGAAACGGGGCAACGAGGAACAGAAGCGCGCCCATCTCCCCGACCTCGCGGCGGGGCGCCGGATGGTGGTCTTCGGACTCTCCGAGCCGGGGCGCGGGTCCGATGCCGCGAACCCTGAGGTGATCGCCGAACCCCACGGGAACGGCTGGCGACTGCGCGGCGAGAAGTGCTGGTCGACCAACGCGAAGTGGGCGAGTCACGTCATCGTGCACGCGAGCACGGACTTGGAGGGGAGGAACGGCCATCGCTCCACCTGTTTCATCGTTCCGATGGACGACCCTCGAGTGCACTACTCGGAGATGTCGGGGAAGACCGTGTGGACGCTCTCCTCGACCGGCTCGATCGTCTTCGATCAGGTCGAGGTGACCGAAGCGGACATCCTCGGCAAGCGCGACGAGGGGTTCACGGTGATGGTCACCACCCTCAACGGAGGGCGCCTCTACATCGCTGGCCTCGCCTTGGCGTCCCTCGCTTTCGCCCTCGACCGCGTGCGGGGGTATGTGCAGGAACGTGAGCAGTTCGGAGCCCCGCTCGCCCGCTTCCAGCGCGTGCAGGATGTCGTCCTCGAGATGGATATCGCGCTCGACCGCAATCTCACCTGGCTCCTCACCCTACTCGAGCGCTACGACCGTGGGGTCCTGGAGCGAGAACAGGCCTCGAAGGTGAAGATCGACTGTTCACGGGTCGCATCGCACTTGCTCATCGACGCGATGGAGATCTGCGGCGGCGTCGCCGGGCTCGACGAATTCGGCCTGAGCCGCCACCACAACGATCTTTTCGTGACCCGGGTGGGAGAGGGAAGCAATCGCGCCCTGATGACCCAAGCGGTGCGCCCGCTGCTGCCGGAGTGCGGGGACATTCTTCAATAGGACGGTGGAGCTGCTCTCGGCGCACTCCCGAGGGGCAGAACATCCCGCCATCGTCGCGCAGGTCTCCGCGGTGGTCGTCGGCGAATTCGACCCTCCGGAACTGACCGAGAGCCAGCCGAGGGGGAAGAGAATCGGAGAGGCAAGGAGCCCCGCCACGCATTCGTCTCGAGCGTGCGGAGATCCTCGCCCCGTCGAGGATCGGGCGGCGCGCCGCAACGCGGCAGCCAGTGCCTCATCGGAGCCCGGGTCCGTCTATCCCCAGGGGATCGGATACGTGTACTGCGTATACGGTGTTTCCGATTTGCTCTGCAGCTCCAGATGACGCACCAAGAGGGCTGGCGTGATCGTCGAGACGGGGACATACCCCGATTCCGCCCCGCACCATGCGTTGTCGACCTCGCGCCGGTCGCCGCTCGCGATGATGCTGCGAACCGCGTTGAGCGGCGTGCCGACGAAGTTCACCCCCCGGATCAGTTCCTCCCGGCCGTCGGGGTAGACGCGTGACGCGAGATTGATCTCGCCGAGGAACGCCTGGAAGTCGTACGCCTCGGTCGTGGTTTCTCCCCCGGATGCTTCAAGGATCCGGATCCCGTAGGGGAGCCCCTGGGCGACGACCTCCTCGATGAGTCGCGCGCGAAGCTCGGTCTCGGAGAGCGCGGCGGAGCTCTCGAGGATCGTCACTCCCATGCGGCTGATCGGACGTTCGTGGCGGCAGGCGCGTCCGTGGCCGTTCGAGCGGTGATTCTTCTCGGTGGGGATCCGCGAGGTGAGGAATCCCTGCAGCGTTCCATCCTCGATCAGACGCGCATCTTGCGCATCGACCCCTTCATCGTCGAACCGGTAGTGACCGACCAGACTCCTCCCCTCGTACTCGTCGAGGCGTGGGTCGTCGCGGAGGCTGAGGAACTCGGGGAACACCGTCTGGCCGACCGAATCGCGGAAAGTCTGCCCCTCGCCCGGGGAGAGGAGCCGGTTGCCCTCGAGACGGTGGCCGAGTGCCTCGTGGATCAGCAGCCCGGCGGGGACCGGCTCGAGGAGAACGGGACCGGAGTAGCTCCGCACGACGGGAGCCTCGGAGAGATTCTCGAGGAGAGCGATCGAGTCCCGGATCTCCTTGTGGAATGCCCGCGCCGAGGGGAGCTCCGCCGGGTCGCGGACCAGGCGCGTGATCGACCAAGGGAGTCCATCCCCCTTCGCCGAAAGCAGCCAGATCGTGCACTCGAGAGACCAGAGCGAGATCCGATCGATCTTCTCCACCCCCTCCGCGCTGACGTAGATGCGGGTTTGGTCGACCACCCGGAGGTCGACCACGCTGGTCTTGATGAGCGGGTGTTCCTTCGGGACCGCCGATGCGCGCACCACGTAGCGCCGCCAGTGGTCGAGGTCGATCACCGGCAGACGCGAAAAGCGGAGATCCTGCTTCGGATCGAGACGCTGGTACGCCTCGAGATGCCGGTAGGGATCGAGGTAGGTGATCTCGTGCGCCCGCTTGTTGAGCCACGCATCCTCCGCCTCGCGGGTTCGCGCATCGGTCAGGAGCCACAGCGCGTGACGCAGAGCGTCGACGTCCGAACCGATCGGAATGTCGAGGTAGCGGTACGACTCGTCCTCGATGGAATTGTCGTCGAGGCCACCCTCCACCACCTGGTCGCGTGCCGGCGAGCCAACCCGAACGTCGGTGAAGCAGCAGCGCCGATGATCGATGCGCTCCTGGGTCTTGGCACCGAACTGCGCTTCGATCCGAACGCGCTCTTCGTCGCGCACCAGGTGAGAGAGGTGAAAGAGCGGAGGCTTCCGCTTTCCCTTCAGCGCCTTCATCGCCCGATCGATCTCCTCGCGGGCAGTTTCGACGATAAGGAGCGCCGTCTTGCGGTCCACGCTCACTCCTCGAGGATCGAGTGGACGGGGTACCGGGAGATCCGCGAGCGTCCCTCGAGGAAGCGAAGCTCGATCAGGAATAGACAGCCGACGACTTCTCCCCCCAGCTTCTCGACCAGCTGGGCGCACGCGGCCATCGTTCCGCCGGTCGCGAGCACGTCGTCGACGAGCAGGACCCGCTGGCCGGAACGAATCGCGTCCGAGTGCATCTCGACGGTGTCGACCCCGTACTCGAGCTCGTAGGTCACGGTGGTGCGGTCGTGAGGAAGCTTGTTCGGCTTCCGGATCGGGATGAATCCTGCCCCGAGGTGAGCCGCGATGGCCGGCCCGAAGATGAACCCGCGGGCCTCGGGAGAGGCGACCAGCTCGATCGAGTCTCCCGACACCGCCGCCGCCATCCGGTCGATCGCAGCGCGGAACGCGAGCGGGTGCTGAATCAGCGGCGTGATGTCCTTGAACCGGATCCCCGGCTTCGGAAAGTCAGCGATCTCTCGGATGTGCTCACGAAGATCGAGGGTCATGCGACCGTTCCGCAGAAGAGCTGTCCCTTGGGAGGAAACCGGGCCAGGGGGACCGTCCCCCGGGGGCGAGCCCGGGATTGTACGGCGCGCCGAGGAGGGGAAACAGGGAGCCGGAGGATATCGTCCCATCCCGCGGAATGGAGCCCTGGTCGCGGTCGCACGCAAATAGACGCACCAAGAGGTCGTCGAGGAGTGCCTGGCCGCAAGGCGCGGGTGCCACTTCGACCGGAGGCGGGGCATCGCCCCGTCGAGGATCGGTGCGTCCAGCATGACCAGCGAAACCGGAGGTGAGCACACGGGTGCAAGTCCTGTCCCGGGGCCCTGACGGAGGGAACCCGACACCGATGAGGCAAGGGCGTCGCCGGGGAGCACCCCGGCGGG
>JAQBGV010000015.1:0-3401 GCA_032128395.1 Planctomycetota bacterium | reverse complement strand
ACGGGGTGTGCGCGCCGTATTCGATGGCGGGTGCGACTCTCGACTACACGTTTGTGGGCTTGGGCGGACATGGTGTCGAGGTGATCGTCGATCCTCTCGACGAATGGGCGGAGTTCGATGAGGGCAACAACAGCATCAGCGGTGGCGTTGCGGTGCGCGATTGCACCTTGCCAAACCTCTTCATCCGCTCGGAGCACATCAACCCGGCGGATCCGCCGGGCACCTCCGGCTTGAATCCAGACTTCGGATCCATCATCGAATCGATCGTGATCACAGCCTTCAACGGGGGGAACGAGACGGCGTTCAACGTGGACGTCGACGTGCGGATGGATGGCGATCTCCTCTGCTCCCTGGTGATTCCGGAAGTCCCTGCGTTGACCGGCCCGAGCGGAACGGTGCCCGGCTCGGCATCGGTCGAGTGCGTCACCTCTTGGCTCGTTCCGTCGGAGCTACCTCTGATTCACGTGATCGAAGCGTGCTTGGATCCGGAGGACGAGATCTTCGAGCCCCTGGAGAACGACAACTGCGCTACGCGTGCCATCATCGCCGGCAGTGCGCCGGACCTGTGGATCACTGACGACGACATCATCGTCAGCTCGTGTCTTCCCGGCGAAGGGGACTTCGTGTTCGTCACGGCGACGATCCGCAACAGCGGCGGCGAGCCCGGTTTTGCGAGGGCCCAGGTATCCTACGTTGGGCCCGACGGTATCGGCTGGCCCATCGGCGAGCGGTGGATCTTCGTGGCGGCAGCGGGGGTGACACCTGGAGAGTCTACGATTCAGGTGCCGTGGATCGTCCCCTACGACACGCTCACCACGCCGATAGTGGTGGAGGTGGATATCGTGGACTCGACCCCCCCGGAATACGACGAGACCAACAACCACGCGGAGACCGTCCTGCCGTGCAGTCAACCGTTCGTTCGCGGAGACTGCAACGACGACGGCCGGCTGGACATCGGTGATCCAATCTTCCTACTGTCGCAACTGTTTTCGTCGGGTTCGCTGGGTCCCTGCGAGGACGCTTGCGACATGAACGACGACGGCGTCAAAAACATTGCCGACCCGATCGCCGGGCTGAATTTCCTCTTCTCGAGCGGCCCGCCGCTGCCGGCACCGAGGGGTATGTGTGGGGTGGACGCGACCGAGGATACGCTTGGCTGCGACGGCTCGGACGCCTGCATGTGACGGAAGAGGGACCTGATTCGGGTGTTCACTGTGAAGCACCGGAGAGGGGGATTGCGATAGTGCGTGCGCTGCGCGTCGCGACATCCTGGAGTTTCGTGCGCGACCACTCGCCATCCTAGGAGAGGATGTCTTGAGCAGTTCGAATCACACACGGGCCCCATGCACGCCTTGCGGCGAACCGTAGAGCCACATTCGTAGGTGCCAGTGGGGGAGTAGTTTAGCCCCCGCTTGGAGGCCGTCTCCAGGAAGAGAGATCATCGAGTTCGCCCAGGCGTACACGGGGAGCCATGCACGCCCTCGCCCGAAACGGTGGGGGCGTGCGCCTTTTCCCACCTGCACTTATGACGGCGAACGAGGGCGTGTTCGGCCATCGCCGACTGTGCGAGCCCTCGTATCTCAGCGTGGGTGGTTAACTGGTCGCTCTCCGAGATCGGGGCTGCTCTCTGGAGGGGCGTAGAGAGCCATCCCGTCCGGTTGACCAAACAAGTTCATGGACAGAACGGGGACTTCGATCACTAGTAGCTTCAGCGGCAGAACTCGAAGGCTGCGTACTCCGACCAGTCGCTGACGCCGAGGGTGTTCGTCGCGCGGACCCGCCACCTCCCGATGCCCATCCCGGAATGACGGTAGCTGCAGAAGGGCACCGAGGATCGTCGCACGAAGGGTGGAGGGACTATTTTCTTCCCACCGACCTCGATCGGCTCGTACACCGCGGTGTCGTCGACCCAATGGTTGTCTCCCACTAGACTCTGGACCTCGATCTCGTAGGACATGGGGTATTCACCCGACGCCGGGTACCACCGAAGATCTAGGAATCGAGGATAGTGATCACAGATGATGCCGTGTAGTGGCTTCAAGAGGCGCGGAGTCGAGGGCTTGCCAACGAGCGAAATGGGAACGCCACCAAAGCCATCTTCGATGCTAACGACCCTCCCCATGCACATGTGGACGGCGATGTCCAAGTCGAACGGAAACACAGTGGATCGCTTGTGAGTGTAGCCGTAGATCCACGGGTAGTGATGCGCCGGCTTCCATTCCCCTGTTGTCCTCCCCGTAATCCTTGCCACATTGTTTCCTGAGATCGGTGGATGAATCCTCCCTCCCTGGAGCGCAGCAGCCCTGCGCGGATGGAGAGCGGAGATGTCCCAGGAGCACTGGAACACACCCCAAGAAGATCGCCCGGAAGAGGAAGAGCGGAAGCCCGATGAGGGCTGGAGGTCTTCCTCTTCCGGGCGGCGCGACGCTGAACCGGCCCCCGAGCCACCGTTCGAGCCCCCGCCTGGGCGACCCCGTCGCGGTCGCCGTCTCACCAAGAAGGCGTCCGCATCGCGGCGACATCTCAGTGGCGAGCAGCGCCTGCTCGCCCTCGACACCTGGCAGCGCAGCGGGCTCCCCGCCAAGGACTTTGCGCCCTTACTCGGAGTCTCCCCGCACTCGCTCTACAAGTGGCGCCAGCTGCTCATCGACGAAGGTCCTGCTCGGCTGCTCGCGAAGCCGGGGAGGAAGCGAGTCGGCAGCGCGCTGCCCATCGCGACTCGTCGTGCGATCCAGCTGCTGAAGGAAACGCACCCCGAGTGGGGCTGCCAGCGGATCTCGGACGAACTCTCTCGCGGCCCGGCCCTCGCCGCGAGCCCGGGCGCCGTGACACGTGCCCTCAAGGATGCGGGCTACGAACTCGAAGAGCGGAAGACCCGGCCGCACCGCGATCGCGTGCGACGCTTCGAGCGAGAGGCACCCCATGATCTCTGGCAGACCGATCTCTTCACGTTCGTCCTCAAACGTCAGAATCGTCGCGTCTATCTGGTCGCGTTCCTCGATGACCACAGCCGGTTCTTGGTGAGCCTGTCGTTGGGAACGACGCAGACGACAGGGCTGGTGTTGGAGGCGTTGCGCTCGGGGCTGACCAACTACGGACTACCGAAGGAAGTCCTCACCGACAACGGCGCGCAGTACGTCACGTGGCGTGGGAAGAGCGCGTTCTCGAAGGAGTGCGAGAAGCGGGGAATCCGTCAGATCGTGGCGCGGCCGCGCCGACCGCAGACGCTCGGCAAGATCGAACGCTTCTGGGGAACGCTGTGGCGTGAGCTCCTCGAAGTGGCGGTCTTCGTCGATCTTGCGGACGCTCGGCGTCGGATCGAACACTACGTCGCCCACTACAACTTCCGGCGTCCCCATCAGGGAATCGAGGGGCTGGTCCCGGCGGACCGTTTCTTCGAG
>JAQBGV010000014.1:0-6747 GCA_032128395.1 Planctomycetota bacterium | reverse complement strand
GTACGTACCGGGGACCCAGCAACCGGACGTGCATCGACCCAAAACTCTGCCTAACACCTGCTCCTCGGCGGGGATAAACCCTCCTCGAACGAGCGCCGAAGTCGGTGCGGATGCGGTCCGTACAGAGAGCGGACCAGCTTGGATTATACCGACAATGGGGATGCGGCCAAGGGAGGGGGGAGAAACGGGCTCGCCAACTTTGCCCGGAAATCGTGCCCGGGATCCCCCATGGCGCGGGCTCGGCGAGGCGCTACTCGAGCTGGTCGAGCGCCTTTCGGGCAGTCCTCGCGCTCTCGGAGTCCGGCTCGGTGGTGCGGAGGACCTCCTCGAGGAGCTCGCGCGCCTCCGCGGTTCGATCCAGCTGGACCAGGCAATTCGCCGCTTCGTCGACCGAGATCCCGTCGAACCAGTGTGAGCCCAGACGGTGTTCCGTGTTCCACCGGCGGGCGTCGAGGAACCGATCCCACGCCTCGGAAAAGCGGCCCTGTCGCACTAGGAGCACGGCGTGGGTGTCCCTGAGTGCAGCATGGATCGGCATGCCGGGATTCAGTAGCTCTTCGGCTTCCTCGATGCCGCTCGTCACCAGCGCATCCCCTTCTTCGAGGTCCTCCTGGCTCCCATCGCGCAGCGACCAGGCGAGGGCATTCTTGCAACGGATCGTGATCACGTCGGGGGAGCCGTTGAGCTCGATGCGATCTCGACAGACCCCGAGGACCTCGGCGCGTGCCCACCGCGCGGCCTCGTCACCGGCCGCCTGACAGATCTCCGAAAGCAACTGGCCCGACTCGATCGGGTTCTGGTGGCCCTTCGGCAAGTGACTCCGCTGGACATCGAACGCCTCCCGGAGCAGTCGGATCGCCTCCTTCGGGTCTCCTTGGGCATTTTCGACGCGGGCGAGTCGCAGCATCGGGTAGGTCCGTGGGAGCGGCAAATTGCTCGGGTAGGCGCTGACAACGTGACGGAGGAGCTGGAGTCCTTTCGCGTGGTCGCCGCGAAGATGGTGAAACCACCCGAGGCTGTCCTCCCAGGTCAGCACTGTCACGTCATCACCGAACTGAGCACGACTGTGCTCCACTGCGCTCGCCAACCGGGAAATTCCCTCATCGAGGTGACCTCGGTACCCAGCGATCATGCCGTGGATGGCCGCGACCTCCATCGACACCCAGTGCTCGGGAGGGTAGAGCGCTGCCACATCGCGCGTGAACTGTCGCGCCGACTCGATCAACGCCGCGCTCTCGGCCGCTTGTTCGCCCGTGACGACCAAGTGCAGTGCAGCCAGAATGTTCCTCCGAGCCATCAGAATGTGGAGAGCCGTCGGTTCCGGAGTCCTCCGAATGAGCTCGCCAACCTCCTCCGCCTGACGGAGCGTCTCCTCCGGGCGATCGAGGAGCGCGAGCATTTTGACCACGACGGATTGCGTCTGGATCGTCTCGGGGTGCTCGGCTCCCAGGGCCTGCCCGCGCAGTTCAGCAATCTCGCGATAGACCTCGAGCGCGCCGTTCCAATCGGCGAGCGCGCTCAACGCCCTGCCGTAGTCGTGTCCGGTGCGCAAGGTCTCGGGATGCAGTGGACCGAGCTCTTTCTTGCGGAGATCCCACGCGATGCGAAGCTGCTCGAGCGCCCGTTCCTCGCAGTCGGGCATCGACAGGAATGCTCTTCCGATCATCTGTCGGACATCGGCCTCGAGGAGAGGCTCACCCCGGAAGGTGGCCCCCACTTCCTGTGCGGTCCGATCGAGGACGTCTTTGATCTCGAGGCTCTTGCTCTCGGAGAGAGGGTCCATCGACCCGATGAGCTTGACGATGAAGCCGCGCATGTTTCGCGCGCGCTCCGACGCCGCGTCGATCTGCGCGTACTGGTAGGAACCGAAGCCTACTGCCGCAAAGAGGAGCGCGAGCGAGACCGCCGAGCCAGTGACGAAGCCGCGGTTTCGCCGCGCGAACTTCCGAAGCTGGTACCAGGTGCTCGGGGGCCGGGCGAGGATGGGTTCGTCCTCGAGGTGGCGCCGGACGTCCGCGGCGAGCTCCGACACCGTGTCGTAGCGCCGGTCGCGGTCCTTCTCGAGGGCCTTTCGGATGATCGTGTCGAGGTCACCGCGAAGGTTGCGATTCGCGGAGCTCAACGGGCGAGGATCTTCCTCTCGGATCACGACCAACGCCTCAGGAACTGTGCGGTCTCGGAGGTCGAGAGGGAGTCGACCGGTGAGGAGCTCGTAGAGAATCACCCCCAGCGAATAGACGTCGGTGCGGGTGTCGATCGCGGTGGGATCCCCGGAGACCTGCTCGGGGCTCATGTAGGGGATGGTGCCGATGAGTTGGCCGATCTCCGTGCGAAGGGTCGTGCGCTGGAGGTCGCTGTCGGTCGCCCGCGCAACCCCGAAGTCGAGCACGATCGGCTCGTCGAACCCATCGATCAGAATGTTGTCGGGCTTGAGGTCGCGGTGGATCACCCCTTGGTTGTGGGCGAACTGAACCGCATCGCAGATCCCGAGGTACAGCTGGAGTCGTTGGCGGAGCCCGGTTCCGCGCTCTTCGCAGTGCGCGAGGAGGGTCTTCCCCTGGACTCGCTCCATCGCGATGTAGGGTCGTTCCCTACCTTCCTCCTCGAATACCCCCGATTCATAGACCTGCGCGATGTTTGGGTGGCGGAGACGACCGAGGAGTTCCGCCTCGAGGGCGAACCGCCTCGAGACTTGGGACGAAGTCTCCCAGTCCGACAGCACTTTGAGCGCGACGATTCGCTTCGGATGCTCCTGTTCTGCCTCGTAGACCGTGCCCATCCCTCCGGAGGCGATCACTCCCATGATGCGGTATGGGCCGAACCGGCGCCCGACCACGGAGATCGGAGCCGCGCGCTGGTCTTCCTCCGGGGAGGCGCTGCTCTCCTGCCGTTTCGAGACCCGCAGTGGATCGTTCTCCGGCTGCGCCGAGAGCAGCTCTTCGACGTACTCTCGCAGCGGCGAATCCCCCTCGCACAGGCGCCCGAGAATCTCTTCGCGCTCCGCAACATCACGCTCGAGGACGGCGAGGAAGATCTCCGCCGCGCGGTCGCCGAGGGATCTCATCACTCCTGCTCTCCCCCGAGCAGACGCTTCGCGAGCCACTCCCGGCTCAGATACCAGTCCGCCTCCACGGTGCGCAGTGAGACCTCCTGGATCGCGGCGATCTCTCCGTGGTCGAGTCCGGTGAAGAAGCGCAACTCGGCGCCCTGGGCCTTTCGCGGATCGATCTCGGCGAGCCCGGAGAGCGCTTCTTCCAGGTCGAGCAGGTCCCACGGTGGGGCACCGGACTCGAGAGAGAGGATCCGGCTCTCCGCGAGGGTGAGCCGAGACGCGTTGCCGCCGCGCTTGTGGCTTGCTCTCGCGCGCGCATGGTCGCAGAGGATCTCGCGCATCGCGCGGGAGGCGGCGGCGTAGAACTTCTGGGAGTCCCCCCATTCCACATCGCGAGGGGAAAGCTTGAGGTACGCCTCGTGCACGAGCGCGGTCGCCGAGAGGGTGTGGTCCTTCCTCTCCCTGCGGAGCCGTGCGTCGGCGACCCGCCGGAGCTCGTCGTAGAGGAGCGAGAACCAGGCATCGGCGGGGGGAGGCTCGCGATCGCCATCGTGACCTGTCCCGTGCCGGGTCAGGTCTTCCATAAAGACCTCCCGATGTGGTGCGATCTCCATGTCATCGCGATCGACACCGCGATGATCGACACCGCGATCGGCAGTATCGAGGCGAGAACCCAGGCATGCAAGGTGGGGGAGCTCCCGACGAATCTTGACCACGTATGACACGGGCGCTCCAATTCGGATCAGGTGATCTCCCCTCTCTTGAGCGAGATCGACCTGCGGCGCCCGCAGACTGTCCCACTCTCCGGGGCAGCGCGACTCGAGATTCTGTGATCCGATCCGTCCAGATTCATCTGCGGGTTCCACCCCGAGATCTCGCCCAGGAGGGTGGTCGTGCTTTCCGCGATGTCTCCTGGAAGGGGGCTCCATGTTGATCCGAATGGCTCTGACCCTGGCTGGAATCGGTTCGTCGGTCTTGCTTCCACTCTCCATCTGCTCGGCCGGCGACGAGATCAGCTTCGTGCCGAACGTTGGACAGTGGGAGCACTCCGCGCCGTGGGTGGCCGCGCTGCTCGGTGCAGAGGCGCGTTTCGACCGCGAGGGAGTCACGCTGATCCTCCCGGCGGAGAAGGGCGGTACCCACGAGATCCGATTCTCCATCGAGGGCGCGGCCGCGGTGGATCCGCGGCAGGGACCGCAGCTCGCCGGCTGTCACCACTACTACCTCGGCGCCGATCCCGCTCGCTGGCGGAGCGACGTCCCGCGGTACGCTTCGATCCGCTATCCGGGGGTTCTCCCCGGCATCGATTGGGTCTTTCGAGAGGGGCATGGCACGCTCGAATACGACCTGAACCTGGCTCCTGGCGTGAGTCGTCAGCGAGTTGTGATGCGCTGTGAGGGCGTGGACCGCCTATACATCGACGAGCGGGGGAGCTTGGTTCTGCACAGCGCCTCAGGGAAACTGGAGCAGACTCCTCCTGTGAGCTGGCAGACTCTTTCGGATGGGTCTCGGGTGATCGTCCACACCCGATTCGCGATCGTCGATGCGACCCGATTCGCAATGGAGTGGGACGCCCCGGATGAGAACTCCCCTCTGATCATCGACCCGGCGATCGTCTGGGGAGCCTACTTCGGCGGTTCTCTCGGCGACGTCGCCTTCGCCGTCGCTGCCCTCCCTGGTGGGCAGTTCGTCGTCGGGGGCGACACCAACAGCTCGAGTTTCGTGTCCTTCCCTCCGATGCCCGCCGCTGCACCGATTCACATCTCTCGCTGGTCCCCGCAAGAGTGCGGCTCAAGTGTGCTGGTGTGGGCTGCGTACATCAGCGGCAGCGGTTTCGATCATCTCTCCGACCTCGTCGTGGACGACTCCGAGAACATCGTGGCGGTCGGGATGACAAACTCTCCAAATTTCCCGACCATGGGAGGAGCCTCTAGCGTCCTGTCCGGTGCCACCGATGCGTTCGTCCTCGTGCTCTCCCCGGGCGGATCACTCATCTACTCGACCTACCTCGGTGGATCGCAGCACGACCATGCGGCGGCGTGCGACGAGGAGTCGGGGCGGATCTCGGTGCTCGGCGTGACGCGTTCGCAGAACTTCCCGGTCACCTCTCCGACCTGGGACGACACGCTCGGCGGGGTCCAGGATCACTTCGTGACGATCCTCGACTGGCAGCAGCAGGTCCCCGCGAACCAGCTGGTCTGGTCCACGTTCGTGGGGGGCTCGGGCGTGGACGGATACCTCCCGCCCAGCCTGATCCCGAACGTGGATTTTTCAGTCGGAGGGATCATCGCAGAGCCCGGCGGAACCCTGGTCCTCGCCTGTCAGACCTCCTCGCTGAATTTCCCCGTCCTCAACGGCTTTCAGATGACCCTGTCGGGGAGCGACGACTGGGCGATCCTGATCCTGGATTCGAACCAGCCGACGAATCCGCTCGTCTACGGGACGCTGAACGGTGGATCGGGGAGCGACACTCCCTACGAGCTGGCATGCGATGCTGACGGACGGATCTGGGTGGCCGGCCTGAGTTGGTCCCCGAACTTCCCCGAGCAGAATTCCACGCTGCAGCCAGGATTCGGGGGACAAAACGACGCCGCTCTCCTCATCGTCGATTCGAGCTTGCCCCCCCCGAATCAGCGTCTCTACTCGACGACTCTGGGATCACCGAGCTTCGATGCGTTCCTCGATCTCGAACTTCTTCCCGGTGAGCGAGTGGCTCTCGGCGGCTTCTGTCGGGCCGGGTTCCCGTTGATCTCGCCGGGGATCGCCGAGATTTCGCTCCCCAACCTAGAGCTCCAGCCCCTCTTGATGGTCCTGGACCCCGGTCTCTCCGGCGGCCACGAAGAGATGGTGTTCAGTACGGTGTTGTCGAGCGGTTCCTCGTTGTGCTACGTCACCGCTCTGGACCTCGAGAGCCCGACGAGCCTGCTCGCCTGTGGCAGAACCGGGGGCGGCGGGTTCCCGATCCCTCCCGATCCCTGCACGATCTTCTCCTCGCCGATCAGCGTGGGCGACGCCTTCGTTCTTCGGATCTCGCTCGAACAGAGCTTCGAGCGCGGCGATGCGAACGGGGACGGCGGAGTGGACATCGCGGATGCGATCGCCACCCTCGACTACCTGTTTTCCTCGGGACCGCTCCTCTGCGCGGATTCTGGCGATGCCAACGATGATGGAACCGTGAACATCGCGGATCCGATACGAATCCTCGACCGGTTGTTCTCCGGCGGGGCTTCCTTCCCCTGGCCGATGGGGGAGTGCGGCGCTGACCTCACGTCGGACTCGCTGACTTGCAACTCAGCACCGAACTGCCCCTGAGCGGAGCATCGTTCGAGTCCGTGGCATCGAGTCAGATCGGCGGCGGTCCCTCCCGACGACCGACACCCCGCAACGCAGCAGACGGTGCCTCCTCGAATCCCCCTACGTGGTTGATTTGACCAGATGAAGATGGGTGATGGGATGATGGGACTGGCTCGCCGGAGGTGATGCCTGTCCCGGACGTTCGCTCGCTGATCCACCCCTATTCAACAAGGCAGTCGTGCGGGACCATCCGGAGTACCGGCGAGCGTCCGGGACAGAAGCTATGTAGAGCGCCGAGAGACTGGGCTAAAAACGTTTCCCTACCTCCTTGAAGAGAAAGGGAGAACCAATGACCAGTCCCTCGACATCGGCTCAAGCTACCACGACGGTTCCGGTGCTGT
>JAQBGV010000013.1:0-14916 GCA_032128395.1 Planctomycetota bacterium | reverse complement strand
GTCGCCGCCGTCGAGGGTGTCGTTGCCCTTGCCGCCGGAGAGGGTGTCGTCGCCGTCGCCGCCGTCGAGGGTGTCGTTGCCCTTGCCGCCGGAGAGTGTGTCGTCGCCGTCGCCGCCGTCGAGGGTGTCGTTGCCCTTGCCGCCGGAGAGTGTGTCGTCGCCGTCGCCGCCGTCGAGGGAGTCGTTGCCGCTCCCGCCGAAGAGACTGTCGTTGCCGTCGCCGCCGAAGAGTTGA
Organism: Planctomycetota bacterium; assembly: GCA_032128395.1. Classification (GTDB taxonomy): domain Bacteria; phylum Planctomycetota; class UBA8108; order UBA1146; family UBA1146; genus JAQBGV01. Next base: position 14,681 of record JAQBGV010000013.1, on the reverse strand, counting down.
TCGTTCCCTTGATTTCCGTGGAGGGTGTCGTCGCCCCCTTCGCCGAAGAGGTCGTCATCTCCGCCGCCACCCGAGGCATGGTCGTTCCCGTCGCTGCCGTAGAAGATGTCGTCGTCTTGGGTCGAACCGCACTCCGCATCTAGGGTGTCGGCGTCGACCCACGTCCCCGAGAGCATGATCCGCGCTTCGAGCGACTCGACTTCGAGCCGCGCCCGGTTCTTCTTCTTGGGGGAGGTGACACGGTCCTCCTTCGACTTCTTCTTCACGGGCGAGGAATGATCAGGGGCTGCACTCATCGGGTCTCCTCGAGGATCGGGACCGTTTTGCGGTCCTAGGGGCGCGCCTGGTTTGGACGAACCTGCGCGGAAACGGCGCGGCGGACGGTCGAGGAAGGGGAGCGGCCGCATCCCTTTTCGTCGACGGAGGAGGGGCGTTCCGCGGACGGGGGCTGGCCGAGCACCCGCAACGGAATGGGGGGAGGATCTCCTCTATGGGAGCCTACGATGGCATCGCGGGAGGGGCAAATCGGGCTACCAGACTAGGAGGCAGTCGGGAAACCTCGTTCGAGACGCCGTTCGACCGGGGGTGTGCAAGCGGGCGACGTCCGAGCTCTTCCGACAGTCTCCTAGCCTCCCGGGGCTCGCTTCGGTCGCTCGGGGGGGAGCGGTGTCGGTTTTCCGCCCTCCGGCTCATCGATCGGCGCTCCCCCGGGCTGCTCCCCCCACCAATTGCGCCAGGCTTCGAGGGCTGCTTGCTGGGCGACCGCCCGGTCCTCGCTATCCGTGATCTGGAATGCCTCGTAGTAGCCGAAGTCGAGGCCGGTGCGGCGACGGAGGAGCGGGATCACCAAGGCGGCGAGGTTCGGATGATCCATCGCGATCACGAGGGCGCGCATCAGACGCTGCTCCTCGAGGTGGGGCTTCAGCCGCGGGTCCTCGATCGCTCGGTCGAGGGTCTGGATCAACTGGTGGAGATATCCGACTCCATTGCGCGGAGGGTCCTCGATCCAGTCGAGGGTCGGCTGCAGCGCCGCGGGTTCGCCGGCGCGGAGGAGATCACCGAGAATCTCTGCAGCGTCTCGCTCCCCGGGCTTCGCCGACTGGAGGAGGAGTTCCCGCCCCCGCAGATCACCGAGTGCGAGGAGGGCGCGCGCGAGCTCCGAGTCGGGTTTCTGCTCGAACCGCTCGCTCAGGTAGTCGAGGGCCTCGTCGATCCGGAAGCGTGAGATCGCCTGGAGGTACTCGCGCCGGAACGGGGTCTGGGCCGTCCGGAGATCATCGACGATACGCCGTCGGAGTTTCTCCCACAGCAGCTCCGGAGAATCGTCGGGGATCGGGGCGTCGGGGCTGTCCAGTGCGTCCTTGGGCTCGAGATAGGCGAGTGACTCGAAGAGGACCACCCGAGGGCGGTCTGCACTCAGGAGCTCCAGGTGCCCCGCCGCCGCCACGTACTCCATGTGACGCCAGCGAACCCGGAGGTGTTGTGCGATGGGGCGGCGGACGTTGATGATCGAGCCGCGCAACATCCGGTACATCCCCGGCCGCCCCACTGCGACGTGCGCATCGATCCGCATCGAACGATTCTCGAGGTCGGGAGCGATCTCGACCATCCCCACCCCGGGGGTCACCCATTCCGAGCGACAGTCGACGAGGGTCACCTCACCTCGATCCTGATCGATCCTCAGATCCGCGATGGTCAGGATCAGGGGCTCGACCTCTGCCACCTCGGGCGGGAGGAACGACTCGGCCGGCAGCGACTCGAGCCGTTGCTGCCACTGCTCGCTTCGCAGCATCCAGGCGGCGAGGTTCGCGTTGCTCTGGGGAGCGCGGTCGGCGAGCTCGCCGAACTGGGCGGCGAGCTCACGGTCGACCTGGACCCGCAGGTTCTGCTTCTCGAGGGGGTAGCAGCGAAGTTGTTGGACCCACAGCTCGCGTCGATCCTCGGGGGGGAGTTTCGGCGCTTCGAGAACTTGCGTGAGGCAATTTCGCGTTCGGTAGAGGAGACCGGCATCTCCCTCGCTGAGGTTGGTCGCGAGCGTCTGCCACGCTTCGCGCCAGTGCTCGTCATCGAGCGCCCCCACCGACCAGCGGTCGAGCAGGACCGCGAATGCATCGTCGAGAAAACTCCCCCTCAGCAGCTGCCTCAGCGGATTGAACCACTCCTCGGTGGGGATCTCCGAACTGCGGAGTGTGCGCAGCAGCACGCGGAGCATCACTCGGAGGCGGATCCCCCCCGCTCCTCCCGCGTCCCCCAGGACCTCGTCGATCACCCCGCGGAACCCCTCCACGAAAACGTCGGGGGGGAGGACATCCTGGAGCTTCTGGAGGAGGTGGACGACGAGCCCGTCCGCCCAGTACACCCCTGCCATTCCGCCCGGGTCGAGGATCGCTCCGAGGACCCGCTCGCCGTGGCCCGCGACGAATGCGGGATCGTCGAGACGAGCGGCCAGCACCCCGCTCGCGAGATGCTGTTCCCAGAGCGCGCTCTGGGAGAACCGCTCGACGAGATGGTCGAGGGCGACCTCTGAACCTGCGGCCGCGAGCGCTTGCGTGACCTCACTCTCGAGTCGCTTGTCGAGCGGGTCGAGGTCCTCGACGTGGTCGGCGAAGATCTTTTCGAGCAGCGGAAGCGCTTCTGCGTCGCCGGCGACGAGACGGGCGAGGGTCCCTTCCCGGCGCAGCTGCTTCGGGAGATCCGAGAGCGCCGGCAGCAGGTCGAGACGACCCCACGCCGCAGCGGCACGCAGCGCGTCCCGCTTCTGTTCCACCTCGCCGGTGAGAGCCTCGCCGAGCGCCGTCTCGAGCAGCGAGACGATCCCGACACTGTCCTCGAGTGGACGTTGCGGAGGAGCTCCTTCGCTGCGATGGAGTCGGGCGACCCAGATCCCTCGCTCGCGCTCGACGGTGATCCGACCGGCCGCGTCCTCCACGGAGAAGCGCTCCTCGCTCTCGATGAGCGTGAAGGTGTCGAGCGCGAGGTCGCCGCTCATCTCGAGCGCACCGCGCTCGACTCCGATGCTCACCTCGAGCCGGTAGAGGGACTTGGCCCCCTCGACCACGAGATGGAGACGACGTCCGCTGCCGCTCGACGAACGAGTCTCCACTTCCCCCCGCGCGCGTTCTGGGAAGGTGGTCCGGGCCCATTCGAGTGGGGCGAGGGGCATCGCATCGCCGCCGAGCCGGATCAGCTCCACCTGGTACACCGGCGGGATCAGAACCGAGAGAAGCCACTCGACCCGACTGCGCACCTCCGGGTCGGGATGGGACTCGAGCAGGGGGCGGAGGGCCGGGACGGCCGCCGGTCCGAATTCGAGGATCGCCTGCGTCGCGGCTTGGCGATCATCCCACCGCTCGGAGCCGAGAGCGGCGATATGCTGTGCGATCTCTGCATCATCGAAGGACTGGGGCGGCTCGGCGAGGGGAGGGTGCGCTCCGACGGCAACGATGGCGATGAGGAGGACGGCGCAGCACTTCAACGTCAGTCCTTACAAGGCTTTACGGCGGTGCGATTGCGCTCCGGATGCGATTCTCATATCGTGGCCGTCGTTCGCGAGAGCCCGGTCGCCCCAGTCCTCATTCTCCACGATGGTGGTTTCGGAGTCGATTCAGATCCGGCCGCCCCGACCGCCTCTTAGATTCTGCTTCAGGATAGGCTCGGAGTTGTACGCTAGGCAAGTCCCGAGCCCGCCCGGGACGAGAACCGCGGGAAGCCAACTGCGCGACTTGGGTCATTTGGGTTCAGTCCGGCTCCCCGGATTCCGACGATGTGTCCATGGGGTGGACGCACGCCCTGGAAGTTCAGCCTGGGAATGAGAATGAGGAGACGGGGTGGGGGATCGCACGATGAATCGCGAGGAACGCCTCGAGCTTCTATCGATTCCGTCGGAGGCGAACGAGCTCATCGCGCCTTTCACCCCGATCGTGCTCGATCTTCTGCGCGAGTGCCCTGAGCGTTTCGGTGCCGATCGCGTGTTTTTCATCCTCCGCCATCCCCCCGCCGCTCGAGGTCCCGTCGCGCCGCTCGTGGTGGTTTCCGCCGTGACCGCGGATGGCCGCGAGATTCGCGACCCGGACTTCCTCATCGACCATCACTACCTCACCGAGATCGGTGCGCTCGATGGGGCGCAATACTTCGGTGGCGCGGAAGAGGGAGTATCCCGCCCGCTGCTGACCTTGGCGGTTGGGCTCGACGGCGGGACTCGCGGAGTCCTGGCGCTCGAGTCTCGCCCGGGCGATGTCGCACTCGAGTCGCAGGCCGCCCTCCTCGAGGAGTTCATCATCGGTTCGATCGCGCTCCTGCGTCGTGCGTACATCTTCGAGGAGCGAGGGAACGAGCTGGTACGGGTCCGTCGGCAACTCGACGAGGTCGGTGAGCTGCTCGATCAGCGGCGCCTCGAGCTGGAAGGGTTGCGGCATGTCGTCGAAGAGGAGGGGGTGCGCCACGAGGGAGTGACGCGCTACCACCAGTTCATCACGCGAGACCCGGCCACCCAGGAATTGCTCAGTCAGGTCGAACGCGTCAAGGACACCGACTTGAGTGTCCTGCTCCGTGGCGAGACCGGCACCGGCAAGGAGCTGGTCGCGCGCGCCCTGCACTTCGGCAGCCGGCGGCGGAGTGGCCCGTTCGAAGTCCTCTCCTGCGGCGCGATCGCCCCCAACTTGCTCGAGAGCGAACTCTTCGGATATCGAAAAGGCGCGTTCAGCGGCGCGGACGAAGATCGCGCGGGGTTCTTCGAGCGAGCACACGGAGGCACGCTGTTCCTCGACGAGGTCGCGGACATGCCGAAGTCGATGCAGCAGAAGATCCTCAGGGTCCTGCAGGAACGTCAGATCCGGCCGATCGGGGCAGCCACTCTGAAGTCGATCGATGTACGAGTGATCGCGAGCACCCGTTCTGATCTCGAAGATCTCGTTCGTCAGGGGAACTTCCGTGAGGATCTGCTGTTCCGTCTCGACGGCTTCTCGATCGAGATTCCGCCGCTGCGCGAGCGTCGCGAGGACATCCTCCTCTTGATCGATCACTTCCTCGAGCGAGTCGCCGAGGAGGAGGACATCCGCTGCCGCTTCTCCGAGAGCGCTCAGCGGGAACTCTACGAGTACTCGTGGCCCGGGAACATCCAAGAGCTCCGCAACGTGGTGATGCGCGCCGCGATCGAGAGCGATCGGACGGTGATTCCTCGCAAGCGCATCCTCCCGCTGCTCACCCGTGGGACCGAGGAGCTCTTCCAGGAGGAAGACCTTCGCGTTGCGGGAGCAGAGTTGATGATCCGCATCCCGGCGCGCGAGGGTTTCAACGATATCATCTCCGAGTGCGAGAGATTGATCCTGGTGCACGCGCTCCGTCGCCATCGAGGCAACAAGTCGCGCGTGACGCAGCAGCTCGGGATCCCGAGGCAGACCCTCTACAACAAGCTCGAGCGATATGCGATCGTGGAGGAAGAGTACCTGCCCGGGGAATAGGCGCCCGACAGCCTCCTAGCTGTGCAACACCAGCTCCGCGATCCCCAAGTAAACCACCGCCGCCGTCACGTCATTGAAGCTCGTGATGAACGGTCCGGCGACCAGCGCGGGGTCGAGGCCGACCACCTCGCAGCCGATCGGGAAGAGCGTGCCGCAGATGCTGGCGAGGATGATCCCTGCGGAGAGTCCCAGCCCCACGGCGGGTGACAGGTGACCGCTCCCCACGAGTACGCCGCTGCTCGAGAGGAGCGTCAAGGCCACGGTGACCAATCCACCGATCGCCAGAGCGATGATCAGCCCGATCCCGAGCTCCTGCATGAAGATTTTCTTCCCGCGCCCGAGTTCGATGTCGCCGGTCGCCATCCCCCGGACCATCATCGTCGCCGACTGCGTCCCCACCGCGCCGGCGATCCCCACCACCAGCGGGATGAATGCCACGAGCGTGATCTGTTCGCCGAGCGGCGTCGTCGTTCCCCCTTCTCCCTCCTCCTGGTGGAGCCACGCGATGAGGAGGCCGCTCAGGACCGGGAGGAACAACCAGGGGATCCGGATGATCGCCCGGCGCAATACCTTCTGTTGAGCGGGGTGGCTGGCGGCGGTCCCCGCCATTCGATAGATGTCCTCGTCCGCCTCCTCCGAGAGGATGTCGATGATGTCGTCGATCGTCGCGACCCCGACCAGTCGAGACTTCGCGTCGACGATCGGGATCGACTTCAGGTTGTACTTCCGCGCCAGCGTGGCGACCTTCTCCTGGTCATCGGTCACGTCGACGAGGATCAGCTCGGTGGTCATGAAATCGCGGACCACCCTCGCGGGGTCGGCGCGCAGGAGGTCTCGGATCGAGAAGACCCCGATCGGGCGGTCCCCGGGATCGACGACGTAGACGTACTCGACGACTTCCGTCTCGATCGTTTTCTGGAGGAGCTCGAGCACTTCGCCGGCGGTCTGGTCTTCTCGGACTGCGATGTAGTCCGAGGTCATGATCCCGCCCGCGGATTCGGGATGGTGCAGCAGTAGTCGGCGGACCTCGCCGGCGGTCTCCGGCTCGAGTTCATCGAGGATGCGCAGCTGTTCGGACTCGGGGAGGTCCGCGATCAGGTCGGTCGCTTCGTCCGGGGGCATCTGCTCGATGATGCGGCCGAGATCGGGGGAGCTGAGGTGCGCGACCAGATCGCGGGTGGTATCCCAGTCGGTCTCGTCCATCACCTCCGCGAGCGCGTCGGGTGGGAGCGCGCGGAAGATCTCGACTTTCTGCTCGATGGCAAAATGCCCGAGGACGTCGGCGATGTCCTCGGGGCGGACGGTGCTGGTGAGCCGACCGAGGTCCTCGGCCCTGCGCTCGGCGTTCGTCTGCTTGAGGATCTCGTCGAGCTGCGCGATCAGCTCGTTCGGTTCCGGCGAACCCTGAGACATTCCCGATTTCCTCCCCCCGTGGGGTGGGATCGTGTCGAAGCGGCTTGCGGGTGTCCACTGGATCGCACTTCTGGCTGCCACTCTGACAGCCAGCCGACGGAGTTCATCGACCCGCCCTGTCACCCTGGCAGGAAGTGTCCCCTGGCGAGTCTCGGCCGCCGACTCTAACGTCCTCTCTCGAATAAGTTTACGTGCGACGTGAGGCGTCGAGAGCCACGGCACATGCCTTGCTTTGGAGGCCCCCTCAGGGGGGATCCAAGCGAACCATGAGCTGGGATACCGAGTGTTGTGCTACCGACGAGGCTACCGACGAGTGCTGTGCTACCGAGTGCTGTGCTACCGAATGCTGTGTGGCTACCGAGGCGAGAGCGATGACCGGAACGAAGCGTCCGAAGACCGGCACCCGCGGTCATTATCGCGTTCTCGTCGCAGATGACGACGAGCGTTCCCTCGATAGTTTGGTCGCACTTCTCTCACGGGACGGATTCGCGATCGAGCCGTTCCTCGGTGGGCTCGATGCGCTGGCTCGTCTGGGGCTCGGTGGAGATCTGGGCCGCAGCAGAGACATGCCTCAGGACAGCATGGGGACCCCCGAGATCGACTTCCTGGTACTCGACTACAACATGCCGGATGTGACGGGGATCGAAGTGCTCCGCCGGATCCGGATCGGATTCGGCAATCCGCTCCCCGCGATTCTCGTCAGCGGCGAGTCGAGTTGCGAGCTCGAGAGGCTCTGGCTCGACGAGGGTGGGTTCGCGCTCCTGCCGAAACCGGTGATCCCCGATGATTTCCGTCACGAAGTGGGGCGGCTCGTCAGTCGCTTCTTCGGTGGTCGGAGCAAGACATGATCGAGCCTCGCGGGGGTTGTGCCCGCGTGCGATCGAAGGAATGAGCAAGCCTAGGCCCCGTGCCTGGGGCACGGAAAGGACGGTAACGAGATGGCAAAGGTCAAGCTTCGTCCCCTCAACGACAAGATCGTCGTGAAGAGGCTGGAAGCCGAGGCGATGACAAAGGGTGGGATCGTCCTTCCGGACAACGCCAAGGAGAAGCCCCGCGAAGGAAAAGTCGTCTCGATCGGTGAGGGCAAGATCCTCAAGGACGGCTCCCGCGCGAAGATCCAGGTGAAGAAGGACGATCGCATCATCTTCAGCTCCTACGCCGGCACCGAGGTCAAGATGGAAGGCGAGGAGTTCCTGATCATGAGCGAGGATGACGTCCTCGCCATCGTCGAGTAACTCCCCCCCAAGGAATCAGAAAGGACCACACATGGGCGCGAAAAAGATCGCGTTCGACCAGGAGGCCCGCGAGTCGATCCGCCGCGGCGTGCAGAAGCTCGCACGCGCGGTGATGGTCACCCTCGGCCCCCGGGGTCGGAACGTCGTGCTCGAGAAGTCCTTCGGACCGCCGACCGTCACCAAAGACGGCGTGACTGTCGCGAAGGAGATCGAGCTCGAGGACCGGTTCGAGAACATGGGCGCGCAGATGGTGAAAGAGGTCAGCGCAAAGACCTCCGACAACGCCGGCGACGGCACCACCACTGCGACACTGCTCGCCTACTCGATCTACAAAGAGGGGCTCCGCAACGTCACCGCTGGTGCGAACCCGGTGAGCCTGCAGCGCGGCATTCAGAAGTCGGTCGTCGCGATGGTCGAAGAGCTCCACAGGATGTCGAAGAAGGTCAAGGACCGGACCGAGATCGCCCAGGTCGGCGCCATCGCGGCGAACAACGACAAAGAGATCGGCGACATGATCGCCGAGGCGATGGAGCAGGTCGGTAAGGACGGCGTGATCACCGTGGAAGAGGGCAAGAGCCTAGAGACCACGGTCGATTGGGTCGAAGGGATGCAGCTCGACAAGGGCTACCTCTCGCCGCACTTCGTCACCAACGTCGATGAGATGAGCTGCGTCCTCGAGGACGCGTACATCCTTGTCCACGAGAAGAAAGTCGGCTCGATCAAGGACCTGGTCCCGCTGCTCGAGAAGATCGCCCAGTCCGGGAAGCCGATCTTGGTGGTCGCCGAGGACATCGATGGCGAGGCGCTCGCCACCCTGGTGGTGAACAAGCTCCGCGGCACCTTCTCGTGCTGCGCGGTGAAGGCTCCGGGCTTCGGGGATCGTCGCAAGGCGATGCTCGAGGACATCGCGATCCTCACCGGTGGGCGCGCGATCTTCGATGATCTCGGGATCGAGCTGAAGAACGTCGGCGTCGATGACCTCGGTCGCGCGAAGAAGATCATCATCGACAAGGAGACCACGACGATCATCGAGGGTGCGGGCGCTTCGAAGGATATCCAATCCCGGATCGGCCAGATTCGCGCCGAGATCGAGAAGTCGACCTCCGACTACGACCGCGAGAAGCTCCAGGAGCGCCTGGCGAAGCTCGCTGGCGGGGTCGCCCAGATCAACGTGGGCGCCGCCACCGAGGTCGAGATGAAGGAGAAGAAGGCCCGCGTCGAGGACGCCCTGCACGCCACCCGCGCTGCGGTGGAAGAGGGAGTCGTCCCCGGTGGCGGCGTTGCACTTCTGCGCGCCGGCTTGGTCCTCTCGAAGCTCCAGCTCGTCGGTGACGAGGCGATCGGGGTCGACATCGTGCGTCGCGCCATCGAGTCGCCGATCCGCCAGATCGCCGAGAACTGCGGGATCGACGGTGCCATCGTCTGCGAGCGGGTGAAGGCGGGGAAGAAGAACGAAGGCTTCGACGCCCTGAACCTCGAGTATGTCGACATGTTCGAGGCGGGGATCATCGACCCCACCAAGGTCACGCGCACCGCGCTCGAGAACGCCTCGTCGGTCGGCGGCCTGCTCCTGACCACCGAAGCGGTGATCGCCGAGATGCCGAGTGACGGCGAAAAGGCCGGCGCCGGCGCCGGCATGGGCGGCATGGGCGGCATGGGCGGCATGGGCGGCATGCCCGGGATGTACTAAACCCCCGGGATGTACCAAGCCACGGAGCGATAGTTCACGGATGTCAGAACGCCCCCCAGGCCGCACGGTCTGGGGGGCGATCTTCTCTCTTGCTCCGAGCGCTGACCCAACCCGGCTCTGGCCCGGGGCCGGGGACTGGCTCGCGAAGCGGTGCCTGTCCCGAACCCCCGCCGGTACTCCGATGATCCCCCTCAGCTGCGAAACGGTCTCTAGCGAATAGCTAGCGCGCTCCTCGATCCCCCGACAACTCGGCCCGAAGCGCCCTCGCCCGCTCGATGAGAGGCGCGACCGGCACCGGCGGATCGGCCGGGAGGTCCCCCAGCACCTCGAGCACTCGATCGATCGTCTCTCGGACCTGCTCATCGGGCAACTTCCCGCGGCCCGATCCCTCGCAGAGCTCATCGAGGACGATCGCGGACACCTCGAGCGCGCTCGCCGCACTCTCCACCGCTTGCAGACGAAAGTGATCCGCGCGGGTCCATTCGTTCGCAGCGACGATCGAACCGACGAACAGGATCACGACCCCGGTCGCGATCCGGCGAAGAGGGTCCGCATGGCGGCGCAAGAAGAGGCGCGCTCGACGGAACGGGGGGGTCCTCCGCGACAGCACGGGCTGATCGGTGAGATAGCGGCGCATGTCGAGGGCGAGCGCCTCGGGGCTCGAAGTCCGGGCCTCGCGGTCGATCTCGAGGGCGCATTCGACGATCGATCGCAGATCCGCATCCACCGACAACTCCACGCGTGCGCGTCGCCTGAGCGACTGGTCTTCGCGCCACAGGTCCTGCGAGGTCGGGAGCTCCTTGGAGAGGGCTCCCCCGAGGAGTTCGTAGAGGATCACCCCGAGCGAGTAGACGTCGGTTCGGCCGTCGACCGAAGACGAGTCTCGCCACTGTTCGGGGCTCATGTACTGCGAAGTTCCGAGCGGTTCCCCCGAACGCGTCACCTCGACGGCGGAGCCCCCGACGGTGCGGGCCAGCCCGAAGTCGACGATGCGCACGCGGCCATCTCCATCGACGAGGAGGTTCCCCGGCTTGAGGTCCCGGTGGAGCACTCCCTCCCTGTGGAGGTAGGCGACTCCCTCGCAGACCTGCAGGAAGAGCGCGAGGCGCTCGCGGAGAGTCCTCGTCTCGGCCCGGAGAGCATCGGTCCAGGAGGCTCCTTCGACGAGTTCCATCGAGTAGTAGGGGTGACCGTCGTCGGTGACGCCAGCCGCGAGAATCCGAACGATCGACCGGTGTCGAATCCGGACCAGCACCTCAACTTCGCGGCGGAACCGGTCCCCCGACCGCGACGACGCGAGCTCTCCGCGCAGGACTTTCAGGGCGACATCTCGACGAGGCTCGATCTGGGTCGCACGGTAGACGATCCCCATGCCGCCGCGGCCGAGGGACTCCCCGAGCTGGTACCCGGGGACGTGGGGAGGAGCGAACGGCGCGCCCCCTTCGTCGCCGAGGATATTGCGAGAGTCCGCGCTGTCGACATCGTCGCGGTTCACGGGGACTCCTTCCCCGACCCGTCGAAACGGTCATCGCGATCCTCGGCCGATCTCTTCTGGAATTGCTCCCAGGCGTGCTCGACGGATTCCTTCAGCCGGTGCACCGCAGGATCGTGCCCGTCTGCCGCCACCACCACTTCCGCGAGGGTCCGAGCGTCCGAGAGCAATTCCCCGATGGTCGGACTCGTTCTCGATTCGGAGTACGAAGGGTCCTGGCTCAGCTTCTGCCGGACGGAGGCGACGGCGAGGCACGTCGAGATGTGCCGGCGCACTACTTTCCGGTCGTTCGGAGTTGCCACGAGAATCCACTCTCCCCAGTCGTGCGATCTCCACAGGCACTCGAGCTGCCAAGAGGGATGGAGGGTCTTGCCTGCGAACTCTGCGAGAAGCGATTCGCTCTGCAAGAGCGCGAATGCGCGGTGCGGAGTCGTTTCGATCTGAAAGACTTCGGTGGCGATCTTCAAGCGCTCCCGGAAATGTTCCCCAGCTTCGTGGACGTCTCCGTGCTTCAGGGCGAAAGATCCGATTCGCTCGTGGCTGTACCCGAGATCGTCGTAGAGGGTCATGTCGTCGGGATACTCCTCGTGCAGGTCGCGATCGAGTTGGAACGCGAAGCCGTAGCACTCCGCGGTGAGCTCTTCATCGCCCGACTGAAACGCGAGGTCCCCGATCCGCACCCGGCAGATCGACAGGCACCCGCCGTACTCCGGCCCTGGTTCGCGCTCGTAGAGTGCCTCGTAAATGTCGCGGGCTCGTTCGAAGTGCTCGATCGCAAGCTCGTGGTGATCTTCTTCGTCGATCAGCTCCCCGAGGAGGCGATGGAGTCGGGCATCGATGGCGCGAATCTCCCCACGGTTCTCAGCGAAGTCGGGCCGTGCCAGGGTTCGCTCGGCGAGGGCGATCCACTTCTGGCGGGTCGCAAGCGTGCCTCCTAGGCGGGCGAATCTCTCGACTTGATCGAGGAGGACCGTGGTCACCTGTTCGACGGGGCCGCGCAGCTTGTCCGCTCTCCGTTCCGCGGAGTGGGCCGCCATCGCCCCTCCAACGCTGATGGTGATCGCGGCGAGCAGTGCGAGGATCAGGCTGCCGACGGCGAGCGTCTGGCGCGGGTGGTGCCTCAGGAAGTCCCACAGACGGGAGTTGGCCGCGGGCCGACGCGCGTGGACCCGTTCACCCCGGAGTGCGCGGCGGATCTCCTCTCCGATCGCCCGAGCGGTCGAGTACCGACGCCCGGGGTGAGAGGCGAGTGCCTGCAGGACGATCGCCTCCATCGCGGGTGAGACCCAGGGTGCGACCCGTCGGGGGGAGGGAGGATCGGAGCGAAGGATCGCACGCCTGAGTGCGTGCGGGCCATCCGCTTCTTGGGTCCGCCACGGTCGCGCCCCCGCGAGCAAGTCGTAGAGGATCACGCCGAGGGAGTAGACGTCGGAGCTCTCGGTCGCCGATTCTCCCCGGAGGCGCTCCGGAGCGGAGTACGCGAGGCTTCCGGTTGCGAACTCTTCTGTGGCGAACTTCTTCCCCCGGGGGCGAACATCGCCCAGGTCGAGGACGCGCACCTCTCCATTCCAATCGACGCGTACGTTGAGCGGTTTGATGTCTCCGTGAATCAGTCCCGCCTCATGGATTTGCTCGACGGCGTCGCAGAGGCGAGCGAATCGATCGAGCCGCTCGGGAAGCGGGAGGGAGAGGGTCGCGCTGTCGATCGGCAGCCCCTCTACCCATTCGGCCGCAAGGCCGGGGACCGGCTCCGGATAACCGTGGAGTGCGATTTCCCCGACCTCGATCACCTCGGGGACCGTGGGAGGGCCGACCCGAACCAGCGCCGCCGCTTCGCGTCTCAGCTGTGGCAGGTCGTGCGAGAGCTTGAGGGCGATCTGTCTCGGTGGCCAGATTTGGCGGGCCCTCCACACCTCGCGATCTTCACGCCAAGCGACGCGCTCGATCAGCTCGAAGCGGGGAGTGGATCCGGGGTTCGCTTCCTCCGGATTTCCTTCGAAGTGCGGAGCGGGGTCGCAGGTCACTCGGGTCGATTCAGGTCAGGGTCAGTGGAGCAGGATCCATGATCCCCGTGGGAGCGAGGTGCGTCCAGCGCCTGCTTCCTCGACGAGCAACGAGAGAGGGTGCTCAGGATGCAGGCGGGCGGCGGCGTCGTCGGCGGGGGCGACCGGATGTTCCGGAAGCGCCCGATCCACCAGAACTGTCCGCCCCCCCGGCTCCACCGCTGCCCCCAGCGCCGCCGGAACGGCCGGAATCGCTGGCGTCGGTGGGACGACGCGAGCCCTTGGAACTGCCAGATCCGTCGGAACTCCCGGAACCGCCGGAGGAACGCGAGGCCCCGGATGAGCCCCCGTGGCCGCGGTTGCGCGCTGGGCCCCCGGCACCACTCCCGCTCCCGGATCCCGGGTGCGAAGCGGAACCACCGTGACCACCGGCGCCGCGAGAATTCTGGCCGTGTGAACCCTGTCCTCGAGAACTCGGTCCTCGAGCACCCTGCCCTCGAGAACTCGGTCCCCGAGAACCCGGCCCTCGAGAACCCGGTCCCCGAGAACCCGGCCCTCGAGAACCCGGCCCTCGACCCGTCTGTCCGCGCCCACCGCGACCTCGATCGCGATCCGAGTCGTCTCGAAGGGGGGCGCGCGTGCCCTCGAACTGGATCTCCTCCACGTTGAACCGGGTCGCGGAGACGATCTTCTCCCAGTAGTGGCGTTCGAGTGGAGAGACGAGGGTGATCGACTCGCCGAGGTCTCCCGCGCGGCCGGTGCGACCGATGCGGTGCACGTAGGTCTCCGCCTCGTCGGGGACGTCGTAGTTCAACACGCGATGGACCGCTTCGATGTCGAGGCCGCGCGCGGCGACATCGGTCGCGACCAGCGTGGTGATCTGCTTCGCCTTGAACCCCTCGAGAACCTTGAATCGTCTCTCCTGGTCGTGGTCCCCGTGGAGCGATCCCGCGGGGTAGCCGAGTCCCCAGAGCGTGCGGTCGAGATCGATGACCGACCGGCGCGTGTTGCAGAACACGATGCAGGTTTCGCCCGGGGTCCGCTCGAGGAGCTCGATGAGAAAACGCTCTTTGTCGTGGCGTCCGAGGCGTACGAATCGCTGAGTGATGTCGGGGACGGTGGCGAGCCCCTGGACCGTCGAGATCGTCTCCGGATCGCGCATGAACCGCTTGGTCAGCGAGCGGATGCGAGGGGGGATCGTCGCGGAGAAGAGCAGGGTCTGTCGCTCCGGAGGAGTGCGCTCGAGGATCGCTGCGACATCGTCGATGAACCCCATGTCGAGCATGCGGTCCGCCTCGTCGAGGATCACGTGGTGCGCGTAGCCGAGCCGGAGCACTCCTTGCCTGAGGAAGTCGAGAACGCGACCGGGAGTGCCGACGGCGAAGTGAG
>JAQBGV010000012.1:0-108745 GCA_032128395.1 Planctomycetota bacterium | reverse complement strand
CCCGCCGGGGTGCTCCCCGGCGACGCCCTTGCCTCATCGGTGTCGGGTTCCCTCCGTCAGGGCCCCGGGACAGGACTTGCACCCGTGTGCTCACCTCCGGTTTCGCTGGTCATGCTGGACGCACCGATCCTCGACGGGGCGGTAGCCCCGCCTGCGGTCGGGCGGCACCACGCGCCTTCCATCCAACTACTCCTCGTCCCGCTCCCCGCTTCGAACACTCGAGTGAGCGCGATGACTCGTTGGCCCTTCGGGCCACCTCGGTTGGCGGGCTAGGAGGCTGTCGGGAAACCCGGCAACAGCTCAGTAGATTGGGCCTGAGTGCGTTCGCGGGATGGTCACCGATGGCCATTCCCGGTACAACACCCCCATGAAAAGCAAAGCCTTCCGCCCCTACGACCTGAACCAGCCATTTTTGCTGCCTCCGAGCCTGCGAGATTGGCTGCCTTCTAAGCATCTCGTGTACATGGTCGTCGACCTGGTGGGTGCCTTGGAGCTCTCGCCTTTGTTGAGCTGCTACTCAGGGTCGAAGGGTGGCCGCCCGGCCTATGACCCTCGAATGATGGTGGCGCTCCTTCTCTATGGCTACGCGACTAGTGTTCGGAGCTCGAGAAAGCTCGAACAGGCGACGTACGATCAGGTTCCCTTCCGCGTTCTCACGGCAGACCAGCAACCGGACCACGACACAATCGCAGCGTTCCGGGCGAGACATCTCGAGTTTCTCAAGGACTTGTTTCTGCAGTCGGTGAAGTTGTGTGATCGAGCAGGCATGGTGGATCTGGGCCATGTGTCAGTGGACGGCTCGAAGGTGAAGGCGAACGCTTCGCGGCACAAGGCGATGAGCTACTCGCGGCTGCAGAAGGAGGAGGAGCGGCTTCGCGGGGAGATCGAGGAGATCTTCGCGGAAGCAGAAGCGCTCGATCGTCGAGAGGACGAAGAACTCGGGAAGGGGAACCGAGGCTTTGATCTTCCCGAAGAGCTGGACAGCCGGGAGAAGCGCCTCAAGAAGATCCAAGAAGCGAAGGCCGCTCTGGAGCTGGAAGCCGAGGAAAAAGCGGAAATTCAGCGACAGGAGCGCGAGGAAAACGACCGCAAGTTGCGAGAAGAAGGGAAGACTCCTCGCAAGAAGAAGGAGATCACAGCCGACCCAGAGCCGAGAGCGCAGCGGAACTTCACAGATCCGGACGCGCGGATGATGAAGAGCGGATCGACGAAGGCATACGAGTATTCCTACAACGCGCAGATTGCAGTGGACTCGGAGCATCAGGTGATCGTGGCGACGGACGTGAGCCAGGCGGCGAACGATGTCAAGGAGCTGAAGCCCCTCATGGAGCAGGCGTGGGAGAACCTGGATGGAGAGAAGCCGGCGAGGGTGAGTGCAGACACGGGGTACTTCAGCGAGAGCAACGTCGAGTTTCTCGAGGCGTCAGGGATAGACGGGTACCTCGCCACGAAGCGAGAGAAGCATAGCGATCAACCGGCGCCTGCACCGCGAGGTAGGATTCCGAAAGGGCTCAAGAAGAAGGAGCGGATGGCCCGAAAGCTGCGGACCAAGTCAGGTCAGAGGACCTACTCAAGAAGGAAGGTGATTGTCGAACCGGTGTTCGGGCAGATCAAAGAGTGCCTGGGATTCAGATCATTCCTCATGAGGGGTCACGAAAAGGTGCGCGGCGAGTGGCACCTGATAGCAGCGGTACACAATTTCCTGAAGTTGATAAGGAACGGGCCAGAGGTCGAGAGGGTCGGAACCCCGGGATAGCCGGGGGGATCGCCCTGCATCGGCGATGATCGCGACACGCGGCGGCGAACTGCACTGAGGCGCAAAACCACCGGCGAAGCCAACAAAGGGACATGTGGGCGCTCAAGCCCAGACACAGCGATGGCCCGAGGTCGGAGCGGGTTTCCCGACAGCCTCCTAGGCGTGGACTCGTTGGCCCTTCGGGCCACCTCGATTGGCGGGCTAGGCGTGGACTCGTTGGCCCTTCGGGCCACCTCGGTTGGCGGGCTAGGCGTCTTGACTCTTCGGCGCTTCGGGCCGGCTCGCAGGTGGATGGGATGGGGAGGGAGAGGCATGATCACCGGCGAGAGAGTGATGGAGGGAGCTCGATGATCGATGACCCGGTCATTCGCCTCGCCAGTGGTGGTGACGCTGCCGAGCTCGCGCGTCTAGTTGCTCCTATGGGGTACCCCATCGCTACGGACGATGTCGCTGCGGTTTGGGGGGCGTGGGTGGCGGAGTGCGCGGGCAGGGGCTGGGGCGTGCCTTGGTTCAGGCCGCGGAGGTCGCCCTGGTGCGAGCCTGGTGCGGTCTGGTCGAGGTGACGAGCCACGCACGTCGCACCGGCGCACACTCCTTCTACAAGCATCTCGCGTACGAGCAGACCAGCTTTCGCTTCGTCAAGTCATTGAAATAGGTCGCAGGTCTACTTCAGCTCGTCCGCGCGTGCGGACTATTACCGAGTCCGCATCGGGTCCCACCACTGGACCCCGCGATGCCCAGGGCGTACCTTCTCCCCCACAACCCTGAGCTCGGAGGAACCATGCTGGTCGCGTCGTGTCTCGTTTGTGCGCTCGCGCTCTCCGGCACTTCCGCCGCCGATGAGGCCGCGCTCACCCCCGTCGGCGATGGGCTCTCCGAGCTTCGGGAGGCGTTCACCGCCGCCGAGGGGAAAGCTCGGGTGGTGATCGTGGTCAGCGAACGGAGCGCTGCGGCGAAGAAGGCGATGCGGGGGTTCCGCGTCGACACACTTCCGGCGGTGTCATCGGCAGACCTCGCAGTGTTCGCCGTGTGGATTCCGGAGAGAGACGGCGATCCGGAGGCCGATGCGGCCCGCGAAGCAACCCGCGTCGCGGAGCCTCGGTTGCGTGCATTCTGGAGCGACGACGCGGCCGCGCTCGATCCATTCCGGGCTTCTCTCTCCCGTTCGTCGGGGGTCGATCCCGGCGAGATGCCGCGCTCCGGGCTCTTCGCGGTGTACCCCGCCTCGGCGCGTTGGGAGAAGGAGTCGCCCTCGCCCGTCTTCTGGACACATGTCGAGAAGAAGCTGAAGGGGGCACACCCGCCTCTCGAACTGTCTGCGCTGCGCGCTGCGATCGAAGCGCAGCTCACGCCGGAGCCCGAGGATGTCGCCTCGATCCCGACCGAGTCGCGCCTCGCGGGTGGAGATGCCGATCGGCGGTACTTCATTCACGGACCGATCGTTCCCGAGTCGGCGCGCCCGAAGGCAGGGCACCCGCTCCTCGTGGTCCTCCCCGGGGGGAGCGGGACTGCGGACTTTCGCGCCTTCGTCAAACGCATCGGCCGGAGCGGCGCGGGCAAGGAGTGGCTCGTCGCCCAGCTGGTCTCCAAGAAGTGGACCGAGTCCCAATACAGCGTCTGGCCGACCGCGCGGAGCAGGGTCTCCGGCCAACGCTTCTCGACCGAGGAATTCATAGACTCGGTCATCGAGGAAGTCGTGCGCCTGCGGTCGATCGACCGAGATCGCATCGTCGTGCTCGCCTGGTCATCGAGCGGGCCCGCGGTCTACGCACACGCGCTGGGGCGCGCGGGAAGGGTTCCGGTCAGCCGGTACTTCGTCTCCCAGTCGGTGTTCCACCCAGCGGTGCTCCCGGCCCTCACCGGGGCGAAGGGAAAGCGATTCTTTCTCCATCACTCCCGCACCGACGAAACGTGCGCCTTCGTGGATTCCGAGCGTGCCCGAGATCAACTTTCCCCGGCCGGGGCGACGGTGAGTCTCGTCGAGTACGAGGGTGGCCACGGCTGGCACGGCGACATGTTCGGCCAGATTCGGAGCGGACTCGAATGGCTGGAGAAGAAGTGATTCGCTCCTATGCGGTGGTCATGAGGAATCGCGCAGAGAGATAGAGTTCCCCTTCGATCGTCGCCTCCCCCGCGAACCGCATCTCCCCCGCCTCTTCCCCCTCGAGCCGCGAGACGATCAGATGGATCGCGGCCGGCGAGTCCAACTCCCGGTGCACTTCGAGGGACTCGACTTCCGAAAGTTGTAGTGCGGGCAGTGGGTTGAGTGCCAGCTCCGGGGCAGACCGATGACGCCCAGGATCTGGAGGGGGCGAGATTCCTCGGATGACTACCGTCGCGAGCTGAGCGAGGGCCTCGAGCCCCAGCGTGGAGGGGAACACGAACCCGTGGCGGCGGACCGCGAGGCCCGCCTCGTTCCCCGAAACTCTCTTCAGCCCGACCGCATGCTCGCCGGGGACGAGGGCGATGACGCGATCGAGGAGGAGGAGCGGCGGACGTTGATGGAGCGTGCGGAGCAGGTCCTCGACGTCGAGGCGGAGAACCCCGTCATCGAGACGCCGCCTCAGTGCGAACTGCGACGCCTGATCCGGCGGTCCCGGCGCTCCTCGCCCGACTCGATCATCTCTTTCTTCTGACACTCCGCGACCCTCCACGGCTCCTCCTCTGAGGTGGAATCATACCCTCAGTACGTTCGTACCCCCGTACCCCCGTACCCCCGTACCCCCCGGGGCTCGGGACGGGCGAAACCCGAGCTCAGATCCTCGCCGCTTCCGTCAGAACTCCCTCCGCGACGATTCTCGCCGCGGTTTCGATCTCACCGGTGAGGCATCGATCCCCCGCCACCCGCGGCAGCCGCTCCCGCGCCGCAGCGACCGCGCGCTCGAGCGCCGCACCACTCTTCAGCGGGCGGCGCGTCTCGAGGGCCTCGAGTGCGATGAGGAGTTCGATCCCGAGCACGAGCTCGGCATTCTTGACGATGTCCCGAGCCTTTCGCGCAGCCCAGGTGGACATGCTGACGTGATCCTCCGTGCCGGCGGAGGTCGGCACCGTATCGACCGATGCGGGATGGGCTAGGGTCTTGTTCTCGCTCGCCAGGCTCGCCGCGGTCACCTGAGCCATCATGTAGCCGCTCTCCAACCCCTCCTGGCGGCTGAGGAACGGACTCAGGCCGCTGAGGTCGGGATTGACCAGCCGCTCGATCCGACGCTCGGAGATCGAGGCGAGGTCCGCGACGACGATCGCGAGCAGATCCGCGGCGTACCCGATCGGCGCGCCGTGAAAGTTCCCACCGGACAAAATCTCGTCCTGTTCGGGGAAGACGAGCGGATTGTCGGTCGCGGAATTCACTTCGGTGAGGAGAGTCCGTTCGATGAACTCGAGCGCATCGCGCCCCGCCCCGTGGACCTGCGGGATACACCGCAGCGAGTACGCGTCCTGCACACGGCCGCAATCACGGTGGGACTCGAGAATCCCGCTCCCATCGATCAAGGACCGGAATCGTTCGGCGACGACCGCCTGGCCGGGGTGCGCTCGCACGGCGTGGACTCGGGGATCGAACGGCGCGAGCGAACCGAGCAGCCCTTCGAGAGTGATCGCACCGATGACGTCCGCAGCGTCGAACAGCCGCCAACTGCGCATCAGTGCGTCCGCAAGGAATGCGCTCGAGACCTGAACACCGTTGATCAGCGACAGACCCTCTTTCGCATCGAGTACGATCGGTTCGAGCCCGACCTTGCGGAGCGCAGCCAAACCGCTCAGCAGCTTCTCGGACCCTGCGACCTTGGCAGACCCCTCGCCGATCAAGACCTGCGCGAGGTGCGCGAGGGGCGCGAGATCTCCACTCGCACCGACCGATCCCTGACTCGGGATCTGGGGAAGAACGTCGAGGTTGTAGAGGTCGAGGACGAGTTCCAGGGTCGAGGCGCGGATCCCGGAGAACCCGAGCGCGAGTGCGTTCGCCCGGAACGCGAGGGTGAGTCGCACGATGGGATCCGGAAGCGGCTCGCCGACTCCCGCCCCATGACTCCGAATCAGATTCGCCTGGAGTCGCCGGACCTGGCGGGGCGAGATGCGCACATTGCAAAATCGACCGAACCCGGTGTTGATCCCGTAGGCGATCTCGTCCCCCGAGAGTGCTTTCTCGACCGACCGACGGGCGCGAACGACGGCACGTCGGGCGTCCTTGGTCAGGGCCAGCCGCACATCCCCGCGTGCGATCGGCTCGAGGTGGTCCGCCCTGAGGGAGGCGCCATCCAGCCGTAGTCGCTTGCGTGGTGCCACGAGATCCTCCTTCTCTCCGGGCCGAGGACGGTACGGAAGCCGCAGCCTCCCGGCAAGGGAGGAGTGAACGCCCCACTCCTCGGCGTTCCCTGGTCCAGTTGACAGGCCCCCCTCCGAGGGCACGATGCAGGTCTCTACTGGAAAGCGAGTAACCATGCAGCGAGAAGAGCTCCCGGTCGATGTCGTCTTCGTCGGCGCCGGCCCCGCCAATCTCGCGGCTGCCATCCACCTCGCGCGAACGCTGAAAGAGAAGGGTCGCGACGACGTCGGCCTCGCCGTGATCGAGAAAGGGCAGACCGTCGGTGCCCATATCCTATCGGGCGCGATCATGGACCCCATCGGGATCGCTGAACTCTTCCCCGAGGGGTGGCGGGAGGCTGGTTGCCCGATCGAGTCCGAGGTCACTGCCGAGGAGGTGTACCAGCTCAAGGAGCGGAAAGCCTCGAAACTCCCCTTCGTGCCTCCCCCCCTCAAGAACCACGGCTCGTACATCGTCACCCTCTCCGACGTCGTCACCTGGCTCAAGGAAAAGGCCGAGGAGCTCGATGTGATGGTGTTCGAGGGGTTCCCGGGTCACGACTTCATCTGGAAGGGAAACACCGTCGCCGGGGTGCGAACGATCGACAAGGGGATCGGCCCCGACGGCGAGCCCGGCCCGTCCTTCGAACCGGGAGCGGACATCATCGCGCGCTGTACCGTGCTCGGCGAAGGGTGCCGCGGCTCCCTGACCAAGAAACTCACCGACAAGCTCGGACTCGAGGGAGCGAACCCGCAAATCTACGGCACCGGCGCGAAAGAACTGTGGCAGCTCCCGCCGGGGCGATTCCCCGCCGGCAAGGTAATCCACACTGCGGGGTGGCCGCTCCCCGACGCGGGGTACGGCGGCTCCTGGATCTACGGGCTCGCGAACGACCGCGTTTCGATCGGGTTCGTCACCGCGCTCGACGGCGGCGATCCGTGGCTCGATCCGTGGGAGACCTTTCAGCGATGGAAGAGCCACCCGAAGATCCGCGAGATCCTCGAGGGGGGCGAGATCCTGAAGGCGGGCGCGAAGACGGTGCCGGAGGGGGGATACTGGTCGCGCCCGAAGAGCCACGGCGATGGGTTCCTGATCGTCGGGGACGGCGGATCGAACCTGAACATCAGTCGCCTCAAGGGGATCCACTCTGCGATCAAGACCGGGATCCTCGCGGCGGAGACCCTGCTCGAGGCGTTCGAGAAGGACGACTTCTCAGACACGACTCTCTCCGGATACGAGCGGCGATTCGCTGACTCGTGGCTGAAGAAGGAGCTCTGGAGGGTCAGGAACTTTCGCCAGGAGTTCAAGGCCGGGTTCAAGAAGGGGGCTCTCAAGGCAGGCGTGAAGTACATGCTCGGCGGGATCGGCAAGGACCGCATCCCGGTCGAGGCGGACCACACCGAGATGCGGAAAGCAGCGGACGCGAATCCACGGCCCGCCCCTCTCGAG
This sequence comes from Planctomycetota bacterium, assembly GCA_032128395.1. Lineage (GTDB taxonomy): Bacteria > Planctomycetota > UBA8108 > UBA1146 > UBA1146 > JAQBGV01. Next base: position 101,240 of record JAQBGV010000012.1, on the reverse strand, counting down.
TACGACGGCAAGTATCTGATCGACAAGCGCAGCCAAGTCTTCCACGCTGGCGCGATCCACGGAGAGCACCAGCCCTCTCATCTCAAGGTCGCCGACCTCGACATCTGCCGCACCACCTGCGCCGAGGAGTACGGCAATCCGTGTGAGGCGTTCTGCCCCGCGAACGTCTACGAGATGGTCGACGACCCGGACGGGGGGCGGCGCCTCCAGATCAACCACTCGAACTGCGTGCACTGCAAGACCTGCGACATCCTCGATCCCTACCAGGTGATCACCTGGACCGTGCCGACCGACGCCGGGGGACCGAAGTACCAGGGGTTGTAGGCAGAGAGGAGATCCGTTGGCGGAGCCGCGCCACGCCGAACTGAGGGTGCCCGTCGATGAGCTGCGCTGGCGTTGTGACCCGGCCTGGGTCGCAGCGTTCTCGTCCACGGCCGAGGTCGAGCCGATCCCCGGGGTGGTCGGGCAGGAGGACGCGATCGAGTCCCTCAGGTTCGGTCTCGAGATCCACGCCCCCGGTCAGAACGTCTTCGTGCGGGGGATCACCGGCACCGGGCGACTGACGCTCCTCAAACGCCTCCTCGAAGAGGTACGACTCGCCTGTCCGCTCGCCCCGGACCGGTGCTACGTCCACAACTTCACGGACTCCGACCGCCCGCGCCTCCTCTCCCTCCCTCGCGGAAGAGCACGCGCATTCGCGAAGCGAGTCGACGAGCTGATCGGTTTCATCGGCGAGGAATTGCTGACGGCGCTCTCATCCGACGCCCTGCGCGAGCGTCGGAACACGCTGATCGACCGGGCGAAGTCGGAGCGGGATGCCCTCACAGACCCCTTCGAGAAAGAGCTCGCCGGGCTGGAGCTCGCCCTGGTGTCGATCTCGGTCGGTCCCGGGACCCAGATGGCGATCGTGCCGCTGATCGATTCCCGTCCCACCCCGCCGGAAGCGTTCGAGGCGATGGTCGCGGAGGGCAAGATCAGCGAGGAGAGGTCGAGAGCGACGATCGAGAAGATCGGGGAACAGGTCCGGCGCTTCGAGCGGATCGCGCGAGAACTCGAGGAGCTGCAAGAGTCGCATCGGAAACAGCTGCACGGACTCTTCGAGGGCGAGTCCCGCAAGGTGCTCTCGGGATTCGTGCGGGGAGTCGCTCGGGAGTTCCCCCAGGAAGCGGCCCGCGAGTTCCTCGATCAGATCGTCGAAGACGTCGTCGCACACCGCCTCGCCTCCCTGTCGCAGGGCGAGGACACCGAATTTACGCGGCACTACCGGGTGAACGTCGTCTCCGATCACTCAGACGGTGCGGACTGTCCGGTGATCGTCGAGAGCAATCCCACGTTCCAGAATCTCTTCGGAGGGATCGATCGGGAGTTCCTGACCGAGGGAGGGTTCCACACCGACCACCGAGGATTGCACGTCGGAAGTGTGGTGCGCGCCGATGGCGGGTATCTCCTGCTCGAGGCCCGCGACGTCATCTCGGAGCCGGGAGCTTGGCGCGCCCTCACCCGGTTCCTCCGCACCGGGCGAGCGGAGATCGGGCAGTCGGAGGCCGAACTGCCGATCTACGGCCCGACGCTGAAACCGGAGCCCCCGCTCGTCAGCGTGAAAGTGGTCCTGATCGGTGACCCCGAGATCTACGCTCTGCTCGATGGCGGGGACCCGGAATTCCCTCACCTGTTCAAGGTCCTCGCCGACTTCGAGACCTCCCTCCCGTGCGAGCAGAGCACCGTCGCGAGCTACGCGGGGGTGATCGCTCGCATCGCGAAGGAGGAGCAGCTCCTCCCCTTCTCAGGGGACGCGATCGCTGCACTCGCAGAGCACGGCGCGCGGATCTCCGGCAGGAGCGATCGGCTGACCACTCGCTTCGGGCGGCTCGCCGATATCGCGAGGGAAGCCTCGTTCATCGCCCGCAAGGCACCACGAACGCTGGTCGGTCGAGCGGACATCGAGGGTGCGGTCCGTCAGGGAAAACGCCGCGCGGATCTGCCCTCCCGCCGGTTCCGCAGGTTCGTGCGGGACGGGACGATCGGCATCGCGACCACCGGGAGCGTGATCGGACAGGTGAACGGCCTCGCCGTCGTCCACGCCGGACCGCTGGTCTACGGGTTTCCATCGCGCATCACCGCGACGATCGGCCCCGGCACCGCGGGGGCGATCAACATCGAACGAGAGGCGCAGCTCTCGGGCGCGATCCACACGAAGGGGTTCTACATCTTGGGAGGTCTGCTGCGACACCTGCTTCGGACCGACCATCCGCTCGCCTTCAGCGCTTCGATCGCGTTCGAGCAGAGCTACGGCGGGATCGATGGGGACTCCGCGAGCGCCGCGGAGATGTGCTGCCTACTCTCCGCCCTCACCAGCGTGCCGATCCGGCAGGACCTCGCGATGACCGGGGCGATCGATCAGCACGGACGGATCCAGCCGATCGGCGCCGCGAACGAGAAAATCGAGGGATACTACGACATCTGCAGCGAGTTCGGCCTGACCGGCGACCAGGGTGTGATCATCCCCCGCGCGAACGTACGCGACCTGATGCTCCGCGTCGACATCGTCGAAGCCTGCCGCGCGAACCGGTTCCACGTCTACGCCGTCGAGACCATCCACGAGGCGCTCGAGCTGTTCACCGGGCTCTCCGCCGGTGAGTCGGATGGGAACGGCGACTATCCACGTGGTACATTCCTCGCCAAGGCAGTGGCGCGCGCGCACGAGTACTGGGAAATGGTGAAGGGGAGTTCGAGGGGGTAATCACCCGAGGGACGGTCCCTCTAGCCATGAGGCTTCAAGGACAGTTCACACTAGCGACGCAACCCAGCGCATCCCCATCGGTAGGGTCGACTCCGCAGTCGATCCCAGGTCCCGGCAACACTCCCCCCGAGAATAGGTACGCGAGGGCGAGCACGGGGTCGCTGATGTCGAACAACCCATCGTCGTTCGCGTCGGTCGCGTCGGAGCAGGGTGCGGCTGCGGCTCCCGAGAAGAGGATGGCGAGCATCGCGACGGGGTCGCCGAGGTCGATCGAGCCGTCGTCGTTCGCGTCTCCACGGCGGAATTCGGGCACCACGATCGTCATCGCTTCGACATGGAGCGACTGGTCCGCGGGGATATCGGTCATCGTGGTCTCCATGCCGTTCGCCCAGTCGATCTTCACCGTTTCCGCGATCAGAGCGCTCCCGAGTCCGAAGTGGGCTGCGATCTCGCTCTGGCTCAGGTAGTTGCTCCCGAGGTCGATCCTTGCGGTCTGGGTCGCGCCCCCCGCGATGACGGTGATCACGGCGCCCGCGCCGTGCGGGGCGATGTCCGACGCAATCCCCGGGGAGAGGGTGATCCGCAACCAGTGAGCGCTCGCTCCGCTGAGCTCGTTGCGGAAATACTGCAGCGGTCCGCTGCGCGGGAAGATCAGCAGGTCCTGATCGCCATCGTTGTCGGCGTCGAAGTTGGCGAGACCACGTCCCGAGACTCCCGAGGAGAACCCGATGTTCCAGAACTGGAAGTTCAGCGGGCCGCCGGCGACGGTGCTGACGTTCCGGAAGAGGAACTGACCGGAGGATTGCGAGGTCGCAGCGATGTCGATGCGACCATCGTGGTCGAAATCGCAGGAGACGGTCCCCCACCCCCACCCGGTGCTCGAGACGCCGGATGCTTCGGCGACCTGGGTGTACGAGTGGTTGCCGTTGTTCCGGTAGAGGTTGTTGGTGTTGATCGTGGTGACGTACCAGTCGAAGTCGCCGTCGCGGTCGAAATCGGCGACCGTGTGGCCCATCTCGTTCCCGTCGAATCCGACCCCGGCGCTGGCGGTCCAGTTCGTGAATGTGCCGTCGGCGTTGTTCTTCAGGTATCGGCTCGTGCCGAAGTCGCCGACCCACAGGATCTCCGGGTACCGATCGCCATCCATGTCGCAGAAGCGCACCGTGAACCCGACGATCCCGCTCACACCCGAGGCGATTCCAGAGGGGGTCGTCACGTCGGTGAAGGTGCCATCTCCGTCGCTCTGGAAGAGGCGATTCCCCGAGGGGGAGTTCCAGTCGACGACCGCGAGGTCGAGATCGCCATCGAGGTCGTAGTCGCCGAACGCCGCGCCGTAACGTGAGGTCGAGACGACCCCCGCCGCTGCCGCGACATCGACGAACGTCACCCCCTGGTTCTGGTACAGACGATTTCCGGAGTAGCTGTTGACGAACAGGTCGAGGTCGCCGTCATTATCGTAGTCCGCCGCGGTCGCGGAGGTGCCGCCGTGTGGTGCTGCGATCCCCCATGCCGCCGCTTGGTCGGTGAAGGTCCCGTCCCCGTCATTCAGGAAGAGCTTGTCCGGCTGACCCCCGCCGGATGGGTAGTAGACGTCCTGGAAACCATCCCCGTCGAAGTCCCCGACCGTACCACCGGCGAGGAACCCGTCTCCGAAGGTCGGGACTTGGGAAGCGACGAGCCCGGATGGTCCGGTCTGGTTGCTGAATGTGATCGTCTGCGCCGAGGCGACGCCGGAGACGAGCCCGGCGAGGACGAGCCCGGCAGCGAGAGCGAGTACACGCATCGAAACCCCTTTCTCCATCCCGCCCGTGATCGTGAACTGCCATTCTCGCGGGAACGGGGGGGGGAGTCCACCTCGGCTCGGATTCCTCAGAAAAACCGGGCGTGGAGCAACTGCACGACCGCCGGGAGTTGGTCCTCAGGGATGAGGAAGGTGAGGTTCGTGCGGGTGGCGCCGTAGCAGATCATGTGGAGCGGCGCGCCGAGCTCCGCGACGCCGGAGAGGATCTCCGCGACCACGGTACCGTCATGATCGAGTCGATCCCCGACGACGCTCACCATCCCCCGCCCCTCGACGAGCTGCACTTCGGCGAAGGACCCCAGTTCAGCGAGCAAGGGGGTGAGGTCCGCGTCGGGTTCGTCCGGAGTCAGCGAGATCGAAACCTCCGAGGTGGAGATCATGTCGATCGAGAGTTCGTGACGATCGAAGACGGCGGCGATCCGCGAGAGGAAACCGTGGCGTGCGAGCATCCGAGGGCTGACGACGGTGATCACCCGGACACCCACTCGATGTGCGATCGCCCGGACGGATCTCGCCTCGACGCCGGGGGGGAGGACCGCGGTGATCGACGTCCCGGGTCGCTCGGGGTGACTGGTCTCGCGGACCGAGACGGGGATGCCCGCCTCCATCGCCGGGGTGAGGGTCTGGGGATGGAGTACCTTGGCGCCAGCGAACGCGAGCTCGCTCGCCTCGCGGAAGGTCAGGTGATCGATCCGCTTCGCGTCGGGGACGAGGCGAGGGTCCGCGGTTCGGATGCCGTCGACGTCGGTCCAGATCTGCAATTCGCGCGCGCGCAGAGCGTTCGCAATGAGGCTCGCACTGAAGTCGCTCCCGCCACGTCCGAGCGTGGTGATGCGACCGTCGCACGTGCCCCCGATGAATCCGGTGATCACCGGGACTCGTCCTGCGAGGGGGCGAAGTCCGGCGGCGAGACGCTCGGTGGCTTCGGGGAGTGGACGGGCGCGGCCGTGGCGGTCGTCGGTAGTGAGGCCGAGTTCCGCGGCCGAGGCGGCGAGCGCGTCGAGTCCCCGACTGCGCAGGTGCGCGGCGAAGAGCGGTGCCATCAGGAACTCTCCGCACGCGAGCAATCGATCACTCGCGTGAGCCGAGTCCTCGACCAGGAGGGCCATCCCGCGTGCGCAGTCGCGCAGCTCCTCGAGCGGACGGGCGATCTCGTCCGGGTCGATCGCGAGCTCGGAGGCGATCGACAGGTGACGCGCGGTCAGCTCCTCGACGATCGCGGCATCCTCCCCCTCGACCGCACAACGCGCGAGGGCGACGAGTCGATCGGTCACCCCAGCGGCGGCACTCACCACCACGACCGGGTTCGTGGTCGATGCGACGATCGCGCCGGCGCGGCGGATCGCCGCCGCATCCCGGAGCGAAGTCCCGCCGAACTTGAGGACGATGGGGGCTCGTTTCATGGCGCGGAATGGTAACGTCCTACCCCGATCACGGGAACGATTCCCTCCCGGCTCCCCCCGAATTCTTGACCTGGTCCGCCACCCACCTATCATCGATCCTCTGATCACTCCGAGCGCGCTCCAGCGGCAGTCTCTCTCGGCCCGGTGGGCCAACTGCTCCTGGGGCCGCCTCCTCTGGGGCCAACTCGGCTCCTCTGTGAGCGCCCATCGAGAGGATACCGCCATGCTTCACGCCGCAGGAAACCCCGATCGCCCGGCGGACCTGATCTACGACTGGAACACCAGCGAGGGTTTCACCCCGCTGCGGAAGGGGATCGAGTTCGACGACGAGACGCTGCGCGACGGCCTGCAGTCCCCCTCCGTCGTCGACCCCCCGATCGAAAAGAAGTTCGAGATCCTGCGCCTGATGGACCGAATCGGCATCCACACCGCGGACGTCGGCCTCCCCGGGGCAGGACCGCGCGCCGTCGAGGACGTCACCGCCCTTTGCCGATTGATCGACGAGGAGAAGCTCTCGATCACCGCGAACTGCGCCGGGCGCACCCACCCGAACGACATCATGGCGATCTCGACGATCCAACAGGAGACCGGCGTCCCGATCGAGGCGTGCACGTTCATCGGCTCGAGCCCGATCCGGCAGTACGCCGAGGACTGGACCCTCGCACGCATGCTGAAGAACACCATCGAGGCGAGCGAACTCTGCCAGCGCGAGGGTCTGAAGCAGATGTATGTCACCGAGGACACGACGCGGTCCACCCCCGAGACGATTCGTGCCCTCTACACCGCCGCCATCGAACACGGCGCACGCCGTATCTGCGTCTGCGACACCGTCGGTCACGTCACGCCCGTCGGCGTGCGCAGTCTGATCCGCTACGTGAAATCGATCGTTGCGGACTCCGGAGAGGATGTCCGGATCGACTGGCACGGTCACCGCGATCGCGACCTCGACGTGATGAACTCGATCGCGGCGATCGAGGGGGGTGCGGATCGTATTCACGGCACCGCCCTCGGAATCGGCGAGCGCTGCGGGAACACCAGCCTCGACCTGCTGCTGGTCAATCTCAAGCTGTGGGGTGCGATCGATCAGGACCTCACCGAGTTGCCCCGCTACGTTCGGACCGTCAGCGAGGCGTGCCACGTGCCGATCCCGAAGAACTACCCTGTGTTCGGCACCGACGCCTTCGAGACCGCAACCGGAGTCCACGCCGCCGCGGTGATCAAAGCGTTCAAGAAAGACGACACCTGGCTCGCGAACCGGGTCTACTCCGGGGTGCCAGCCGACGTGTTCGGACTCGAGCAGAAGATCTCGATCGGCCCGATGAGCGGACGATCGAACGTGGTGTACTGGCTCGAGCACAGGAACATCGAAGCCAGCGAGGATCGAGTCGACGCGATCTTCCAGTGGGCGAAGAAGTCGAATCGGCTGCTCACGGATGAGGAGATTCGGCACGTGCTGGCTGGGGTCGGGTAGTCGCGTCCGATGTTCCCCCCACCGGCTGGACCATCTCCCCTTGCGCACCCCCCGGTGTACTCGTTCGGTGCGGCTGGAACCGATGGCGATGGCTCGCTGCGATCGCTCCTCGGCGGGAAGGGTGCGAATCTCGCCGAGATGATGCGCATCGGCGTGCCCGTCCCCCCCGGGTTCACGATCACCACCGAAGTCTGCGCGCTCCACGGCCGCGATCCCGCTCTGGCCTGGTCCCTCCTCCGACCCGCCATCGACGACGCCCTCGCCCGTCTCGAGGAGGAGCTCGGTCGGACTTTCGGCGATCCCGCAGCTCCGCTCCTCGTCTCCGTCCGCTCCGGCGCCCCGGTGTCGATGCCCGGGATGATGGACACGGTGCTCAACGTCGGTCTGTTCCCCGCCGCTCGCGACGCCCTCGGCGCACGCGCGGGCGGAACGGCGGCTGGCCGCCACTTCGCTCTCGACTGTGAACTCCGGCTTCTCGAGATGTACGGAAGTGTCGTCCTCGCGGTCCCCGCCGAAGTGTTCGCGGCCGCCCGCGGAGCGGCCCTCGCCGCCGCGAGGGTCGAGCACCCGCAAGAGCTGCCCGCCCCGGAACTCGCGGCCCTGATCGCGCAGGTCCGTTCTGATCTCGAGCGTTCGCTCGGAGCGCCCTTCCCCGACGAACCGCGGGTTCAGCTCGAACGGGCGATCGAGGCGGTCTTCGCGAGCTGGAGCGGGGCGAGGGCGATTACCTACCGCCGGCTCCACGGCATCTCCGATGAGCTCGGCACCGCGGTGAACGTCCAGGCGATGGTATTCGGGAACACGGGGGAGGGTTCCGCGACCGGCGTCTGCTTCAGCCGCGACCCGGCGACCGGCCAACCACACATCTACGGCGAGTACCTCCCGGATGCACAGGGGGAAGAAGTGGTCGCCGGGACCCGCACGCCGCTCCCGATCGGTCGCAGCCCCGATGCGCCATCGGGGATGAGTTTCTCGGAACGATTCCCGGAGATGCACCGCGAACTCGTCGCAGTCTGCCGCGTTCTCGAACTTCACTACGGAGATCTCCAGGACATCGAGTTCACCGTCGAGGAGGGGCGCTTGTTCATCCTCCAGACGCGCCGAGGGCTCCGGAGCATCGGTGCTGCGATCCGGATCGCGTGCGACCTGGTCGACGAGGGGCACATCGAACCGGAACAAGCGATCCGCCAAGTCGATCCGGGGGCGCTCGATCAACTCCTGGCCCCGGTCTTCACCCCCGAAGGGAGGGCCGCGGCGACCGCACGGAGGATCACCAGCGGACTGGCCGCAGGTCCGGGGGGCGCGTCGGGTCGCATCGCCCTCGACGCCGAGACCGCAATCCGTCTCGCCACCGACGGCGGACCGGTCCTCCTCGTCCGCACCGAGACCTCACCCGAGGACATCGCGGGGATGGCCGCCGCAGCGGGGATCCTGACCGCCCGAGGGGGGACGACCTCGCACGCCGCGGTGGTCGCGCGCGGGCTCGGCAAACCGTGCGTCGTCGGGTGCGAGGGGCTGAGGATCGATGAGCAGACTCGGCGGATCGAAGCCGGGGGGCAGAGCCTCGCCGAGGGCGAGCTGCTCTCGATCGATGGGGGCACCGGCGAAGTGTTCGCCGGCTCGATCGAGACGACCGATTCCGAGGTACTCCGGGTCATCGATGGCGCACTCGCGCCCGCCGATTCCCCGACCTACCGCCGTTTCTCGAGAATTCTCTCCTGGGCGGACGAGCGGCGAAAGATCGGCATCCGCGCAAATGCCGACACCCCCGAAGACGCGAGGCGGGCGCGAGCCCTCGGCGCCGAGGGAATCGGACTCTGCCGCACCGAGCACATGTTCTTCGGCAAGGAGCGGATCCTCGCGTTCCGGAGGATGATCCTCGCGACCGACGTGGCGGGACGTGAAGAAGCACTCGCCACTCTACTCCCCTGGCAGCGGATGGACTTCCGCGGGATCCTTCGGGCGATGGACGGGCTCCCGGTGACGATTCGGCTGCTCGATCCGCCGCTCCACGAATTCCTTCCTCACGGGGACTCGGAGACGCAGCGCTTCGCCGAGGAAGCGGGACTTCCGCTCGAAACCGTCCTCGCCCGGATCGAGCAGACTCGCGAAGCGAACCCGATGCTCGGGACCCGTGGGTGCCGACTGGGGCTCCTCCACCCCGAGATCATCGCGATGCAGACCCGCGCGATCTTCGAAGCCGCCCGCGACGCACGCGATGACGGGGAGACGCCGCGCCCCGAGGTGATGATTCCCCTCGTCGTCGTCGCGGAGGAGGCACGCCGGACGCGAGGGGTGATCGATGCAGTGGCCGCCGACGTGTTCAGGGGTACGGAACCCGTCGAGTACCACGTGGGAACGATGGTCGAAGTCCCGCGGGCGGCGCTCGCCGCGGGGCGCATCGCCCGCGACCTCGACTTCTTCTCCTTCGGGACCAACGACCTGACGCAGATGACGTTCGGGTTCTCGCGCGACGACACCGCTTCGCTCCTGCGCCGGTATCTCGACCTGGGGATCCTGGTCGACGACCCGTTCAAGACCCTCGACCGGGAGGGGGTCGGGGAGCTGATCCGAACCGCCGTCGAACGGGGGCGCGCCGCGAATCCAAAATTGGTGGTCGGGATCTGCGGCGAGCATGGGGGCGATCCTCGGAGTATCGCGTTCTTCCGGGAGGCCGGCCTCGACTACGTCAGCGCGAGCCCCCTCCGCGTTCCCACCTCCCGTCTCGCGGGATGCGAGGCTCTGGGTTCCCCTGGACGCTCTGATCGCAGATGATCAGGGACTGAACGGGAGGAGCGATGCGAACCATGTTTCTCCGGATCTGCTCCCTCGACCGAGAGAATCGCCTGCATCCGGTCGGGGAGGCGACGATGATCCTCGGACGCGCCCCGCAGTGCGACATCGTGATCGATGATCCCTGCATCTCCCGACGACACCTCGAGCTCGAGCGACTCTCCGAGAAAGAACTTCATCTGCGCGACCTCGACTCGCGAAATCCCCCCCGCATCGATGGACAGATCCGGCGTGAAGCGGTGCTCCACGCGGGGAGTACCTTCGACCTCGGATCGACTCGGATCACGGTGACCTCAGGCGGTGAGCGGGGCGAACTCTCGACCCGACTCGACTTCGGGCGCGATCCTTCCCGTGAAGCGGTCACGACCGAATTGTCGCTCGAGCAAGAACCTCGGACCGAAGTCATCGACATCGAGCCGGCACTCACGTCCGAGGAGCGGTTCCGGCGACTCGCCGCGATCGGTGAGCGCATCGCATCGGCGAAGAGTCCCGGGGAGCTGATCGAGATCGCGCTCGATGGCTTGATGGGAGCGCTGCCCGCCTCACGGGGGTTCATCGGACTCGGATCTCCACTCGACGGAGAGTACGCGGAGATGGCGGTGCGAGACCCGGCGAATCCCGATGGGACGCGGATCGAGATGAGCCGCACCATCCTCGACAGGATCTACGAGAACCGATCTGCTCTGCTGGTCGTCGACGCGCCTCGCCTGGGTGGCCTCCCCCACGACTCCATCACCGAGATCGGGATTCTCTCCTTCGCCGCGGCCCCGGTGATCGTCCGAGAACAGTACCGAGGGGTGATCTACCTCGATTCGACGCGCACTCGGGGCGCTCTGCAGAACGCGGACCTCGAGATCTTGAAAGTGGTCGCGCGCCTGGTTGCCCTCGGCGTCGAGAACCTGTCGGCTCGGGAGCAGCTCCGCCGAGAGAACGAGACGTTTCGGGCCCTCTTCGAACGTCGGCAGGGGATCATCGGCAGCTCGGATGCGATGCAGAAGACTTTGGCTCTGGTGCAGAGAGCCGCAGCGACTGAGAGTCCGGTCCTGATCCTCGGGGAGACCGGGACCGGGAAGGAGCTCTTCGCCGGCGCGATCCACGACCAATCGCGACGCCGCGAAGGCCCGTTCGTCGCGATCAACTGCGCCATCGCCAGCCCCGAGATGATCGACAGCGCACTCTTCGGGCACGACGTCGGTGCATTCACCGGTGCGGTCCGCGATCACCAGGGGGTCTTCGAGCAGGCGCACAAGGGCACTCTGTTCCTCGACGAGATCGGCGACATGCCCCTCTCGACCCAGGTGAAGATCCTGAGGGTGGTGCAGGATGGGAAGGTAGTGCGAGTCGGAGGCGAGAAGTCGATCTCGGTGGACGTCCGGATCATCTCGGCGACCCACCGCGATCTCGAGGCCCGCCAAGCGACCGGTCAGTTCCGGGAAGACCTCCGCTACCGTCTCGATGTGCTCCGCTTCCAGCTCCCACCTCTCCGCGATCGGGGGGACGATGTGATCGAGATCGCGGAAGCACTCCTCCCCAAGGGCGTGGAGTTCAACGACGCGGCTCGACGAGCTCTTCGAAACCACTCCTGGCCCGGGAACGTGCGCGAGTTGCGCAACGCGGTCGAGCAGGCCCTGTGCAGTGCGCCCAGTTCGAAGATAAGGCTCTGCGATCTTCCGGCAACCGTCGCCATCGGCGGCCGCCGTCCCCAGCTCGTCGCGAGTCTCCCGACTCTCGCCCAGATCGAGCGCCGCCACACCGAACGAGTTCTCAAGGAGACGGGGGACAACAAGAAGCGGACGGCGGAGATCCTCGGAATCTCTCGCGAGACCCTCTACCAGAAACTGCGCGCATGGAAGGAGCAGGATCGAAGGCGAGGGGGATGAAACAGAGGGGTCCCCCGCTCGGAGACCCCCCCAACCGTCCCGCGCCACTGCGGGACGGCCCCGCCTTCAGGTGATGCATGCTTCTGCGCCCTGCGTCGTGCTCAGACGTAGCTGGGTTCGCGTCTGCCGAGCATGATCTCGGTGAGGGCGATCAGGTCGCCGATCGTCAGTCGGCCGTCGGCGTCGACATCCGCGATATCGAAGTTTTCGCGGGCCGGCAACTCGCCGAACACCATCTCCATCAAGATCAGCAGGTCCCGATTGGTGAGGGTGCCGTCGCCGTCGAGGTCCCCGCGCAGGGACCGCTCGGTGGGAGCAGGCGCGGGCTCGTCACGATCGTCGAGCGCGGCTTGCCGCTGCGCCCAGTTCAAGAGCATCACCTGGTCCCACTCGTCGATCCGACGGTTCTGATCGACGTCGTACATGCTCGCGGGGAGCGTCATCCTCGCCCCTCCGATGACGCTCCTGAGGATCGCGACGTCGTCGAAGTCGAAGATCCCGTTTCCGTTCAGGTCGCCCCGGAGGGCGGTGGGCGCGCGCTCGTCCTGCGCCTGGAGCGCCGATCCGCCCGTCAGCCCGCTCGCCAACCCGATCACCACTGCTGCGAGGATCCCACTCTGTGTACGCATGACCGTCTCCTTGTGCCGGTGCCCCTCCCCGCGCCACCCCGTCCTTCGGAGCGCGTCGCGGACCAGCCCTGGAGCAGAGCGCGTGCCGGAGCCGACCGGCGACGCAAGTGGCTGAACTGCAATGAGTTGGGGAAGCACGCAGATGCGAAGTGGGTGTAAGTGTCAGGGTTCCGGACACTCGGAGGGGTGGGAGGGAACTAGCCCCCGATCACCAGATCGATCTCGGCCTCTCCCGCTCCGTCGATCTCGAGCCGAGTGCCGATGATCGCGTGCCGATACCGGATGAACCCGAGCGCGATCGAAGAGGCGCCATCGGGAGTGCGAGTTGCCGAGGTCACCCGCCCGATCACGGGACCCTGCTCATCGTTCGGCTCGCCGACCTGACGCACTTCCGCATCGGTCGACGGCAGCGATTCCGAATCGCAACGGATCCTGCAGAGACGGCGATTCACATGGCCGTAGGTGCGGATCCTGGCCACGACCTCCTGCCCGGCGAAGCACCCCTTACCCTCCGCGATCGCGCCGTCGTACCCCGCCTCGAGCGGGAGGTTCTCGGTCGTGCCGTCGACGCCGAAGCGCGGGATCCCGGCGAGGATGCGCTGGCGATCGATCTCGTCCTCGTCGACCGGGATCACCCCCTCAGCGACCAGTGAGTCGATGAGCATCTGCCGCCGCGACGCGGGGACGAGGAGGTCCCACCCGCCGGCGGGAGAACGCGGATGGAGGACGACGGCTCCCCGCTGCCCATCCCCGAGCTCGAGGGGGAAGTGAGCGAGGGGCTCCGACGGAAGGGGCTCTCCCCCGGCGCTCTCTCCCTGGAGGATTCGATCGGCCTCGGGACCTTGCACCGACAAGACGGCGACGTCCGGCGCGGCGAACTCCACTTCTTCCAGGATCACCAACCGCTCGAGCGCGTCCCGAAGTGGGGTGAGGGCGCTCCTCTCGACGACGACTCGGAACAGATCTCCAGAGTCCCCCGCCACTCTGAAGACGGAGAACACGGCGACGAGCTTGCCCTTGCCGGTCATCAGCGTCCCGGGGCGTCCCACCCCTCCGCCGGCGGTTCTCGTCACCTGGCGCAGATCACACGAGAGCATCCGTTGGAGGTAGTCCTCCGCGTCGGCCCCGCGAACGTCGAGGACGGTCTCGCGGGTGGTGAGGTCGAGGAGAGCGGCGCCTTCCGAGAACGCGGTGTATTGATTTCGCATCGATCGGTCTTTCCTACTCGAGCTCTCGGTGGCTCCCGACTCTCAGCCGACGGGGATCATCGGAGTGCCGGTCCGGCCGCATCCGGGGCCAGCCCCAGCTGTTGGTTCGTCCGCATTTTGGAGCCGCGGGCCCCGTCATTGCACACTATCTGAGCGACGGTGGAGCAAATCGTCGAGATGGAGGAGCCGATCATGATGTCCAACGCCGTGGCCTTCTACCGGGCCCGAGTTACAGGAGGAGACATCTTCGAAATGCGGGAGAACGGTGAAATCGGGATCGAGGGCGCAAAGGAGTGGTGCCGGTCCCTCTCTCTCGAGAACAGCACCGTGGATCTCTACTGCCTGCGACCGGACGGAACCGAGATCTTCTGCGAGACGATCCGCCCCGAAGGCGAGGACGTTCTCTCTCTCCTCGACATCTAGCACCGTTGCGGCAACCGCCGTGGCTGGGCCAGATTCCGTCCACGACCTGTACGACAGGGCCCACCCTCGGGAATTCCGAGGTGGGTACCGCCCCTATTCCATCCGCTATTCCATCCGAAGCGCTTCGAGGACCCGGTCCCCCCACTCGCTCGTCGAGATGCCACACGTGGCACTCATCGAGGTGACACTCTTGTCGCAGAGTACCCGCTCGATCGCCCGCTCGACCCGGCCCGCCGAGACGGTCTCACCGAGGTGGTCCAGCATCATCTGAACCGCCGAGATCGCCGCGATCGGGCACGAGGTGTTCTTCCCCTTGTACTTCGGAGCGGAGCCGTGGATCGGCTCGAACATCGAGACCCGACCCGGGTGGATGTTGCCGCTCGCCGCGACTCCCATCCCCCCCTGGAGGACCGCGCCGAGGTCTGTGATGATGTCCCCGAACAGGTTCGTGGTCACGACCACATCGAAGGCCTCGGGGTTCTTCACCATCCACATGCACGCCGCGTCGACGTAGGCGTGGTCCTGCTCGATGTCGGGGTATTCCTTCCCCACCTCGGCGAAGACCCGCGTCCAGAGGTCCTGGGCCCGGATCGCGTTCGCTTTGTCGACGAGGGTCAACTTTCGCCGCTTCCCGCGCTTCCGACACAGCTCGTAGGCGTAGCGAATCACGCGCTCCACACCGTCGCGGGTGTAGATCATCTGCTGCACCGCGACTTCGTTCCCGGTGCCCTGCTTCAAGTGGCCGTAGATTCCGGCGTACGCGTCCTCGGTGTTCTCGCGGACGACAATCATGTCGATATCGTCGGGGCCCTTGCCCTTCAGGGGGCAGAATTTCTCGTCGTGGAGACGGATCGGCCGGAGATTCACGAACAGATCGAGTTGGAACCGCATCCCCGAGATCACCGCGTACTCGACCTTGCCGACCTCGACCCGGGGATCGCCGATCGCCCCGAGGTAGATCGCGTCGAACCCCCGGAGCTCCTCGATGATCTCGGGGGGCATCAACTCGCCGGTGGCAAGGAAGTGCTCGGAGCCGTGGGGGAAGTCCTTGCGGTCGATGCGGAATCCATCGATCTCCGAGGTCGCCTCGAGGATTCGCATCGCCTGCGCGGTCACCTCGGGGCCGATTCCGTCCCCGCCGAACACCGCGATCTTGTGTGAGTTCGCCATCGCTTGAGTTTCCTATCCAGCCGCGTCGATCAGAACCGCGATTCCCTGACCACCCCCGATGCACGCCGAGGCGATCCCGTAGCGGGCACCGCGGCGACGCAGCTCCTTTGCGAGGGTGAGGATCAGACGCGCTCCGGTCATGCCGAGCGGATGGCCGAGCGCGATCGCTCCGCCGTTGACGTTCACCTTGTCCCGATCGAGCCCCAACTCGCGCTCGACCGCGATGTACTGGGCCGCGAAGGCCTCGTTGATCTCGAAGAGGTCGATGTCATCGAGGCCGAGTCCCGACCGCTCGAGCACCCCGCGGATCGCCGGAGCGGGGCCGATCCCCATGATCGAGGGGTCGACCCCGACCGAACACCACGAGGTGACCTTCGCGAGCACGTCGCGACCTTCGACCTTCGGACTCCCCGAGATGCCGAGGACCAGGGCGGCGGCGCCGTCGACGATTCCGCTCGCGTTCCCGGCGGTGACCGTGCCCTCCTTGCCGAACGCGGGGCGGAGTTTCGCGAGAGCTTCGAGCGATGAGCCGGGGCGGATGTGGTCGTCCTCGGAAACGGTGACCGAACCCTTCCGGGTCGGAACCTCGACCGGGAAGATCTCGTCGGCGAACCGTCCCGCCTCCATCGCCGCTAGTGCACAGGAGGTCGATCGCAGTGCGTACTCGTCCTGCTCCTCGCGCGAGATCTTGTACTGGCTGCCGAGCTTCTCGGCGGTCTGCGCCATGTAGAGCCCGCAGAACGGGTCCATCAAGGACGCCATCAAGAGGTCCTCGAGCTTTCCCTGCCCGAGCGGGAATCCCTCGCGTGCGCCCCGTATCACGTGGGGGGCTTGCGACATGTTCTCCATGCCCCCCGCGATGGCGATCTCCGCCTCATCGAGGAGAAGCATCTGCGCAGCGCTGACCACCGCCTGGAGACCCGAACCGCAGAGGCGGTTCACGGTCAGCGCCGGAACCTCGATCGGCAAGTCAGCGCGCAACGCGACGTGGCGCGCCCCGTAGAGGGCATCCACGCTGGTCTGCATCACGTTGCCCATCACCACGTGATCGACCTCGGCGCCGTCGATGCCGGTCCGCCGCAGCGTTTCCGCGACCGCTCGCGCTCCGAGCTCGATCGCGCTCAAGTCCTTGAACTTTCCCGCTCCGGGGGTGCCGACGTACTCCGCCATCGCGGTGCGGGCACCTCCCAGGATCCGGATCTCTCTCTTCATCGATCCCTCATGTCCAGTCGGTAGGGGAGCCGACGCGACGATCGCCACGCCGGCCGGAGTCCCGGTTCGTATCGCGAGCTCACCGCCCACGAAAACTCGCGTCTCGTTTCTCGAGGAAGGCCTGCATCCCTTCCTTCATGTCATCCGTCGTGCTCGCGAGTCCGAAGAGGTCCGCCTCGATCGCCAATCCGTCTGCGAGCGGGGTCTCGCCTCCCCGCAGCACCGCGTCGAGCGCCAGTCGGAGCGCTACCGGACCCCGCGAGAGGATGATCGTCGCAACCTTGCGGACCGTCCCCAGGAGCTCCTCCTGGGGAACGACGCCACTCGCGAGACCGTTCGCGACCGCTTCTCCGGCGCCGATCATCTCCCCGGTGAGAATCATCTGCAGGGCGCGTCCGCGTCCGACAATCCGCTGCAGACGCTGGGTCCCGCCGTAGCCGGGGATGATCCCGAGCGAGACTTCGGGCAGACCGAAACGGGCCTTGTTCGACACGTAGCGAAGGTGGCAAGCGAGCGCGAGTTCACACCCGCCACCGAGAGCGAAACCATTCACGGCCGCGATCACCGGCTTGCCGCAGCGCTCCACTCGATCGAACGCCCGCTGCCCCGCAAGAGAGCGAGTCCGGGCCTCATCGGCCGACTGCGTGGCGAGCTCGCGGATATCCGCGCCCGCGACGAACGCTTTCTCTCCCTCGCCGGTCACGATGACCACTCCGACCCGCTCATCGCGAGCGAGCTCGGTGAAGCACCGCTCGATCTCGCCGATCGTCGCGTCGTTCAAGGCGTTCAGCGCTGCGGGGCGCGCGACGACGACGGTCGCGATCCGGTCGTCCCCCACCTCGACGCGCAGATTCTCGAAGTCGTACGTCACCGGACCTCCTCCCCGTAGGATTGCACCAACTGCCCGTTGAAAAAGTCATTCCGATCCGAGGAATCGATCTTCCAACGGACGGTCAACGGGGGATCGTGACCGGGGTGTATTCGTGCTCGCGCTTGCGAATCACTTCCATCGAATGGACGACGTGCCCGAGCTGGAGGCGGTCGACGACATCCATCCCGTCGATGACGTGTCCGAAGACCGTGTAGGTCGGGTCGAGCTGGGGCTGCCCATCGAGGCAGATGAAGAACTGGCTCCCCCCCGAGTCCGGGACCGAGTGCTTGCGGGCCATCGACAGTGCCCCGCGGACGTGGGGGGCGGCCGTTCCGCTCATCTGCGATGGAGTACCCCGGGGTCCCCTGTTTGGTATTGTCGGGGCTCCCGGTCTGGATGAAGCCGCGGTTCGTCGGATTCGACTCCCGCCGGATGATCTGGTTGCTCCGGTAGAATCCGGTCGTGACCAAGTGGATGAAGTTCGCGACGGTGTTCGGCGCATCGTCCTCGTACAGCTCGATGGTGATCCGGCCGCTCGACGTGAGCAGTTCGACCCTCGGAAGATCGATCGCCAGGGGGGGGCCGTCCGCAGCGACCTCCCGGTCGTGGTCGTGCTCGGCATCGGGGTCGTCCTTCCCTTTGGGCACCAGTCGACCCGGCCGCGCCCCCTCGACTCGCTTTGGCGCGAGAGACTTCCACTGCTGGCTGGGGTCGGGGCGGAGCTTCTGGGCCAGGCGCCCCGGTTCGGGAAGCGCACCCGCGGCTTCGCGCACCGCTTCGGGCGCGAGGTCCCACGGGTAGGCGAGCACGAGGCTGATCGGAGCGGGCTGCCCACGCTCGAGCAATTCGAGGATGCGCGGTTGCGGATCCCCTTCGCCGAGCACGACCCGTCCGATCGGGATCGCCCGCTTCGAGACGTCGTCGGGGCGCTCCAGCGCGAAGCAGAGCGAGTCACCGATGACCGGGGTCTGTCCATCCCACTCGATCGCCAATCCGACCGTTCCCGGTGCCCAGCCGATCGCCGTTGCCGGCTGCTCGCTGAAGGGGATCGCGCCCCGACTCCGAGGGGCCACCGCCGCGTAGTAGTCCGTCGGGGTGAACTGGGAAATCTCCGCGCCGTCGAAGACCTCTCCGGTCACGCTGTCGAGAAACCGCTCGACCACCCCCGGGATCCCCGGATCACGGATCTCGATCCAGGTGCGTCCACGCGAGTAGACGCACAGGAGCCACCGATCGCCCGGGTGATATTCCGGCAGGATCGAGACTCGGCTCTCGGGGGTCATGTAGAAGCGCCAGCGTCCTTTGCGAGCCGGGTACTCCTCCGCTTCGACCACCGTCGGAAGCAGCTTCTCGAGGCTGGCGAAGAGCCGGTCTCCACGCCAGATGACCCGAACGATCGGCCAGTCCGGACGCTCACCGCAGTAGTCCTGCAGGGTGAATTCTCTATGCAAGCTTTCGCCCTCTCCGAGCACTGTGGTCGTTCCCCCCGGCGGGACGCCGTTCCACGACTCGGGAAGACCGAGGCTCTGGTTCAAGCGTCCGAACTGGTAGCGGACGATCAACCCGAGAGGCCAGAGGTCGGGATGGAAGACGTCGATCGGGGCATCCGTGGTGTTCCGGATCTCGATCGAGAACCGGATCGGCTCGCCGCTCAGGAAGGAAGTCTTCGGCCAGGAGAGGGTCACGGCGAGATCCTCGTTGGCGGGAGCGGTGACCGGCGGGGCGACGATCGGAGGTTGCCCCGGTTGTCCCTTGGCCGGGGCCGGAGGCGGCACTGGGCGTGCCTCGGGCGCGGGACGACTGTCGACATACTCGACCACGTGCCAACCGTGGCGAGTCTTCACCTTGGTGTACCCGCCCTTCTCCGCGATCGCCCACGCCACCCGCGCGAACTCCGGTTCGAGGCTCGCCGGCACGGTCCAGTCGAGGTCGCCCCCGAGGGGTTTCGTTCCGACATCGAGGGAGTACTTCCTCGCGAGGGCTTTGAAGTCGCCCCCCTGGTCGAGATTCGCGATGATCGCATCGGCGATCGGCTCGCTGCGGACGAGGATGTGACGGAGGAAACGCGCCTCTTGGGCCGCGAGCGAAGCGGTGATGAGGAGCGAGAGCACCGCGCCACCGAGGAGCGCATGAGCTCCACGTTTCGATCGGAGGAGGGTCAGCATGGGAGACCCTTTCTTGGGGTGAGCGCCGCTCCGCCCGGGAGAACCCTCCGTCGGGGAGGGCCACTCCGCACGGGACGAAGCGTGCGCGGGGAATGCGCAGGTTCGGAGCCGGCGCTCCGTATGGGGCCACGAGCGGTGTCCGTCAGGTACCGGGACGACGTCTCGAATCGTAACCACGACCGTAGAAACGCTTTAGAGTTCGTCTCCGGGATCCGGCAGTATAGCGAGGCCCTCGGCGGGGGAAAAGCGCTTCTGCGCCCGGGGGCTGAGATGAAGACTCCCCGAAGCCTGGCACGAATCACCGCTTCTGTAACCGAGGAAAGGACACGATGCGCCCTGGGCTTGCCGACCTCGCCCTCGTGCTCGTCGTCGCCGTCTGGGGATGGACCTTCGCCGCCGTGAAGGAGGCGACGGAGTCGGTACCGGTGCTGACCTTCCTCGCCCTCCGGTTCGGGGTCGCAACGGCTGCGTTCATCCCGCTCCTCCTGCTCGCTTCGAGAGGTGGTCGATCCCGGAGCGCGGGCCCGGGGGTCGCTGGGGTCGCCGTCGGAGTGGTCCTTTCGGCGGGATATGTTCTCCAGACCTACGGTCTCTCCTTCGCCGCCCCGGGCCGCTCGGGGGTGATCACCGGAATCAGCGTCGTGCTGGTCCCCTTCGGCGCGTGGGTCATCCTCAGGCAACGGATCGGGTCGAGAGAGTGGATCGGCGTGGCCCTCGCCGTCATCGGGTTCGCTCTCCTCGCGTTCGGCGAGGAGGGGATCGCGCGCGGCGACTGGCTCGTCCTCGGTTGCGCGGTTGCGTTCGCGACGCAGGTGGTCGCTCTCGCGCGCATCGCGCCCGGACGCGCGGTGCTTCCCCTCGCCTTCGCTCAAGTGGCGACTGCGGCGGTCGGGCTGACCATCGCCGCCGCCATCGTCGACCTCCCCGCCGGGCTCCCCGCGATTCCGCGCTCTGTCTGGGGAGCCGTGCTCACTACCGGGATCGTCGCGACCACGGCCGGGTTCGCGGTCCAGACTTGGGCGCAGCGGACCACTACGCCGACCCGCATCGCCCTGATCCTGGCCCTCGAGCCGGTCTTCGCGATGGGTGCGAGCCGAATGTTGACCGGGGAGACGTACTCGGTCACGGCTCTCGCTGGGGCGGGGTGCATCCTGGCGGGGATGCTCGCCGCCGAACTCGGACCGCGCACCGCGTCGCAGTCCACCGCCGTTCCCGGATCCCAGGCCACCCCGCAGGAGGAAGGATCCGCGTGACTCGATTCGCACACTTCCGGCCGACCGCAGTGCTACTCGCCGTCATGGGGTGCGCCGGTTCACCCGAGCCTCAGAGCGCTGCGCTGCCCGGCACCCCGGGAGGCAGTCCGACGGCCCCTCTCCCTGACCTCGGCGCGGTCGCGCTCGTGTTCGAGAACGATTTCTTCGCCGGCGAGGACGACAACTACACGAACGGGGTGACCAGCTCCTACGTGACCCCTCCGCTCGGCAAGCTCGCGGAGAAGAACACGCTCCGG
Organism: Planctomycetota bacterium; assembly: GCA_032128395.1. Lineage (GTDB taxonomy): Bacteria > Planctomycetota > UBA8108 > UBA1146 > UBA1146 > JAQBGV01. The sequence goes on along the minus strand of JAQBGV010000012.1, from coordinate 79,964 downwards.
CAGTACGCGAGCCTCTTCCAGTGGCTCCCCGAATTCGGGGAAGATGACCGAGATGAGCGGATCTCCTTCTCGATCGTCCACTCGATGTTCACCCCCGAAGACATCTCCGTCCCCGACCCACCGCTGGACGACCAGCCGTACGCCGGGATCGCCGCCTTCGACCAAGCATTCACCAGCCGCGAAGCGAGAGTTCAGCACACGTACCTGCTCCGCCTCGGCTGGGTCGGTCCGCGCACGCGCGCCGAAGAGATCCAGAAAGAGGTGCACGAGATCACCGGTTCGAGTGAACCCCTGGGTTGGGCGACGCAACTCCCCGACGAGGGGATCGTCAACTTGGGGTATGAGTATCGAAGGGAGGTCGGGCACTCACCGATCGGCAGCGGTTGCGCCGCAGACCTGACCGTCGATGTCGGTTGCCATCTCGGGAATTACTTCACGGGAGGGATCGCGGGAGTGACGGGGCGCGTCGGTTGGAATCTCCCCGATGCGGTCGGTACCGCAGCCCCGCGGAGCGGCCTGCAGAGCGACGCGGTGCGCGGCACGGAGTCCGCCTCGGGGTGGCGTATCGGCCTCACCGCTGGCGTCGAGGGCTTTGCGATCGCGCGATACATGCCGCTCGACGGCACCCTCTTCCGCGACAGCCGCTCGGTGGACGATCGCGCCCCGTTCGTCGGAAGCCTCACCCTGGGCCTCGACTGCGGCTACGGCCCCTTCGGAATCTCGCTGAGTTTCTCGAAGCTTACCGAGACGTTCCGGGGCGAACGCAGCGACAACGAGTTCGGAACGGTGGTGATCGGCTGGAGCTTCTGAGCGGGCCGGATCTTCGCTCCCCAAGAGCGCCCCTACTCTTCCGCCTCCAGAACATCCCTATACATCTCACGCGCATCGCCGTGCAACGGGAGCCGAACAAGCCGACGATCGACCGCCTCGAGAAGCTCTCGTGGATCGACGAACCAGGAGCGCACTCTGTTCTGCTCGTCGAGGGTCAGGATGCGCGTCCCGTCTTCGAGGAAGATCACTGCCATCACTCCTGAGGGGTGTGGAATCTTCTGGACCAGCTCCCCGTCGCGAGTCCAGATTCGTGCGTTTCCGTCCGTGGAAACCGTGGCGATCCATCGTTCGTCGGGAGAAAAGCACGCTTCGCTGACCTCCCCGTCGTGTGGGAGCTCGAGTACAGCCTTCTCTTCCCCTCTTCGCCAGATCCGGGCCGTTCCGTCGGAGCAAGCCGTGAGTAGGTACTGGTTGTCCCGAGAGAGTCGAGCGGACTGGACGCGACTCGGGTGGGGGACGGTCCATTCCGGCTCGATCGAGTGGTCAGGATCGAAGGCAGAGTCGGTCCCGGCCTCTTCCAGAGACCACACCTCCGCGAGTCCGGGCCCCCAGGATGCCGTCACGATCTGAGTGCCATCGGGGGAAAAGGTGCAGTCGCTGAGCTCGGTCTCGATCCAAAGGAGCGGCTGCCCCGCACGGGTCCAGAGCCGGAAGTCCTTCGTCTCTGTTTGGGTGAGGACTCGCTCGCCGTCGGGTGAGAAATGGCAACCCCAGACCGATGTGTCGGCACGCTGGCCCTGGCTCGGCTCGAAATCCTCGCCAAACCCGATGGGAAAGTTGCGAATCTCTCCTGTGGTGGCACGCAAGCGGATCCTCCCTCCGGATCCGCACCAGACAATTTCGCCCGAGGGGGACACATCCACGTCATAGAGCTCCCCCTCGAATCCGGTGTCAAAAGTCGCGCGCTCCAAGTCTCCCGACCTTGCGCTACGGCGCACGAATTGAGAGCCCCCCCCTTCGTGGACCATCCACTTCCCACCGAGGTGGAAACGCACCGGCCGCACTCCCCCCGGGTGGATCGGAAATGTGCTGAGCTCCCCTCCCTCAGTGCGCCAGACGTGGATCGAGCCACCGGTCGACCCCGTGACGATGATTTCACCACTCGGGCTCACGGCCGCATCGATGAACTTCTCAGCGGCTCGGAGCTCCCGGATGACTCGCCCTTGCCGGTCGAGAATCTCCCCTCGGATCTCCCCGAGGGCGATCAATATCCGTTCGTCTCCAGCTAGGAAGCGCGCGAGTATGGGGACATGCTCACGATCGATACGCAACAGTTCCAACGATCCGGTCGGCTGCGCGATCGAGATCGAGCCGTCGAAGGACGCCAGCAGGATCGAGCCTTGCGACGAAAACTCCGCGGCGGACACGTAGCCGGAGAATCGCCAGCTCGAGAGCGCGCTCTCGGTCCCGAGTTGAGTCCCTGGCTGGGGTGGGATCTGCCACAGGAAGACCGCATGCTTTTCGACCGGGACGGGGAGGATCACGCCGAAGTCCATGAACGTCCCCGCGAGGAAGCGGCTCCCATCCGGCGAGAACTGAAGGCGGCATCGGCCGAGTCGCAGAGCCCGTCAGTAGCGCGCGACCCGCGTCCGATCAGAGATCGAACCGGTCGTAGAACTCCCCGATCGACCAACTCTCGAGTTCGCTGTGAACCGTGACCTCGTACCACCGGCGGTTCCCCTCGACCGCGAGCAGTTCTGCCACGATCCAGATCGGCTCGAGGTCGATCCCTCGCCGCGCGCGGTACTTCGCCCGCAACTGTTCCGCCCAAAGGGCGGCATCGACCGCGACCTCGAGCGTCGCCGGCGCGAGGCGCTGAGCGATATGGAGCGAGTATCGACCCTGGCGCGTGGTGAGGCGGATCTCTTGGCTGATCGAACGCTCATTCAGAGTCACCGTCAGCTGACCGATGAGAGGGACCGGCAATCGGAGCGCGGGGTCGACGAGGATCTCCCCCTGCAGCCGCTGTGCCGATCGAGCAGGGCTCGCGATGAACCGAAGAGCGAGGGGGGAACCGTACTTACCGCGCGCGAGCGCCGGCTCGATCCCCGTCCCGAGCAACCATGCGGTGAACGGGGTGCTGTCGCGAATCGAACCGAGGGTCCGGACATCCCAGAGCCACTGGTCGAGTCTCGAGGAGTAGGTGGCGGTGGCGGAGAGTCCCGGCTCGTCGACCAAGACCACTCCATCTTCGAACTCCACCCCTCGAACTTCGATGGGCGGCATTCCCGTCTGCGGTCCGGGGGCGTACTCCAGTCGCCGCTGATGAGCGGGGACGACGCGGCGATCGGACCCGCCGAAGCGCACCAAGAGAGACTCCGGTTCGCTGAACTCGAGGGTCTCGATGAACTCTCCACGCACGCGCACGCGCATGCGACTCGGCAGAGTCATGCAGTCCGGCCAGTTGGAGAATCGGATCTCCCCCTGTGCGTCGGCGGTGAGGGTGAACGGGACGTCGGTGAAACGCAGGTACTCGGAATCGTCGAGAAACGGTTCCAACTCCACCGGGAAGAGGGGGTCGAACTCTGCCGCCAGGTCAGCCGCCGGGTAGCGCCCGAACGCTCCCGCATGTCCGAAGTTTCCGGAGTACTCGGGTGCACTCCCCTGCGCATCGACGGCACCGGAGACCGGGAACGCGACGGTGAACGTTGCGGCGGAAGAGCTGCGAAAGAGGTTGACCCTCGGTGTCGCGATCAGCTCCCCGACGGTGGTGCGAAGCTCCCCGCAGTAGGTCTCGACGATCCCAGGGATCAGGTGATCATCTCCATCGAAGGGTACGGCGACCAGGAACACCGCCACGGAGACGGGCGCGGAACGGATCACTTCGTACGCTTCGCTCTGCTCGTCCGCCACGGTGGGAAGGGTAGAGGTCCGGTAGACGAGGACAGGGAATGGGCCGCCCAGCGGAGATGATCGAACGGCGCGGCAGCCGTCGAGCATCTCGCGGAACGACGCGATCTCCCAGCGAATACGGGTGCCGAGGAGGGGGGGGCGGTACTCGCCGAAGAAGACCTCGAACCGCGTCCCCGGATCTTGCGGGTCGGGCCAGGAGTCGGCGGAGGACAGGGGATCGGGGGGCGCCGCAGGAGATGCGGGCGCCGCGGGGGCGGCAAGATCGGTGAGGCTCGAAGGGTCACTCGACGCATCGCTCTGAGAGGTGGACTCGTCGAGCTCGGTGAGCCCATCTCCCGCAGGATCGGGGAAGAGCGGAGTTTCGGAACGCTCGCCGTCGAGACTGTTTCCGGTCCCCGGCTTCAACGAGAGGTCCCGCACGAAGAAGCCTCCGAGCAGGATCAAGATCAGCAGAAAAGCGATGATCCACGTGCGCCGCATCGGTTACCCCACTCCGCACGACCCCCCGTGCTTCTCGTGGTAGTCCTGGTGATACTCCTCGGCGGGCCAGAAGGTCGTCGCCTCGGTCACCTCGGTGATGATCGGCCGGGGGAACGCCTCCTTCGACGTCAGTGCATCGATGATCCCCTCTGCCTCGGCGCGCTGCGCATCATCCAGGACGAAGATCGCCGAGCGGTACTGGCTCCCGACATCCGGCCCTTGACGGTTCCGCGTCGTCGGATCGTGGCTGCTGAAGAAGTGTTCGAGGAGCGATCGGAAGGAGATCCGCGCGGGGTCGTAGAGAACTTCGACCGTTTCGGTGTGGCCGGTCGTGCCGGTGCAGACCGCTTGGTAGTTCGGGGAATCGGCCTGGCCACCCTGGTACCCGCTCACCACATCGACAACGCCGTCGAGTGCGGCGAAACCGTGCTCCACTCCCCAGAAGCAGCCGCCGGCGAAGTATCCCCGGGCGAATCCGGTCGGAGCCGCAGCGGGGAGGCCATTCGCGCTCGCGGGGACGAAGCGGAGCGCGTCCGAGTTCAAGCAGTGCCGCTGACCGGTCGGGGGGGGGCCATCCGGGAAGACATGCCCGAGGTGGGCATCGCATCGCGCGCAACGAATCTCGGTCCGAACCATCCCATGAGTCGAGTCATCGATCGAGCGGACGTGCTCCGGATCGAATGCGGAGTGGAAGCTCGGCCACCCGGTCCCCGACTCGAATTTCGAGGAGTCGTCGAAGAGGGGAAGGCCACAGACGAGACAAGCGTAGACGCCGGCACGCTTCTGTTTGACGAGCCCACCGCAGAACGCGGCCTCGGTCCCCGCACGCTGGGTGATCCGCAATTGCTCCTTGGTGAGGGAGCGGCAGAGTTCGCCCGTGCGCTCGCGGGAGAGCGTCGTCAGGTCGTAGCCGGCCGTGGAGAGCCGGGCGGAGGTGTCCATCGGTTCGCCTTTCGCATGTTCGCAGAGGATCCGAGTGCCGAAAGGATGCCGCCGAACGCACCTCCGCGCTACACTCCGCGGCCCCAGAACCCGGAATGGAGCCCGAGTGGGCGAGCCCGAGAGCGAACGAGAGCGTCCGCCGCCTCCTCCCGATCCCCTCCCGCGTGAGGAGTTCCACCGCCGCTGCCAGGGGGAGCTCCGCGGCTGGGTCCCGGAGTACTCGCTCGGTGCTCTGGCGGAGCACGCCTGGCGGGTCCGCGACCGCAATCGCACGATGAACCTCACGCGGATCGTCGAACCGGAGGCGATGGCGCATCGGCACATCCTCGACTCCCTCGCCGCGCTCCCGGTGCTCGGGGGGGAGGGCGCCGAAGTATTCGAGCGGGTCCTCGACCTCGGCTCGGGGGCCGGATATCCAGGACTCGCGCTCGCGCTCGCACTCCCCCGCCTCGAAGTGACCCTCCTCGATGCGACCCGCAAGAAGGTCGACTTCCTTCGGATGATGGTCCACGACTTCGGGATCGAGAGTCGCGTCCGGTGCGAGTGGTCGCGATTCGAGGACCACATCCGCCCCGAACGCCACAAGTACGACTTGGTGCTCGCGCGCGCGGTCGGCTCGGTCGAGAAGATCATCGAGTGGAGCACGAATCGCTGGTTCGGGCCGCTCCTCCTGTGGAAGGGCCCGGCGGTAGACGATGAGCTGAAGGCGGTGCGTGGGCTCCTCCACAAGCGCGAGATCTTCGTCGCGATGGACGAAGCGTACTCGCTGCCTGGGGAGGACACGGTGCGACGGCTGGTGCTGCTCGACACGAAGAAGCGCTGACCGAGACTCGCACACACTGCCCCGAATGCGGTCGTGCATCGTTCGAAGTCGCGACACTCAACCTGCGAAGAACGACCTTTCTGAACCGAGCCGATCATCGTCCCGATGGTCAGCAATAGCCCGAGAGCAGCCACTGAACCCCGAAACATGGATTCGGTATCGCGGATGCACTGCCTCCCTCGGTCCGCTCGACCCGCGGACGACGAAAGGAGTGCGACGTGCACAGCGTGATGTGGATCCTCCCGGCCCTCTTGTTCGGTGCTCTTCCCGCGGTGGCTTCACCGTGCGACCCCGTCCCGAGCGCGAGTCCTCCCGCGCAGGTCGTGCAGGTCGTTGGCGAGGGGGCACTCCTCCAGCTCGAGGTCGTCTCCGAGGGAGACACGGTGACCATCGAATCCACCTTGAAGCAGGTCGGCACGAGCGCAATCCTGACCGCCGGCCGAGTGCCGGTCCTCGACCTCCTGCGCTACCTGCAAGCGACGACCGGCAATCCGGTCCTGTTCGCCTCGATCGATCGCTACCGCTCGAAAGCGCTGTCGGAAGACGCCTCGATCGAAGTTCTCGAAACGATCCGCCCGCTGACGGTGACGATCGTCGAAGCCTTGCTCGCGACCAACCACATCCGCGTCCAGAAGGTGACTCTCCTCGATGGCAGCGAAGTTCTCCACGTCACCGAGGATCGTGACGACTCCCTTCGCTCTCTGGAGAAACTGGAGCCGGCCCCCTCGCCGGTAGGCACGGCGCTGCGTCCGCCGCTTCTCGAGACCGACGGGGAGTGGGGCCTCGCTGCGAGCGAGATCGGCCGGATCGTGGTCGAGGTCGAGAATGCGCGGATCGCGGACCTGACGAGGATCGTCCAGAAGCTCATCGATGACCGGGCGCTCGAGATCCTGCCGATCGGTGGGAAGCAGGCGCGACACGTCGCACTGCAGGGGCGCGCGGGATCGATCGCGCAGGCTCGGGATCTGCTGCGCGCCCTCGACCGAGCGGACCTCTGGCCCGAGAAGGGCTCCGCCGAGGAGACGCAAAGCTCCGCGGATCCCGGCAGCGGGAGCGCTCAGCAAGAACCCGGAACGACCCAGAACCGTCCCCCCGGATAGAAGCACACACCTCCTTCTTCCTCGGGGTCCGGTCGCCCATCCGGACCCCCGGCCTGCGCCCACACCGTGCGCGGGTTACCAACGGCGGGCGTCCCCCACCCGGCGACGCTCGTCCTGCCGCCGCCCCCCTCTCACACGGAGGGGGGCGGCCCTCACTCTTCTCTCGTAGCGGAGGGGACTCTCATGGAAAGCCGTGACCTGCGCGCCGCCGATCGACTCGCGCTCTTCCTCGTCGGGTACGGGTTCGGAATCGGGTCCTTCGTCGCGCTCGCCCTGGCATTCCCGCTCGAGGCGTTCTCTAGAGTCCTGCCGGGTGCGTTCGTCCCGACCCTCGGAGAGCTGATCCAAAATGGGGAAGTGGGACGCCTCGCGGTGCACGCGCTCTACGCGGCGTACGGAGGACTGATGATGGGCCTCGGGTTCCTGCTCCATCGCAAGGTGATGTCAGAAGCGGTGCGGACGGGGCTTCCCCTCGATGCGCTCACGATCCCGAGATCGATGGGCGGTCACTCGTCGACCCTGAACTCGACGTAGGATCCGTCGCGTGCCCTGCGACCGCCTGGGCGGGGGGGCCCCGATCCCGGTCGCATGCGCCAGGCGATACCCATGATCGATAGACCGACCGCGCAGAAGGCGGCGGCGACGATGTACGCGAGCAGCTCCGGCTGGACCCAGATCAAGATCCCGAAGAGGAAGATCATCGTCCCGAGTGCCATCGGGAGCGTCCAGAGCGCGGAGCTCGCGAGAGTTCGCGGCCTCGGTCGGTCTTCCACCTTCGGCTCGGCCGATTCGGTCATCCCGCGACCTCCACCTCGAGCGCGAGCCCCTGACCTCCGGAGATGCAGAGGGTGGCGAGACCGAGTCCGCCGCCGCGACGACGTAGCTCATGGATCAACGTCACCACGATGCGGGCGCCGGTGGCCCCGATCGGGTGACCGAGAGCGATCGCGCCCCCGTTGACGTTCAGCTTTTCTCGATCGAATTCGAGCTCGCGATCGCAGGCGAGGATCTGCGCCGCGAACGCCTCGTTCAGCTCGATGAGGTGGTAGTCGCGGAGATCCCGCCCAGTGAGTTCGAGGAGCTTGCGCACCGCAGGCACGGGACCCATCCCCATCCGACCAGGTTCGACCCCAGCGCGAGTCGAGGCCCCGAGAGTGGCCAGGATCGGCAGACGGAGATCATGTGCGGTCTCCTCGGCGACGAGCACCAGAGCCGCGGCGCCATCCGTGATCCCACTCGAATTTCCGGGATGGACCGTTCCTCCCTCGCGAAAGACGGGCTTCAACTTGCCCATCGATTCGAGGGTGACGCCGTCTCGCGGGTGCTCGTCCGCGTCGACGATGGTCGGACCCTTCCGCCCCGGAATCTCGACCGGGACGATCTCCGCAGCGAACCGCCCCTCCGCTCGGGCGACTTCGCAACGGCGCTGGGTCTCGACCGAATACTCATCCTGCGAGCGGCGGGAAATGTCGAACTCCTCGGCGAGATTCTCGGCGGTCGCCCCCATCAGCTGGTCTGCGAGCGGGCAGTGGAATCCGTCGCGGTACATCCCGTCGACCAGTTGGCCGTGCCCGAGGCGATAGCCGGTGCGCGCATCTTCGAGGTAGTACGGCAGACGGGACATGCTCTCGGTCCCGCCGACGACCATGACGTCCTGCTCCCCCCGCACGATCGCGTTCCGCCCTTCGATGATCGCCAGGAGTCCGGACCCGCACGCCATGTTCAGGGTCACCGCGGTCGAGGAGAGCGGAAGGCCCGACCGAACCGCGACCTGCCGGGCGACGTTCGGGCCTGCTCCCGCTTGCCTTCCGCAGCCGAAGAGGAGCTCGCCGATGGCCTCCGGGGCGACCCCCGAGTCGGCGATCACGGTCGGGACGAGTGAAGCCCCGAGATCCGCGGGGGAGAGGGACGCGAGTCCACCCATGAACTTTCCGATCGGGGTGCGGCGCGCCGCCGCGACGACCACCTTTCTCATCGCGATTCTCCGACCAGCGCGCGGGACACCAGCATGCGGTGGAGCGAGTCCCCGCCACCGAGGAGCTCGAGGCACTCCGCGTCCCGGTACATCCGCTCGACCGGATACTCTCGCGAGTAGCCGTTCCCGCCGAGGATCTGCACGGCGCTCTTCGCCGCGGTGTACGCGGCTCGGCTCGCCGCCAACTTTGCCATCGAGACTTCCATCGCGACCGACTTCCCGCCGTCGAGCAAGGTGGCCGCCCGATAGACGAGAAGCCGGGCGGACTCGAGCGCAGTCGCTGCCTCGGCGATCATCGAGCGGACCGCTCCGAAGCGATCGATCGTGCGGCCGAACGCCCGGCGCTCCCCCGCGTAACCGACCGCGTAGGTGATCGCTCCGCGCCCGACCCCGATCGCCACCGCAGCGGTGCCGAGCCGGCCAGCCTCGAGGACCTGCGCGATCGACCGGAAGCCATCCTCCGGTCCGAGCAGGGCATCGGCGGGGATCCGTGCATCGTCCAAGGTCCAGTCGGCGATCCCTGCCCCGCGACCGCCGAGGGGAGACTCGAGCGGAGCGGCGGTCACGCCGGGGGCCGAAACGCCTCCCGGGACCGCGAAGAGACCGAGCCTGCACGTCGACCCGGGGTCTCCCGAGGTGCGAGCGACCACCGCGGCGAATCCCGCGGTGCGACCGCTGATCAGGTGTCGCTTGCCGCCGGTGAGCTTCCAGCCGTCCGCGCCGCGCGTCGCCCGAGTTCGTACCGCCCCTGCGTCGGACTCGGCCCCCTCTTCGGCGATCGCGAGCGTCCCGATGGTCTCGCCGCTCGCGATCCCCGGAAGCCACTGCGACTTCTGGGCATCGGTCCCGAGCGACACGAGCGCGCAGGTCGCATCGAAGAGGTGGGTGGAGACGACCATGGCGGTCGAGGCGCAGCTACGCGCGAGTTCCTCGATCACCAGGACCGCGGTCAGCGCATCGCCACCCGAGCCTCCGTGCTCCTCCGGAACGGTGACCCCGAGCAGACCGAGCTCTGCCAGCTTGCGAAGGCTCTCGGTCGGGTACCCCTCGGTCTCATCGAGCTCTTCGGCCCCAGGGGCGAGCTCGTGATCGGAGAAGTTCGCGACCATCTCGCGGATGTCGTGGTGCTCTTCGGTGAGTCGAATCATGCGTCGCTCTCCTTCGGCGTCTCCGCCGCCGCCCCGACCAGTCGGGCCACCGCCTGAGCCAGGTCGAGCTCGCCACGCTCGACCCGCCCGGCGAGTCCATCGAGGGCTTCGTCTCCTCCTGCACGCGCGAGTCCGACCGCGATCCAACCGCGCTCCGCCCGCCGGCGCAACCGCCGGTACACCCGCCGCAGCCGCCGCTCACGGTCGGGGGCGGAGCGCGACGACGCCGCGCGGTCGCGCAGGAGCGCTGCGAGCTCGGCGATTCCCTCGCCGGTTCTCGCGCTCGTCGCCACGGGGGGCGGTGCGCCGCTCTCGTTCGCCATCTCCTCCGCGACCTGCCGTAGGCGGTCGGCGCCGGGTCGATCGCACTGATGGAGGATCAGTCGGTCGACCCGCTCCGCGATCCCCCCCTTGAGGAGCTGCATCGCGTCCCCCGACTCGGGGGAGAGGAGCAACCAGACCTCGTCCGCTTCCTCCACGATCTCGGCTTCGAGTTGACCCACGCCGACCGTCTCGATCAACACGAGTGGGAATCCCGCGCGCGCGAGCAGGTCGGCGGCGATGTCGGTCGAAGCCGCGATCCCTCCGATCCCGCCGCGACTCGCCAGGCTCCGGATGTACACCCCGTCGTCCTCGGCGTGGCGTCCCATCCGCACTCGATCTGCGAGGAGCGCGCCGCCGGTGATCGAACTGGTAGGGTCGACGGCGAGGACCGCGACCCGATCTCCCGCGGCGCGCAGGTGCTCGAGGAGTGCCGCGACGAGCGAACTCTTCCCGACCCCGGGCGCACCGGTGATCCCGAGTCGGAACGCGTCGTCCCGCTTCGGCAGCAGGGAGTGGAGCTGCTCACCTCGCGGGTCCTCCGACTCGATCCAGGTCAGCGCCCGACCGATCGCCCGCGCTTCCCCGGCGACGATCCCCGCCGCCAGCTCCTCGGGGGACTCCGTGCGGGTCATCACTCCTGCAACTTCTCGCGAGGAAAGCAGTGGCGCGAGATCACGAGGCGCTGGATCTCGCTCGTCCCCTCGTAGATCTCGGTGATCTTGGCGTCGCGGAAGAGTCGCCCGACGGGAGATCCCCGCGTGACCGCGGCGCCGCCGTGGACCTCGATCGCGGTGCGCGCGGCGCGGTTCGCCGCCTCGGAGGCGAACAACTTCGCCATCGAAGCTTCCTTCGAGTGCGGCTTCCCTTCGTCCTTGAGCATCGCCGCTCGGTAGGTCAGCAGGCGCGCAGCCTCGATCTCGGTGGTCATGTCGGCGATCCGGTGCGCGACCAATTGACTCGCCGCGAGCGGACGACCGAACTGATGGTGTTCGCGGGCGAACGCGACCGACGCATCGAGGCAGGCCTGGGCGATCCCCACCGCCTGGGTGGCGATTCCGATCCTCCCACCGTCGAGAGTGTGCATCGCGACCGGGAACCCCTCCCCTTCGTCGCAGATGCGGTTCTCGACGGGCACGCGCAAGTCTTCGAACACCAGCTGCACGGTGTCGGACCCGCGGATCCCGAGCTTCTTCTCCTTCTTGCCGACGTGGAAGCCGGGGAAGTCCTTCTCGATGACGAACGCGCAGATCCCCTTCGGTCCGAGCGATGCGTCGATCGTCGCGAAGGTGATGACCACATGGGCGTACGTCCCGTTGGTGATCCACGCCTTCGTGCCGTTCAGGATGTAGTGATCCCCTTCCCGCCGGCAGGTCGTCTCGATCCCGGCCGCGTCCGAACCGTGATTCGGCTCGGTGATCGCGTAGGCTCCGAGCCACTCCCCGCTCGCGAGCTTCGGGAGGTACCGCTCGTGCTGCTCCACGGTGCCGAAACGCAGAAGAGGGTTCGAGAGCAGAGAGTTGTGCACAGAGATCGTCACGCCCGTCGAGGCGCAGCCGCGCTGGATCTCCTCGAGCGCGAGGGTCAGCGCGATGTTGTCGAGACCGGCGCCGCCGTGCGCCTCGGGGATCAGAATTCCGAGAAACCCCAGTTCGGCGAGTTTCTCGATGTTCTCGGCGGGAAACTCCTCCGTGCGGTCGTAGCGATCCGCGTTCGGGATCAGAATCTTGTCCGCAAACTCCCGGGCGGTGTCCTGGAGCTGCTGGTGTGTCTTCGACAGGGAGAGCAGCACGGCAGTCCCTACCCCTCGGCGTAGTCGTGAAACCCCTTGCCGGACTTCCGGCCGAGGTCGCCCGCGGCGACCATGCGACGCAGCAGTGGGCAGGGGCGATACTTCGGATCCCCGAGGCCTTCGTGGAGAACTTCGAGGATGTTCAGACAGACGTCGAGACCGATGAAGTCGGCGAGGGCGAGCGGCCCCATCGGGTGATTCATGCCGAGCTTCATCACCTCATCGATCGCGGGGACCTCCGCCACTCCCTCCATCACGCAGTAGAACGCCTCGTTCAACATCGGCGCGAGGATGCGGTTGGCGACGAACCCCGGGTAGTCGGCCGCTTCGAGCGGGACCTTCCCGAGTCGTCTCGAGATCTCGCAGATCGTCTCGGTGGTCTGGTCGCTGGTCTTGTGTCCCCGGATCACCTCGATGAGCTTCATCACGGGCACCGGGTTCATGAAGTGCATGCCGACGAACGACTCGGGGCGCGAGGTCGACGCGGCGAGAACCGTGATCGAGATCGAGCTGGTGTTCGAGGCGAGGATCCCGTCCGCATTCATCTTCTCATCGACCCCGCCGAGCACTTCGAGCTTCAGTTCGAGATTCTCGGGGACCGCCTCGATGGCGAGGCCGACCCCGGCCGCGGCGTCGAGGCTGGATTCGAACGCGATCCGGCCGAGCGCCTCGTCCGCGGCGGAAGCGGTCAGGATCTCCTTCTTCACCATGCGCCCGAGGTTCTTCTCGATCGAGGCCTTCGCCCGGACGAGCGCATCTTCGAAGGGGTCGATGAGCACCGTCGAGTACTCCGCCTGGGCGAAGACCTGGGCGATGCCGTTCCCCATGGTGCCGGCGCCGATCACCGCCACTCTGTCGATCTCGTCGAAGCGGGTCATCGCGATTCCTTTCGGAGGTGAGCCAGGCGGCGACCGCGCCGGCCACCCAGATCACCGCACGTCCCACGTCATCGGCGGCATCAGCGGGATGGGGGAAGCCGCCAGGCGGGGTACGGCAGACGGACCCGACACTCCACCGGGAAGAGCGCACAGCGCTGGGCACGTCCCATTCAGAGCGCGGGATGATATCGGAATCGCGCTCCCACCGAAAGCAAACCAAGGTCGGGAGATGGCGCCCCAAGTAGGTTTACGACCCACTGGCGGGGTGCTACTGTCCCTGCTTCCGGCACGCTCTCCGCCGTTTTCCCCCCGATGCCGAGGGTCCGCGATGATCGAGGTGAACGATCTTCGAAAGACCTTCTGGGTCCACAAGAAGGCCCCGGGTCTGAAAGCCTCGATCCGCTCGTTGTTCGTCCGGAGGAAGATCCCGAAGCACGCGGTGCGCGGGGCGAGCTTCCACATCGGCGAGGGGGAGATCGTCGGTCTCATCGGAGCAAACGGCGCCGGGAAGACGACACTGGTCAAGATGCTCTCCGGAGTGATCCACCCTACCTCCGGTGAGGCGCGCGTCCTCGGCCATGTGCCCTGGGAACGCTCGAACGAGCTGCGTCGCCGGATCGCTCTGATCATGGGACAGAAAGCGCAGCTCTGGTGGGATCTCCCCGCCGCGGACTGCTTCCTGCTCCTCCGGGAGATCTACCAGATTCCCGAGCCCGAGTACCGAAACAACCTCGCCAAGCTTGCCGGGATGCTCTCGATCGAGGACGAGCTCCAGATCCAAGTGCGACGACTCTCCCTCGGCGAGCGCATGAAGATGGAGCTCATCGCCGCCCTGCTTCACTCGCCACGAGTGGTGTATCTCGACGAACCGACGATCGGTCTCGACCTCAACGCCCAGAAGGCGATCCGCGACTTCATCCTCGAGTACCGGCGCGAGCGGGCTCCGGCGATGATCCTCACCAGTCACTACATGGAGGACATCGAACGGCTCTGCGAGCGGATCATCATCATCCGCGAGGGGGAGCTCGTGTACGACGGGCCGCTCCGCAAGGTGGTCGAGGAGTACGCCACGCACAAGATCGTGACCGCCCACCTGAAGCGGAACGGGACGCTGACCATCGCCGAACCGGAAGTGTCTCGCTGCGGTGAGGTGGTCACTTGCGACGGTGCGCAAGTCAAGTTGCGCGTCCCGCGGGCGCGGGTGCCGGAAGCCGCCCAGGCGCTCCTCCACCACTACGAGGTGGCCGACATCACCATCGAGGAGCCCGAGATCGGCGACATTATCGCCAAGATCATGAACGCCCGCGCCACCCCGGCCGAGAGCGAGACGACGTGAACGGCCGGCTCTTCCGGATGCTCATCTCTCTCGAGGCACGGAAGCTGATGAGCTACCGCGGTGACTTCTGGATCACCGCCGTCGCCAACTTGATCGCCACCGTCGTCGTCCATTGGTTCCTTTGGCGAGCGATCTTCTCGACGACCGGGGCGGAGACCCTCCGCGGATTCACCTTCGAGGCGATCATGGTCTATCTGATCGGTGTGAACCTGATCGGACGGGTGGTGCGAGGCGCGGATCTGCAGCTGGAGATCGCGGGGGAGATCTACGACGGCGGGTTGAGCCGGTTCCTCCTCTACCCCACCCGCTACGTCGCGTTCAAGTACGCCCAGCATCTCGGGGCGATCCTCCCCGAGGTCGTGCAGATGTTCCTCTTCGCCGGTGGCCTCATCGCGATCTTCGGTTTGCCCGCGGACGCGGGATTCTCCGTGGGAACCATCGCGATGACGATCCCCGCGCTCTGGGTGGGGAATCTCCTCTACTTCCTCCTGTCCGTGCCGCTCCAGTTCGTCGCATTCTGGGCGGACAACGTGTGGAGTCTCGGGGTGCTCCTGCGGTTCATCTCGATGCTGCTCGGCGGCGCGATGCTCCCCCTCGCCATGTTCCCCGAGGAGGCGGCTCATGCGCTGCGTTGGCTCCCGTTCGTCGCCTGCTACGAGTTTCCGGTACGGGTGGCGATGGGAGAACTCACCGGCGCAGAGTACCTCGTGGGACTCGCGGCGGGACTCGGTTGGTGCGGAGTGGTCGCCCTCGCGAGCGTCCCGGTGTGGCGCAAGGGACAACTCGGATACACCGGCGTGGGGATCTGATGACGCGCTACTTCCGCCTCTACCTCCACTTCCTCCGCTTCTCGTTCAGCCGGGCGTTCGAGTTCCGCGTCGACTTCTGGTTCCGGGTGGTGATGGACTGCGCTTTCTACGCCGTGAACCTGACCTTCTTCACCCTACTCTACGGCCAGACCGAGACGATCGGCGGTTGGAACCTGGGGCAGGCCTACATCTTCGTCGCCGGGTTCTTCCTCATCGACGCGATCCACATGACGCTCTTCTCGAACAACATGTGGTGGCTGCCCATCTTGGTGAATCGAGGCGATCTCGACTACTACCTGGTCCGACCGGTCTCGAGTCTCTTTTTCCTGAGCCTGCGCGAGTTCGCGGCGAATTCGTTCATCAATCTGCTCATCGCGGTCGGCATTCTGGTCTGGGCGATCACCCGCTACCCCGGCGACCTCACGGCGATGAACATCGCGGCCTTCGCGCTACTGATCTGCGCAGGGTCGTTCCTCTTCTACTGCCTCCACCTCCTGTTCATCCTCCCGGTGTTCTGGCTGCACACCAACCGCGGGCTCGCGATGGTCTTCTACTCGATCGGAAAGCTCGCGGAACGACCCGATCAGATCTACACCGACTTCACCCGCAAGGTGTTGATCTCGGTCTTGCCTCTGGCACTGATCGCCTCGCTCCCGACGGACACCCTGTTCACGGGGCTTACGGTCGAGAGGATCCTGCACTTCGCCGCGGTGATGGCGGGGATGTTCGGACTGCTCTTGTTGCTGTGGAACCGCGCGCTGCGGGGGTACGTGTCGGCGTCGTCGTAGTATTGAGGAGGTCGTAATGATCGGCAAAGCTCTCTTCGGTTGCCTACTTCTTCCATTGATCGGATGTGCGATGACCGCGGACCAGTATGCGAAGAAATGGATCGCCGAGATGGACGCGCGCCCCGCCGAGGAACGTGTGCCCGAGTGGAACCAAATCCGCGCACTGATGCTGCGACCGGTGCCTCTGGTCGGGGAGGAGTCACCCGACTTCGCGCTCGAGACGCGGTCCGGGGACGGAGCGATCCGGCTGTCGGACTTCCGCGGCGATCGGCCGGTCGTGCTGATCTTCGGCAGTTGGACCTGACCGCCGTTTCGGCGTCAGGCTGATGCCCTCGAACTCCTTCACCAGCAGTACCGAGATCGTGTCCAGTTTCTCTTCGTCTACATCCGCGAGGCCCATCCCCGCGACGAGTGGCAGATGGAGAGCAACGAGGAAGACGAAGTGCTCTTCGACCAGCCGACCACCTTCACCGAGCGGAGGGAGATCGCGCAGAGCTGCGCGGCGAGCCTGGCGCTCACCATGCCGTGCGTCGTCGACGACATGGAGAACACCGTCGACGAGGCCTACTGCGCGTGGCCAGAGCGGCTGTTCGTCGTCGATGTAGAGGGACGGATCGCCCAGGCAGGGATGCAGGGACCGTTCGGGTTCGAACCGAGCGAAGTGAAGGAGTGGCTGCGAGGAAATGTCGGAAAGCCGAGGTCGGACGCCACCGCCCGAGAGTGATCGACTGCGCCTCAGCGCTCGAGCACCTCGACGAGCGGCTCGGCTTCCGCGCCGGACGGGAACTTCGTCCCGACGAAGAGCGCGATCGTCGAGGCGACCGCGACCGTCTCCACTCTCCGATAGACACGCCTGGGCGTGATCCCCGCGCCCGCGAACACGATCGGGACATAGGTGTCGTACCGCCAGGGTGAGCCATGCGCCGACGCGACCAGGAGACCGTCGAAATCGTGGATGAACCAGTTCGGCTCGGAGACCACGTAGACATCGCCGGACCGCGAAGGGTGGTATGAGTTTCGAACCGCTCGGACGATCGGGGTGTCCGGTAGATCGTCGAAGCGAAGCGCAGTACTCGAGATCGCCTGCGAGATTCCGGGGAACCGCGTCACCTCGCGAGCGACCGCGCGTTCGAGCGCCTGGCGGTCTACCCCCTCGGTATTGAGAGCGTTCTCGCTGAGATAGATATAGGGGTGCACGAACTTCTCGAGCAGAGGCCCCTCGATCCCGAACGCCTCTTTCAACCGGGTGATCGCGCCCTCCGAATCCCACGAGTCGGGATCGAGGTATCCGGCGGGAATCCCCAACTCGTTCAGATAGCCGGGGGTGTCGGGACCGCCGTGATCGGCGGAGAGCACGATCAGCGTACGCTCGAGCCCGACGCGTTCGTCGATCGTCGCGAACAAGCGAGCGAGCAGTCGATCGAGGCGGAGGATGTTGTCCTCGGCCTCCAAGCTCGAAAGGCCGAAGAAGTGTCCGATGTAGTCGGTCGACGAGAAACTGATGCCGAGGTAGTCCGTCACCGCATCCTGGCCGATGTCCTCGTGCTCCATCACCGCCTCGGCGAAGTCGAGAGTGAGCTCATCCGCGGCCGGACTGATGGTCAAGAGCGTCGTGTAGTAGTTGCCGTCGGCAGATCCGTACGGATGGGGAAAGGTTTTCCCGAATCCGGCGAGATCGACCTCCCACGGACGGTCATCGGACTCTCCGAAGAGGTACGAAGAGCGGGGATGCAGCAACTCCCAAGACTTCTCGTGGTACCTCCGAGCCGGTTTCCCGTTTTCCTCTTCATCCTCCTCATCGCTCTCGCCGCCCTTGTCAGCCTCGTCGCCGTCGTCGCCATCGCCTCCATCGTTCCACTCGACCACCCATTCGGGCAGCTGATCGTAGTAGTACGAACTGGTGACGAACTCCCCTCTCGCCTTCGAGAACCAGAACGCCTTGCCGGCGTGTCCCGCCATCGAGACCGCTCCCCGATCCTTCGCCGAGACTGCGAAGACTTTTGCGCGGCCGCCGGTGTGGCTCGCCAATTCGTCGCTCGTAGTCGAGACCAAGATCGCAGAGGGGGACCGCCCCTGGCTCCGCGCCGCCTTCTGCCTCGGGTCGATCTCGACCGAGGCATCCACCCCAACCCCCTTGACGAGGAGGGGATAGCGCGCATCCTCGATGTCGTAGGTCTGCTCGCCGCTCTTCCGGTCGAGCCACAGATTTCCGATCATCCCATGTGTTGCGGGGTGCGCGCCGGTCGCGAGTGTCGTGTGCCCGACGATCGTCTCGGTGTTCGCGTGGGCGTGGTGGGCGTTCGAGAAGACGACCCCCTGCTTCCACAGGTATCGAAATCCCCCCGGCCCGAGCCGCTCGAAGTATCGGGTGGGCAGGTCCCCGCGGAGTTGATCGACGGTGATCTGGAGTACGAGTCGCGGCGCGTGGCGCTCGTCTTGGGCAGCCACCGTGGTGGCGAGCGATGCGATGACCAAGAGGAGGAGCGCGCACCACATCGCACCGAGGAGTCCGGGCCGAGTTGTCGTCATGGCTGCTCCTTCGAACCGGAAGCTCCGTGGATCACGGAGCCGAGCTCCACACCATCGCGAAACTGATCGGCACGCCACGGTGTTTCTCCCACTTCGGCTTCTTCGCGATCCACGCGTCGTCGACCAGGCCCTCTGCCATCTCGATCAGCGACCAGCCGGCCGCTCTCGCGGCCTTCACGTGGTCGCTCAGGAGGTGGACGTAGCTGCGGATCGTCACCGTATCGCCGGGGGCGCGATCGAAGTGGGTCGGCATCCCCGCCATCAGGAACTGCGGATGGTAGCCGACGATCACGAAGTGCCCCCCAGGGGATGTCAGTCGCGCGGCCTCCTGGTAGAGCGGACCCAATTCCGGAAGGTGCTCGTCCGCGAGCGACTGGACGCAGAGGTCGTAGCTCCCCGCCGGAAATCCGGTGGCCACGACATCCGCGACGCGGAGTTCCCGGTACACCTCTCTACTCCTCGCCCGGTCGAGCATCTCGGGGGTGAGATCCACACCGTCGATGGCAGCGCTCGCACGACCCGCGAGCCAGCTCCCGATCCGTCCTGTTCCGCAGGCGAGATCGAGGACTTGTCGAGGAGCCTTCCAGTCGACCGTACCGAGCCCCTCGAGGAGCCCGAGGTCCATCTCGTCGAGAACGGTCTGCTCGTAGGTATGCACCCACGCCGCGTACCCTTCCTGCACGTCGACGATCGGGTACCCACGTCGATCGTAGGGCGAGTGATCCACGGGCGGCCTACTGCCCTGGCTCGGAGAACACTTCCGACCACTGCATCGTCAGCTCCTCTTCAGTATCCACACGGCCCCACCACGTCGAGCTCGCGTATGTGATCGACCGGGTCCCACGGCCACCGAATGCGATCATCGGTCGGGACTCCTCCTCCGGAGCGACGGTCTACATGCTCCGACGGTACTGGCCGCCGACCTCGTAGAGGGCGTGCGTGATCTGGCCGAGGCTCGCGACGCGGACGCTCCGCATCAGCTCGGCGAAGATGTTTTCTCCCTCGATCGCCACCCGTTGGAGTTCGGCGAGCGCCGCGGCGGTCTCGTCGGCGTGACGAGCCTGGAAGTCGCGGAGATCCACCAGTCGCTGCTCCTTTTCCTCGGCAGTCGCCCGACGCAGTTCGACCTTGCGCGGCACTTCCGGGGCGCCATCCTCGCGGAGGAAGGTGTTGATCCCGACGATCGGCAGCTCTCCGGTATGTTTGCGGTGCTCGTAGAGGAGTGACTCCTCCTGGATCTTCGACCGCTGATACTGCCGCTCCATCGCCCCGAGCACTCCCCCTCGTTCATCGAGACGCCGAAACTCTTCGAGAACCGCTTCCTCAACCAACTCGGTGAGCTCCTCGATGATGAACGATCCCTGCAGCGGATTGTCGTTCTGTGAGAGCCCGAGCTCCTGCGCGACGATCAGCTGGATCGCCATCGCCCGGCGGACGCTCTCCGAGGTCGGCGTGGTGATCGCCTCGTCGTAGGCGTTCGTGTGCAAGCTATTACAGTTGTCGTAGTACGCCATCAGCGCCTGCAAAGTGGTACGGATGTCGTTGAAATCGATCTCCATGGCGTGGAGCGACCGGCCTGAGGTTTGGATGTGGTACTTCAGTCTCTGAGAACGCTCATCGGCGCCGTAGAGGTCACGCATCGAGATCGCCCAGATTCGCCGCGCAACCCGCCCGAGCACCGAGTACTCCGGATCGAGGCCGTTCGAGAAGAAGAAGCTGAGGTTCGGGGCGAATTCGTCGATCTCCATTCCGCGCGCTCGGTAGTACTCGACGTAGGTGAACCCGTTCGCAAGCGTGAACGCGAGCTGGCTGATCGGGTTCGCGCCCGCCTCCGCGATGTGATACCCGCTGATCGAGACCGAGTAGTAGTTCCGCACCCGCTCGTCGATGAAGAACCGCTGGATGTCACCCATCATCCGCAGCGCGAACTCGGTCGAGAAGATGCAGGTGTTCTGCGCCTGGTCTTCCTTGAGGATGTCCGCCTGCACGGTGCCGCGGACGTTCTGGAGGACCTCTTGGCGGAACGCGGCCCGCTCCGTCTCGTACGGCTCACGGCCGTGCTGCCCCCGAAACGCTTCGATTCGCTGGTCGAGAGCAGTGTTGAAGAACATAGCGAGCAGCATCGGCGCCGGGCCATTGATCGTCATCGAGACGCTGGTCGTCGGGGCGAGCAGGTCGAACCCGGCGTACAGCTTCTTCATGTCGTCGAGGCAGCAGATGCTGACCCCGCTCTCCCCCACCTTGCCGTAAATGTCGGGGCGGTCGTCCGGATCCTCGCCGTAGAGGGTCACCGAGTCGAACGCGGTCGAGAGCCGATGCGTGGGCTCTCCGCGGCAGAGGTAGTGGAAGCGCTCATTGGTGCGCTCCGGTGGCCCCTCCCCCGCGAACATCCGCTTGGGGAGTTCGTCGCGGCGTCGGAACGGGAACACCCCGCCGGTGTAGGGAAAACTCCCCGGGAGATTCTCGAGGAGGAGGAATCGGAGCAGGGTCCCTTCGTCCTCGAAGCGCGGCAACGCGATGCGTGGGATCTTCTGACCGGAGAGGCTCTCGAACTGGAGCGGCTCGCGGAGCTCGCGCTCGCGAACGCGGTAGACGTACTCTTCGGCGCGGAAGCGCTCGGCCCGCTCCGGCCACTCCATGAGGAGGTGACGGGTTCGCTCCGGCAGCTGGGCCCAGAGTTGTTCGGCCCGGCCGCGCAGCTCACCGGCGATTCCCTCGCAGAGCACCGCGCTCCGGCGGAGCGCCGCGGAGTCCCGGGCGGTCGCAACTTGGCTCTCGACCTCCTTCTTGTAGTCGCGCACCGACTGCACGACCTCGCGGAGATATCCCGACCGCTCCGGCGGGATCGCGCCACTGCGCTCGAGCCCGCTCCCGAGCTCTCGATCCTGGACCGGGGTCCAATCGCGACCCCGCTCCCCGAGGCGAACGAGGAGATGGCGGTAGAAGCGCTCCACCCCCGAGTCGTTGAAGTGGCTCGCCACGGTGCCGAACACCGGAAGGTCTTCATCGTTCTTGGTCGGGTCGAAGAGCTTTCGGGCACGGCGGTACTGCTTCCGCACATCGCGCAGCGCATCGTGGCTCCCCCCGCGATCGAACTTGTTGAGGACCACCACGTCGGCGAAGTCGATCATGTCGATCTTCTCGAGCTGACTCGCCGCACCGTACTCGGCGGTCATCACATAGATCGAGAGATCGGCGATGTCGATGATGCCGGAGTTCCCCTGCCCGATCCCAGAGGTCTCGAGGAGCACGAGGTCGAACCCCTCTCCTCGCACGAGGTCGAGCGCCGCGCGGATCGCGGCCGGGAATTCGACTCCGCTCTCACGGGTCGCGAAGCTGCGCATGTAGACTCGGGGATGGTGCACCGCGTTCATCCGGATTCGATCACCGAGGAGTGCGCCACCGGTGCGGCGCTTCGTCGGGTCGACCGAGAGGACAGCGATGCGCCGGTCCGGGAAGTCGAGCACGAGGCGTCTCACCAGTTCGTCGGTCAGGGAGGACTTGCCCGCCCCGCCGGTCCCGGTCAGACCGATGATCGGGGCGTCGCCGCTCCCGGCATCGATCTTCTCCCCCGCTTCGAGACGGGTCAGTCGCTGCGGGAGATCGGTCGACTCGAGTCGGCCGTTCACGCCGCCCGGCGCGGTGGTCCGATCGATCATGTCGCGGATCATCCCCTCGAGACCGAGCGTACGCCCGTCCTCGGGAGAATAGATCCGGTCGATCCCGTACTTCTCGAGCGCGGCGATCTCCTCGGGGACGATCACACCGCCGCCACCGCCGAAGATCCGGATCCATGGCGCGCCCTTCACCCCGAGCAAGTCGCGCATGTATTTGTAGAACTCGTTGTGCCCCCCCTGGTACGAGCTGACCGCGATGGCGTCGGCGTCCTCCTGGATCGCGACGTCGACAACCTCCTCGGCAGAGCGGTTGTGGCCGAGGTGGATCACCTCGACCCCCTGGTCCTGGAGGACCCGCCGCATGATATTGATCGATGCGTCGTGGCCGTCGTAGAGGCTCGCGGCCGTGACGAAGCGCAGCGGTCGGGGCATCGACGGGTGTCCTTCCGGGGGAAACAAAGGTTGCCCACCGCACGGGAAACAGAGAATCGGCGACCTGAGCCATCATCGAACTGCCTGCGCCCGAGGTCAAGCGGACCGAGTGACCACCCGGTGACAGGGATCTGAGAAACTCTCCATCGCCCGCCCTGGCCCGCGTGAGGCGCCTCGAATCGCATCCGAGAGGAGAACTCGTGGCTCGAAACTCGATTCCTCGGCGGTCCCCCCGTTCGTCTCTCCTTCGCCTGCCCCTCCTGGTATTCATCGCCGCAACCACGATTTGCCCTGCGCTGCCCGCGGGCGATGATCAAGTCATCACCCAGATCTACGACGTCCGCGACATCCTCCATCCCCGCCCCGACTTCCCCGCCCCACGGCTGGGTCTCGGAGGAATCGGCGGCGCCGGAATCGCAGAGCCCTTCGGGGGAGATCAGGATGAAGACAACGGCGATGGCTGGACGATGGAGGAGCTCGTAGACCTCATCCGTCAGGTCATCGGCAAGGAGCTCGAGATCGCCGGCGCGAAGGTCGGCGCCCTCGGCTCAAACCTCGTCATCTCGCTTCCGGCGCGGTCGCAGGAACGCGTGTCCACCATTCTCGGTGGGCTGCGGGACGATGGCCGCGCCGTCTTTACGATCGACGCCCGGTGGGTCGAACTCTCGGACGAGGCGCTCGCCGAGCTGGGATTCCCACCGCAACGAATTCCGCGGGCGAAGCGGCTGAGCGCTGAGGAGGGCACCCGGCTTCTCGTCGCGTTCGCCGCCCGAAATGATCTCCAGCTGCTCAGCGCGCCGCGCATGACGATCTACGCGAATCAGCGCTCGCACTGGCTGGTCGTAGATCAAGAGGCGTACGTCGATCGGCTCGATGAGGGTGCGGACGGTGTCCTCGATCCAGTGATCAAGGTGATGAACACCGGCCTCACCATGGAAGCGATCGTTCGCCCGCGTCGCGGACGCGAAGGGGTGATCCTGAACTGGGAGCTGCAGGTCGCGCGCAAGGTGGGTCCGGGCGTAGCCGGCGCGGGTGACGAGGCCGAGGACTTCGCCGCGGAGCCGGAACTCGGCGTCCCGGAAGTCGTCACCACGGTCCGCGAAGGCCGCACTGCACTCCGGCCAGGCCAGTTCGTCGCGGTCCTAGGGCTTCCTTCTCTCGAGTCGGAACTTCCGACGCTACTCCTTCTGAGCTGCACAAGGAGTCTGCTCGGGGAAGAAAAGCAGGCCGACGACTAGTGTCCTGAGTCAGGGAGGGGGACAAGTGAGGAACAACCCGTCCCAGGAAGGGGCCGTGCGTCTGCGGTGAGCTCGGCTACCCGAGCACCTTCTCTTCGTGACGGCTGCCGTTGAAGCTGAGGAGCTTCTTCTTGCCATCGACCTGCGTCTCGAGATGGACCCCGCGGGACCAGATGCGATGCAGGTTCTCCAGGGTCGCGCGGGCGTAGTCGAGCTTCAACGGGACCCCGTGATACTCGTGGGTCAGGTGCATGTCGCCGCGGTTCTTGAAGTTGCCATCATCGACGTGGATGATCGGCCGGCCGAGGTTTGCGAGGCTGTCGAGCAGCTTGTCCTTGATCGCCTTGAACTCGCGGCTCTCGATGACGTAGTTCCCGGAGTGACGATCGAACTTGTACGTGAAGAGCTCGGAGCGATCGCAGAAGTCCTGGGTCAGGAACTCGTCGATGAAGGTGATGTCGTTGTAGATCTTTCGCACTTCGAAGATCTTTTCGCGCCCCAGGCCGGTCTCTCGATTCCACTCGCGGCGGGCGCGGTAGTCGTCACAGGCGTCGTACTCAGGGCCGAAGCGACCGGTGTTCCAGCGCTCCTCGATGTCTCGGAAGAGCTCGATCCCCACCTTGTAGGGGTTCAATACCCCAGGGCGGGTTCCCATCGTCCCCGAATGGTGGTCGGCGTAATCGATCACCTCGGAAGCCTCGAGGGCGCGCGTGGTCATGATCTTCGAGTGCCAGTAGCTCGCCCACCCTTCGTTCATGATCTTGGTCATCCCTTGTGGGGCGAAGTAGTACGCCTCGTCGCGGATGATCTGAAGGATGTCTCGTTGCCAACGCCGCAGAGGTGCGTTCTCGATCAGGAATTTGAGGACATCGCGTTGGGGTTTCGCCGGGAACCGCTCCTCCCGCTCGAGTTCCTTCAGCCGCTTCCGGCGCTCCTCCTTGAGGACCTCCGGAGGGTTGACGAACTCCTCCATGAACGGCTTCGTCTTGAACTTCGTCCCGTGGATTGCCAGGCGCTCTTCCTCGAGTGACTCCTCGCTCTGCTTCGAGTATTCACCGAAGTACGGAGCGTGGGGATCGATCATGTTCTCGAGGGAGAGACACACTTCGATGAACTGCTCGACCTCCTCGAGGCCGTAGCGGTCGATGTGGCGGCGCACCTTGACCGCATGGTTCGCCGTGGTGTCGACCATCTGGCGATTCGTCTTCGAGAACCAGTAGTTGTGCTTGAAGAAGTCGCTGTGGCCGTACACGTGAGCCATCACCAGCTTCTGGTCCACCTCTGGGTTCGAGCGCATCAGGTAGGCGTAGCAGGGGTCGGTGTTGATCACCAGCTCGTAGATCTTCGAGAGGCCGTAGCTGTACGACTTCTGCAATTCCTCGAACTGCATCCCGAAGCGCCAGTGCGGGTACCGGGTCGGGAAACCGCCGTACGAGGCGATCATGTTCATCTCGTCGTAGTCGACCATCTCGAAGATCACTTCGAAGAAATCGAGGCCGTACTCCACCGCGTACCCGCGGATCTCCCGGCGCAGCTCTTCAAGTCGAGGGGTGAGAGTGCGTTGCTCGAACACCCTACTTCCCCTTCCCGAGAAACGTCTTGAGCGATGTGAGGATCTCGTCGCGCGAGTTGATCTCGCTCAAGATCAGCCGGTCATCCCCCGGGAACGCCTCGCGGAGATCCTTGATGAACTGACCGCTGCCGTAGGCGCTCTTCACCTGCCCGTAGCAGAAAATGTTGCTCCACGGCATGAGCTGCTCGGAGAGGATGCTCATGCAGAGGCTGGTGTCGTCGCCCCCCCAATTGTCGCCGTCGGAGAAGTGGAACGGGTAGATGTTCCACTCCGACGGCGGGAACTCCTTCTCGATCACTTCCTTGGCGAGTTTGTAGGCGGATGAGATCTTCGTCCCCCCCGACTCGCGGATGTGGAAGAAGGTGTGGGCGTCGACCACGCGAGCGGCGGCGTCGTGGATGATGTAGCGGGTCTCGATGTTCTCGTACTGCGATTTCAGCCAGGTGTCGAGCCAGAAGCTCTCGATGCGGACGATCTCTTTCTGTTCGTTCCCCATCGAACCGGAGACATCCATCATGTAGATGATCACCGCGTTCGACTGCGGCACGCTGAGAGTCTTCCACGAACGGTACCGACGATCCTCCCGGGTCGGGATGATGATCGGATTTTCCGGGTCGTAGTTGCCGGTCTGGATCTGCCGTTTGAGCGCCTGCTTGAAGGTGCGCTTGAAGTGGCGGAGCGACTCGGGGCCGGTACTGTTGATTCCCGTGTAGCGCTCCTTGGTGGTGTGGACCGACTCGGTCCCCTTCGGCTCGATCCGCGGCAGCTCGAGTTCCTCGCCGAGGATCTCCGCGAGCTCCTCGAGAGTGACGTCGACCTCGAGGACGTGCTCCCCAGGCTGGTCTCCGGCTTCCGGGCCGCCGTCCGCTTCCTCGCCACCGAGGGAAGCGCCCTCGCCCCCCGGTCCTTGCCCGACCCCGCCTTGCTCGGTCTTGCCGAAGCGGAAGTTCGGGATGTCGATCTGCGGGAGGGGAACGCTGACCGAGTTCTTCCCCTGCCGCGCGATCAGCTCGCCCCGCGAAATATAGTGCTTCAGGTTGTCCCGAATCTTGCCGCGCACGATGTCGCGGAATCGTCGGGAATCGGGGTCAACCCTGCGAACCAAGTGTGGTCTCCTCTACGGTTGTTCGGCGCCAGAGGGCGGGGGCGAAGGGGAGCCTGCTCAGTGGCCGAACGGTCCACTGTAGCAGGCGACCGCGAGAGGCGCCCGAAGGGTCCCCTCTAGCGATTCTTGACGTCTCCCCGCGCGAAGATGCTCGCCACGTAGTTCAGCACATCCGTCGCGCTGTCCTCGTTGTAGCCGTACTTCTTGATCAGTCGGTCCTTGACCACGTCGATCTTCTGCTGGGCGTCCTTGTCGACGACATCGGAGACCAGGCTGGTCAACTTGATCGAATCCTTCTTGTCTTCGAACAGTTTGAGTTCGAGCGCCTTCTGCAGACGAGCGTTGGTCTTGTAGTCGAACTGCTTGTTGTCGACCGCGAGCGCGCCGATGTAGTTCATGATCTCCCGGCGGAAATCGTCCTTGCGGCTCTCCGGGATGTCGATCTTCTCCTCGATCGACCGCATCAGGCGCTCGTCCGGTTCCTCGAACTGATTCGTGTACGGGTTCCGGAGCTTCTCGCGCTGGGTGTATGCCTTGATGTTGTCGATGTAGTTCGAGCAAAGTTTCGAGATCGCCTCTTCATCCGCGCTGATCGCCCGCTGGACCTCGTTCTTCACGATGTCCTCGTACTCCTGTTTCACCGTCGCCAGCAGTTCGCGGTAACGCGCACGAACCTCTTCGCTGGAGATCAACGAGTGGTGCTTCAAGCCCCCCTCGAGCTCGTTCATGACCATGAACGGATTGACGTAGTCGTATTCGGAGACGAGCGCGTTCGAGATCTTGTCCTGGATGTAGCGCGGAGAGATTCCCTCGAGACCCTCGCGGGTGGCCTCTTCCCGCAGCTCCTTGACGTTCTCCTCGGTGAACCCGGAGACGCTCTTGCCGTCGTAGAGCTTGAGCTTCTGCATCAGGCTGAGCTGGGCCTTCTTCGGCTCCTCGAGCCGAGTGAGGACCGCCCACATCGCGCAGATCTCGAGAGTGTGCGGAGCGATGTGCTTCGCCATCTTCTTCGGTGCGTAGTCCTTCTCGTAGATTTGGATCTCGTCGGCGAGCGTGGTGATGTACGGCACGTCGATCTTGACGGTCCGGTCACGGAACGCCTCCATCAACTCGTTCGACTGGAGTTTGCGATACTCCGGCTCGTTGGTGTGCCCGATGATCACTTCGTCGATGGTGGTCTGAGCGAATCGCTTCGGCTTGATCGCGTGCTCCTGGCTCGCCCCGAGCAGGTCGTAGAGGAACGCGACGTCGAGCTTCAGCACTTCGATGAACTCGATGACCCCGCGGTTGGCGATGTTGAACTCGCCGTCGAAGTTGAAGGCGCGCGGGTCGGATTCAGAGCCGTATTCGGCGATCTTGCGGTAGTTGACGTCTCCGGTCAGCTCGGTCGAGTCCTGGTTCTTCTCGTCCTTCGGCTGGAACGTCCCAACCCCGACCCGATCCTCCTCGGACAGGAGCAGACGGCGCACCTTGACGTGGTTGATCAGCTGGTGCCAATCGCCGTCGTACTTCTCCATGTAGTAGTTGTAGTACCAGCGCGAGAAGGGGCAGAGCCCCCCGCCGAGCGCGATCGGGTACACGCCCCGACCGGTCGCGTTGATCGTTCCACACAGCTCCTGGCGCGCGCTCTCCGGCACCAAGTAGAGGGGTTCTTCGTGCATCGGCGAATCGATCCACTCCCCCTTCTCATCCTGCCATTGGAAGGTGTAGAGCGCCCCTTCCGGGCAGCGCGAGTAGCGCTCGATGCCGCGCTTCAGCAGACGCACGATCGTGCTCTTCGAGGATCCGACCGGTCCGTGGAGCAGGAGGACCCGCTTCTCGGTCCCGTACCCATGGGCGGCGGACTTGAAGAAGTTCACGAGCCTGAGGAGAGGGCCGTCGAGGCCGAACACCGCGTCCTTGCCAGCGTTCCCCGGATCATCGAAGAAATTGAAGTGGGTGACCGGACGATTCAGATAGGTCGTCTCGGTGGCCCCGTACGACCGGATCATGTCGTAGACGCGCTGGAACGCGTTTCGGGCGATGCTGGGGGTCTCGTAGGCGAGACTCAGGTAGTCGTGAAAGCTACCCTGCCAGCTCAATTCCCGATACTCGTCCGTGTCGATCTTCGACGAGATCAGCGAGAACAGGTTCACATCTTTGTTCATGCGGTCCTCCATCGCCCATCTTCGGCGCCGAATCTCCACCCCTGAAGGCCCGGAGTAAGGTACTCCGGTCACCGGGGGGGAGACCGGAACGGTGGGAAGGCGGGGGAGGCGCTCGCGAGCGGGTCCCCGGATCGACGCGACGCGCCGTGTCTTCCCCCCGCTACCGTCTCGGCGACCCCATCCGCACCGACCCCATCCGCAGCGGAAACTGCGGGGCAGGGACCGAATGAGGCTGCAGCATCGATTCTAGGCCGGGAGACTCCAGGCGCAACAGAGTCGACAAGTCTCGGCTGGGGACAGGCTCCGCTCTGCGGTGCCTTTCTCAATCTCGACGAAGGAGGGCCGCCCCTCCGAAGGGGTCGAAGAACCACGCTCAGCGCGGAGCACCCGAGCACCCCGCCCCTCCCCCAAGGGGAGAGGGGCGGGGGGGGGTATCCACAGAATCTAGTCCTTGACCTCGAAATCGGCGTCGACGACGTTGTCCGAGTCGCCCGACGCTCGGCTGCCCGCCCCCGCCGCTTCGGCGCTCCCCGCACGATCGGAGCCGGGGGATGGCTCGGCCGATCCCGCGGCTGCTTTCTCGTAGAGCTTCTTCGCGAGCTCGTGCGTGGCCTTGTTCACGTCGTCGATCGCGGTGCGAATCGAATCGCTCGTCGCGCTCGAGTCGTCCTTCGCTTTCCGGAGTCCCGCGAGAGCACTCTCGATCGCGGTGATCGTCGGTTCGTCCAGCTTGTCGCGGTTCTCCTTGAGCGTACTCTCCGTCGAGTAGACGAGTTGGTCCGCTTCGTTGCGGTTCTCGATCAGTTCGCGCTTGAGTTTGTCCTCTTCCGCGAATCGCTCGGCGTCCTTTCGCATCTTCTCGACGTCGTCCTCGCTCAGCCCCGACGACGACTCGATCTTGACCGAGTGGTGCTTGCCGGTGCCGAGGTCCTTCGCGGAGACGTTCAGGATCCCGTTGGCGTCGATGTCGAAAGTCACCTCGACCTGTGGGACGCCGCGCGGAGCGGGCGGGATTCCGTCGAGCTGGAAGCGCCCGAGGGTGCGGTTGTCCCCCGCCATCTCGCGCTCTCCCTGAACGACGTGCACGTCCACCGCCGGCTGGTTGTCCGCCGCCGTCGAGAAGACCTGCTTCTTGGAGGTCGGGATCGTGGTATTCCGCTCGATCAGCCGCGTGGTGACCCCGCCCAGGGTCTCGATCCCGAGGGAGAGTGGCGTGACGTCGAGCAGGAGCACCTCGTTGAGCTTTTCGTCGCCGCCGAGGATTCCTCCCTGGATTGCAGCGCCCATCCCCACGACCTCGTCCGGGTTCACCGAGCGGTTCGGCTCCTTGGCGAAGATCTGCTTCACGATCACCTGGATCGCGGGGATCCGGGTCGAGCCGCCGACGAGGATCACTTCATCGATCTCGCTCGGCGACAGTCCCGCATCCGAGAGCGCGATCTCGCAGGGGCGGCGCGTGCGCTGGATCAGGTCCTTCGCCAGGTTCTCGAAGGTCGCCCGGGTGACGGACATCTGGAGGTGCTGAGGCCCCGAGGCGTCCGCCGTGATGAACGGGAGGTTCAGCTCGGTCTGGGTGCGGCTCGAGAGCTCGCACTTCGCCTTCTCCGACGCCTCCTTCAGGCGCTGCAGCGCCATCAGATCCTTGCGCAGATCGACCGAGTTCGTCTTCTTGAATTCGTTTGCGATGTGGTGGATCAGCACATCATCGAAGTCGTCCCCGCCGAGGTGCGTGTCGCCGTTGGTCGACAGAACCTTGAAGATCCCCTCGTCGACTTCGAGAATCGAGACGTCGAACGTCCCTCCTCCCAGGTCGAAGACGACGATCTTCTCGTTCCCCTTCTTGTTCAGCCCGTAGGCGAGCGCCGCCGCGGTCGGCTCGTTGATGATCCGCTTCACCTCGAGACCGGCGATCCTTCCCGCGTCCTTGGTCGCCTGCCGTTGACTGTCGTTGAAGTAGGCGGGGACGGTGATCACCGCTTCCGTGACCGGCTGTCCGAGATACGCCTCGGCCGACTCCTTCAGCGACTGGAGGATCAGCGCGGAGATCTCGGGAGGGGTGTATTCCTTGCCCCGGAGCCTCACGCGGACGAGGTCCTCGGGGCCACCGATCACCTCGTACGGGATCATCTTCTCCTCGTCGCGGACCTCGTCGTGACGACGACCCATGAACCGCTTGATCGAGAAGACAGTGTTCCCCGGATTGGTGACCGCTTGACGCTTCGCGGTCTGACCGACGAGACGATCCCCGGACTCGGTGAACGCGACGACGGAGGGGGTCACCCGGTTGCCGTCGAGGTTGGGGATGACGGTGGGCTCGCCGCCTTCCATCACTGCCACCACGGAGTTCGTGGTACCCAGGTCGATGCCGATGATCTTCCCCATTGGGCGCTCCATTCCGCTGATCCCCCGGCGTCCCTGGGGGCTTCTCGCTTTTCACTTCCGGCCCCGGGTCCGGGCCCGTTTCCGATCCCCGCCGCAACCTCACCACTGGTGGGAGGAAAGGCCTGGGTACCACCTCAAGGGCAAACCCTGTTCCTGGCCCCACCACGACCGGAAGTGCCGATGTACCCTCAGGTTGTGGGTGCTGCTCGAGCGCCCTCCTCCTGCCGATTCGGCAGCCCGAAAAAGGCCCGTCTCCGGTCGGTGCCAGATTGGCAGCACGTCGATGAGCCTCAATCCGAACGAAGCCCGTACTCCGCGATCTTCCGGTACAGGGTCCTCTCGCCGATTCCGAGGAGGCGCGACGCCTCTTTCCGGTTTCCACCCACCGCTTCGAGCGTGGCGGTGATCAGCTGTCGCTCCAGCTCGTGAATCGTCATCCCGACTCGGATTCCATCGTTCTCGGTCACCGGGTCCTCGGGACGGATGTGGGCGGGAAGGTCCTCGACGCCGAGGATCGGTCCGGCGGAGATCACGATCATGTTCTCGATCGCGTTCTTCAGCTCCCGGACGTTGCCCGGCCACGCGTAACGGGTGAGGACCCGCAGTGCATCGTGCGAGATCCCCGTGTTCCCCTTCTCGTGGATCCGAGCGTACTCCCCGATGAAGTGATTCACGATCAACGGGATGTCCGCGGTGCGCTCACGCAGAGGCGGAATCTCGATGCTGACCACGTTGAGTCGGTAGAACAGGTCCTCGCGGAACTCCCCCTCTTCGATCCGCTTCCGCAGATCTCGGTGGGTCGCGGAGATCAGTCGGACGTCGACCGGGATCTCCGTGTTCGAACCGATCCGGGTGACCACCCCCTCTTCGACGACGCGCAGAAGCTTGACCTGCGTCTCGAGGGGGATGTCCCCCACTTCGTCGAGGAAGAGCGTGCCTCCGTGGCAGTGCTCGAAGCGCCCCTTGCGGGTGTAGGTCGCCCCGGTGAACGCCCCCTTCTCGTGACCGAAGAGCTCGCTCTCGAGAATTCCTCCGGAGAGGGCCGCGCAGTTCAGCGGCACGAACACCTTGCCGCGGCGGCGGCTGTTCGAGTGGATCGCCTTCGCCGCCAACTCCTTCCCGGTTCCGCTCTCGCCGGTGAGCAAGACCGAGACATCGGTACCGGCGACCTGGGAGAGCCGTTGGATGATCGCGTGCATCGCGTGGCTCGACCCGATGATCCCCTCGAAACCGAACTTGGTGTCGATCCGCCGCTCCAGCTCCTCGGTCCGTCTCCGGAGCGCCTGACCTTCGAGCGCCTTCTCGACCTTGATCCGCAGCGCCGCGATCTCGAGCGGTTTCTGCAGGTAGTCGCTCGCCCCCTGCTGCATCGCCTGGACCGCTGACTCGACGGTGCCGTGGCCGGTGACGACGATCACCGCGAGGAAGGGATGGATGGTGCGGGACTGCCGGATCAGGTCGATCCCGTCGATGTCTCCGAGCTTCAGGTCGGTGATCAGAAGGTCGTAGGGAGTTTGGCGGAGGCGTTCGAGTCCCGCTTGCCCCGAGGTCGCGATGTCGACCGGGTAGCCCACTGCGGCGAGCGCATCGGAGACCAGTTCGGCGTGGAGCGCCTCGTCGTCGATGGTCAGGATTCGGAGGCCGTCTCGCGCGGTCACGGCGTCCCTCCTCCCCCTCCACTCGACGGCAATTCGACGACGAATCGGCTCCCCTGACCGATCTCGGTCTCGACCCGAATACTCCCCCCGTGCAGACGAACGATCCTCAGCACGGTCGGGAGACCGAGGCCGGTGCCCGCCTTCTTCGAGGAGACGTACGGATGGAAGATCTGCGGAAGCCGGTCATCGGGAATCCCGACGCCGGTATCGATCCACTCGACTTCGACCCGCGGGGGATCGGCGTCCTCGATGAACGCGGTCCGCACGATCAGCTCCCCCCCTTCGGGCATCGCTTGCTCGGCGTTCCGGACCAGGTTGAGGAACGCCTGACGCAGGAGTGCCTCATCTCCGAGGATCTCCGGAAGGCTCTCGCCCTCCTGGAAGTGGACCCGAATTCCCGCGCGTTCGAGGCCATCGCCGTTGTCGGCGAGGAGGCGGCGCAGCAGTACGTCCAGGTCGAGGGGGCGACCGTCGATCCGGTTCAGCCGCACGTACTGGAGGAAGGAGCTGACGATCTGTTCGATCCGGGCGATCTCTCCATGCATCACTTGGAGTCGGCGCACCGCTCGCTGCTCGCGGGGAGTCGTCGGCGCACCCGCCTCTTCGAGGAGGAGTTGGGTGGAGATGTTGAGCGTGGAGAGCGGGTTCTTCACCTCGTGGACCAGACTGCCCGCGAGGCTCGCGACGTCCTGCTCCCAACTCCCGATCTCACGAGCATCGAAGCGGGACACTTTGGATCAGTCCCCTGGCTCGTCGCCGCCGCCATCTCCCGCGGGCTCCCTCTTCGAGAGAACCTTGGTGCGGACGTTCCGGACCTCGATCTTCTCTCCCGGCTTGAGGAAGAGCGCGATCCCGCCTTCGCCGGCGGTGCGAGGGGTGTACGGCAATACGAGAGGATCGAGGGTCTCGAGGTCTTTCATCTGGACGCGCCCATCCCGGAAATCGACGAGGAGGCGGAGCCACCCCTTCGATTCCGGAACAAAATTCTCGACGTCGTACTGCTTCTCCTGGGAGCCGAGACGGCTCATATAGGTGACCCCGACGTTGAGGGTCTGACCGGACGGGACCTTCAGTTCGAGTTCGACGATGAAGCTCGTCCAGTTATCCTCTCCGATCTCGAGCATCGCGAGTTGCTCGGTGACATTGTTCCCCGTGATCACGTCATCACTGGCGGTCCAGACGTCGGCATCGCCACTCGAACGAGCCCCGAACTCGGACAGGTACTGATCCACTTTCAGCTCTTTCCAGGGCACGTTCTCGCTGGCGGCGCGCTTCGCCTTCAGCGCGAGAAATTCTCCCAAGTAGAGCGCGATCGTCTCGCGGACCTCCGGGTAGTACGGGGTCTCCGCGTAGACATCGGAGTAGCTCTCGAGGTGGCCGATCGCGTTCGCGAGGTCCTCGATCCCGCCCTGCTTGTGGAAGGCACGAGCCCGGGCGCTGATCGTCAGGAAATCGTTCTCGCCATCCTGCGCCGTCACCACCCAGTCGGTCTTCTCGCGGCACTGCTTCTGCGCCGGCGTGTCGCTGAAGAGCCCCTCGGGATCGAACTGTGCGAGGAGATCCTGTGGGGTGTAGTAGTCCTTCTCCTTCACCAGTCGATCGACCTCGACGATGATCTCGTCGAGTCGAGTCTGCGCATACGCTTCCCGCGCCTGCCGTTGCTCCGCGAGCTTCCGCGCGACCGGCTCCTCGAGAGCCGTCCCCTTCGCCTCGAAAGCGAGCACCTCGAGATTTCGAATGTTGTTGTCGAACGCGGTGGGGTCTTGATCGATCCGGTCCTGGGCCCGGCTGAACTGCCCGCGCACCCGCTCGACGTGGATCGCGGCGTTCTCTTCGGCGATCTGCGCGGGGGTCTTCTGCGGCGTGCTGTCGACGACCGGGGCGACCTTCTCCTCGCCACAGCCGACCAGCGGGAGCACGAGTGCCCCGATCAGCAAGAGTCGGCGAGGTGCCGCTACACATCGGGAAAGCATTGTCGACACCTCGCGGCCACGGGGTGGCCTCGTTCGCAGACTTGAGGATCAGAGTTTCGTGAACCGGGTCCCGAGTCCCGAGTCCCGTGACCAGAAGCCGGGATCTGAACGGCCGGGATCAGGATTCCTTGGCCCCGAGCACATGGGAACACTCGGCGACGAGGCGTTTCGCGACCTCGGTAGCGTCCCCTTCGAGGCGACACCCTGCGGCCTTCGCGTGGCCGCCACCACCGAAATGCGCCGCGACCGAATGAATGTCCACGGCCCCCTTCGAGCGTAGGGACACTTTAAACCGGCCTGGGGAGAGTTCAACGACCAGGAAGACGATTTCGGCCCCCCGGACCTGTTTGAGAGCGTCGATGAACCCATCGAGCTCCTCGAGGGGAATGCCGTGCCGCTCCCGATCGGCGATGGTGAGGAATGAATGGACGATGCGACCTCCCGCCGAGGTCTCGAGCCGTGCGAGCACTTCGCCGAGGGCCCGGGTCCTCTCCGGGGTGGAGCGCTCGTGGATGTCCCGGTGGAGCGCTTCGGGATCGACCCCCGCTTCGCGCAGCGCCGCAGCCGCTTCGAACGCCTCCGGGGTCGTGTTGGAGAACTGGAACCATCCGGTGTCGGTCGCGAGCGCGACGAACAGGGACTCGGCGGTCGATCGATCGAGGGTCCCTCCGAGCACATCGTGGATGGCGAGCACCAGATTGCCGGTGGAGGGGCTCTCCGGGACCGACCAGGGGACGTCGAAGATCGACGGGTCCTCGCAGATGTGATGATCGATGAGGAGTTTCGGCGCCTTGCTCGAGAAGACCGACTCGGAGAGACGACCGAGTCGGTCGGGATCGGAGGTGTCGAGGACGATGATCGCGTCGGCGGCAGCGATCAGGGCCACTTGTTCGGGGCTCGGCTCCCCCGAGATCACCGAGGCGACCCCCTGCCGATCGGCGGCCGCGAGCTTCTCCGGGGGTGGGTGCGTCAGCAGAACCGTCGGTTCCGCGCGTGTTCGGGCGCGCAGGATCCGGGCGAGCGCAACGGTCGAACCGACGGCATCGCCGTCGGGATAGATGTGCGTGCAGAGAAAGGGCTTACGGGCCGCGCGCAGAGCGATGATCAGCTCCTCGGGGGGTTCGAAGGGAGCCATGTGTGGTTCTCCAACCCGCTTCGGGGCGTCTCAGTCTTGACCCGAATTGCGTTTTCGCAACAATCGCGCTTCGCGTCGGGGACTCCGGCGCCAGCTTCCAAGAAGGGGTGAGTATGGAGATCGGACGCAAACTTCTCAACCTGCGCCGCGACCAGGGGGTCGCGCAGCGCTCCCTCGCCCGGGATGCCTCGGTCACTCCGAGCGCTCTTTCTCGGATCGAGGCCGGGATTCACGTCCCTCGGGGGCCCTCGGCCCTCGGGCTCGCGCACCGTCTGGGGGTGACTGCGGACTACGTCTTGGATGAGACCGCGCCGTACCCGCCGCCCGCCTACGAGATCCTCGCGAACCTCGTCGACACGACGAAGGACGAGCCTCGGGACCTCCCGACGATGGTCAGCGCCCGGGAGTTGCGGATCGTCGAGGCGTTCCGCGACCTCGAACTCGAGCGGAAGCGCTTCCTCGAGGCGGTCCTCTCCGGCACGCGAAAGCAGGTGCGACTCGCCGCCTGGGTGATGGGCGCCGAACTCCCCGGCGAGGACCCGACCGAGGTCGAGAGGTTCCGCGATCGGCTGAGAGCCATCGCTGCCGAGCCCAAGCGGCGCTGACGCCGACCTTCGCCGAAGTTGATGCCTGTCCCGGACGATCGCCTGCGGATCCACCGTCGCGCCGACCGTCTCCACTGCGAACGTGGTCCGTCGGAGTACCGACGAAGACAGGCATCACCTTCGGCGAGCCAGTTCCATCAGGTCTTCGCTGAGCTAACTCATCGATAGCATCCCTGCGACTTCTTCCTGACCGTTCTTGACCGCGGTCGCGGAAGTGCGGAGTGCAGCGGTGTCCGCCGGTTCGAGGTCGAGTTCGATCACCTGCTCGATTCCGCCCGCTCCGAGCACGACCGGGACCCCGACCCACGTTCCGTCGATCCCGTACTCCCCATCGAGACGGCAGCAACAGGGGAGGATGCGGCGCTGATCGCGCACGATCGACTCGACCATCGTCGCCGCCGCGGCGCTCGGGGCGTAGTAGGCGCTCCCCGTCTTCAGCAGGTTGACGATCTCCGCTCCGCCGTGGCGGGTCCGCTCGATCAGAGAGTCGATCTTCTCGCGGGAGAGCAACTGCGTGATCGGGATCCCGCTGACCGAGGCGGTGCTCGCCAGTGGGACCATGCTGTCCCCGTGGCCCCCGAGCACCATCGCTTGAACGTCCTTCACCGAGACATTCAGCGCCTCGGAGATGAAGCTGCGGTACCGAGCGGTGTCGAGCACTCCCGCCATACCCATCACCTTGTTCTTCGGGAGACCCGAGACCTCGTGGGCGACGAAGCACATCACGTCGAGGGGGTTCGAGACGACGATCAGCATCGCGTCGGGCGCGACCTCCATGATCCCCGAGACCACCTTCTGCATGATCTCGCCGTTGACCCGGAGCAGATCGGAACGGTCCATCCCCGGCTTGCGCGGGATGCCTGCGGTGATCACGACGACGGCGGCTCCGGCGAGCGCAGAATAGTCGTTGGCGCCGACGACCCGGCTGTCGTACCCGTAGACCGGGCTCGCCTCGAAGATGTCGAGCGCTTTGCCCTGCGGCATCCCCTCGACGATGTCGATCAGGACGACATCCCCGAGCTCCTTCTCTGCGATTCTCTGCGCGGTCGTCGATCCGACGAACCCGCCGCCGATCACTCCGATCTTGTTCCGTGACATGGTCTCTCCTCGCTCCGAGCCTGGTTCTGGTTCTGCGAGCCGGCGAAGATGGGACAGGCACCGCGGTGCGGAGCCAGTCCCCAGCCTCCGCTAGGCGATGACTCCCGCCAGCGTCTCTCCGATCGCAGCCGGAGAATCCGCGACGGTGACCCCGGCTGCTTCGAGCGCCCGGATCTTGTCCGCCGCAGTTCCCTTTCCACCGGAGACGATCGCCCCCGCGTGGCCCATCCTCTTTCCGGGAGGCGCGGTCCGCCCCGCGATGAAACCGACGACGGGTTTCGTCATGGTGGAGCGGATGTAATCGGCGGCCTCCTCTTCTGCCGTGCCACCGATCTCTCCGACCATCACCACCGCTTCGGTGTCGGGGTCGGCGTGGAACAGCTTCAGGATGTCGGTGAAGGTGCTGCCGATCACCGGGTCGCCCCCGATCCCGACGCAGGTCGACTGGCCGATCCCCCTGACCGTGAGCTGATGAACCGCCTCGTAGGTCAGCGTGCCGGAGCGTGAGACCACCCCGACGGATCCCGGGCGATGGATGAATCCTGGCATGATCCCGATCTTGCAGACCCCCGGCGTGATCACCCCTGGGCAATTGGGACCGACGAGGCGTGCGCCGCTCTCACGGACCACCGCCTTCGCCCGCACCATGTCGAGGGTCGGAATCCCCTCGGTGATGCAGATGATGACCCCGATCCCCGCCTCCGCGGCCTCGATGATCGCCCCCGCCGCGAATGGCGCCGGAACGAAGATCACACTGGTGTTCGCGTCGGTCTCCCGGCGCGCCTCTTCGACCGTGTTGAAGACCGGACGATCGAGGTGCATCTGCCCCCCCCGTTTCGGGGTCACTCCACCGACGAGATTCGTGCCGTACTCGATGCACTGTTGGCTGTGGAAGGTGCCGGTCCGACCGGTGAACCCCTGGACGATCAGTCTCGTGTTCGCGTCGACGAGGATGCTCATCGGCGGGCTCCTTTCGCCGCGGCGACCACCTTCTGGGCCGCGTCCGCCAAGTCGTCGGCGGTCGTGAGATCGAGCCCCGAGTCCGCGAGGAGGCGTTTCCCCTCCTCGACCCGGTTCCCCTCGAGACGCACGACCAGCGGCACCCCGATCTCGGTGGTGCGCGCCGCTTCGATGATCCCATCGGCGATCAGGTCGCAACGGACGATCCCGCCGAAGATGTTGACCAGTATCGCCTTCACCTCTGGGTCACCCAGGATGATCTGGAAAGCCTCGCGGACGCGCTCCGCGGTGGCGTCTCCGCCGACGTCGAGGAAGTTCGCAGGTTCCCCTCCGCGGAGCTGGATGATGTCCATGGTCGCCATCGCGAGCCCAGCGCCGTTGACCATGCACCCGATATCCCCGTCCATCGAGATGTACGACAGGTCCCACTCGCTGGCCCGGAGCTCGCGGGGATCCTCCTCCGCGGTGTCCCGCAGCTCGAAATTCTCCGGGTGGCGGAAGAGCGCGTTGTCGTCGAAGTTGATCTTCGCATCGAGCGCGATCACATCGCCCGAGCCGGTGACGACGAGCGGGTTGATCTCCATCAGAGAGCAGTCCTCAGCGACGAACGCGGCCGCGAGAGCGGTCGCGACTCCCGCGAACTGCTCCGCGCTCGCCCCGGTGAGCCTGAGCTTCCCGGCGAGCACGACTCCCTCTTCCTTGGATACCCCACGGTCCGGGTCGAACGGAACGAAGTGAATCTTCTCCGGGGTGTTGGCAGCCACCTCCTCGATGTCCATCCCGCCCTCGGCGCTCCCCATCAGCACCGGTCGCTCCTTCTGACGGTCGATGACCAGCCCGAGGTACAGCTCGCGGGCGATGTCGCACCCCTCCTCGACGATGATCTTCTGCACCTTTTGCCCCGCGGGGCCGGTCTGGTGGGTGACGAGCTGCATCCCGAGGATGGTCCCGGCGGCCTCCTCGAGCTCGGCGCGCGACCGAGTGACCTTCACCCCGCCCCCCTTGCCCCGACCGCCGGCGTGGATCTGCGCCTTGACGACCCAGGGGCCATCGCCGAGCTCATCCGCGCGGAGCACGGCCTCCTCGACCGAAGTCGCGAGGCCGAACCTGGGAACGGGCACGCCATGACGGGCGAGGACCCCCTTCGCCTGGTACTCGTGGATCTTCATCCGGGGCACCTTCCCGTTCTGGTGCGAGCAGAGTGATGGAGCGGAGATTCGGAGGGAGCCTCCGAAGAGGGGCATGATGGGCGGGGCGCAGGGCCCTGGCAAGGCAACCGCGCCACCCCGATCCTCGAGGCTTCTCCTCAGGATTCGGGTGCGGGCGGTCGATAGCGGAAGAGGCG
The DNA here is from genome assembly GCA_032128395.1 of Planctomycetota bacterium. Lineage (GTDB taxonomy): Bacteria > Planctomycetota > UBA8108 > UBA1146 > UBA1146 > JAQBGV01. The sequence continues at coordinate 40,091 of JAQBGV010000012.1, read as the reverse complement.
CCCCCGGTTCGCCCCCGTGGTGGCCCAGCTGCGCCCCATCGATGTGCGCGAAAGGAACCCGATGCTTCGCACCAACGCCAGAACCTCAGGGAGCCGACCGACGAGTGGTCGTGCCCTCGACTTCCTCAGTCCACTCCCCTGGCTCCTCCTCGGGCTTCTCCTCGGGTGCTCCGGTGGCGGGCAAACCCGTTCAGGCAGCGGATCGTCCCAGATCGAGCTCCCCGATGACCCCGAGGCCGCACTCGCCAGACTCGACCAACGGATCGCGGCGAACAACAAGGACACCGAGGCGCGGATCCGCCGGGCCGAGATCCTCGGTGGGCTGGAGCGCCATGAAGAGTCGGCGCAAGAGTGGGATCTCGCTCTCGCGGGCCGTCTGAAGGGGAAGCCCCTCAAGACTGCCCGGATCGGGTCCGCCGTCGCCTGGGAGAATGCCTGCGGCGATCTTCGCGTGCTCGATGAGAGTGAGCGAGGTGCCATCGTCCGGGCCGAGCGCGCCCTCGCAGCGTGGCGCACGGTCGCCAACGACGAGGACGGGCCGAAGGGCCGTCTCGGCGAGATCCGCATGCTCTATCGCCTCTCTCGATTCGACGAGGGAGTCGCCCGTCTCGCGAAGATCGAGTCGAAGAGCCCCGAACTCTCCGCCGAGCGATGCCTCGCCCTCATCTTCGGGGAACATCGCGGAGCGGCGCCGCTCGCGGTGGTCCGAGGACTCGATCCATTCGCCCGTTCCCCCGAAGAGTCGGTGCGCGAACTCGCCGTGATCCAGCTGATCCAAAGAGCCGAGACCGCCGCAGATCCGGAGGTCGCCCACACCGCCGAAGGACTCCTCGTCCGACTCAGCCGCGAGAACGGCACGACTTGCCCGTCGCTCTCCGACTGGAAGGTCTCGCGGAGTCGCGGTTCCGACAACCGTCTCGCCGCCGCCCACCGTCAGCGCGCGATCGCGCAGACGAAGGATGCCCTCGACCGCGGTCGCCCACTCCAGGCGTGGCACAGCCTCGAAAAGTTGCTGCAAGGGGAGAACGAGGGGACCCCCCAACTGCGCGCCCTCGTCAATCAGTGCTGCCAGCAGCTCTGTGGACTCTGCCAGGAAAAACTCGCGATCGGGGACGTCGATGCCGCTGGCGAGACAGCGACGGTGATTCGTGCACTGCCGAACGCCTGGCTCGCACCTGCGGAGAAGGAGTGCGCGTCGACTGCGCTGCACTCGCACCAGGTCGCTGCGATCCGGGTTCAGGCGGAGAGTACCCTCACCGAGGCGCGTAAGGCCGTCGACGAGCGCCGCCCCGACGACGCCCTGACCACTCTCGACCCGCTCCTCGACAAGTTCCCCCCGGAGCTGGTCCCCGAGGTACAGATGATCCGCGCCCGCGCACTGGCTCTGAAGGAGCAACCCGCGGAGGCGCTCGCTCTTCTCGAACGCTACGGCCCCTTCTCCGACCCGGTCGTGCAGCGCCTGCACGGCACTCTGCTCGCATCCGCGGACCGCGGTGAGGAAGCAGAGGCCTTCCTCGAGAATCTCCCGCTCAAGTTCTTCAACGTCGAGGCCTTCGATGGACTGCTCCTCGCACTCGAGCAACAGAACAAGTGGGAGAAGCTGATCGCCCGACTGAACACGCTCGGGGGAGAACTCCCGCTCCGCTACCGACCGATCCGTCTGCGCGCCGTCGTCGGCGCCGCCCAGCGCCGCATCGACAACCTCGATCCCCAGGGCGCGATCGACATGCTCCGCGGGAATCTCGACCCGGACGAACTCCTCAAGGGCGGCTCCGGTCCCCTCCTCGTTCAAGCGATGCTCGAGTCCGGACAGACCGACCGCGCGCTCGAAATCCTCATCGACGAGGGCGGCGGGATCGATTCGGTCCCCGCCAATCTTGTCACGATGGTCGCCGACAAGGCTGCGGACCGTCTCGACCCGGAGCAGCGATTCCAACTGCTGCGCCGCGTGCCGGAGTGGGAACGCAACAAGAGCACCAAGGAGTTTCTCGCCGAGAGTTGGCCGAAGTACGGCGACTATCTCCCCCGCCCCGGTCGGTACAGCGCGACCTACGAGGTGAAGGCGTACGGAGCGGAGGGTCAAATCACCCGCGAGACGATCGAGTCGGTGCAGATCGTCTGGAAGGGCACCTACTTCGCCGTGCACGGGGACGAGCGCTCCAAGGAAACCTGGCGACCCAAAGGTGACCTGTGGATCCGCACCACAGATGAGTACGAGTGGTGGATCCCGATCCACACCGATGGTCGCCCACCCCTCCCGCCGGTCGAGTCCCCCGATGGGGTGAGCTGCAAGCTCGTCGAGGCGGGCCACTCGGTCACCGCGGGCTCGCAGACCTACCGCGGTTGCGTGGGGATCGAAGCCACCTTGCCGAACCTCGGCCCCGACGAGTCGATCCGGATCGACGTCGCCCCGGAGGTGGGCGAGGTCCGCTGGCAGCGCAGGGTCGGCCGCCTGAAGGTCGAGGAACGTCTGCTGATCGGAATCATCAAGATGGACGAGAACTAGCGTTCTACCTCTGCTCAGGGGGTGGGAAGACTCGGCGGAGGTCCCTCTGGGGGCTTCCGCCGAGTCTCATCTCCAGCCTCGATCGAGAGATCGAACCGCCTACATCAGGAATGGGATCGAGCGCCGAAATGGGAGAAGATGTCGGCAGAGCGTCGAACGAGTCCACCCGCATCCCCGTCTCCGCATCCCCGTCTCCGCATCCCCGTCCCCGCATCCCCGTCAAGGAGCGGATCATGAGGAACCTGGTTCTCGTCACGGGCTTCACGATCTTCGCGGCGACCTTCCCCGTCCTCGCGCAGGACACCGGCGAGCTCGTGGCGATCGAGGCCCGACTGAAACAATCGATCGCGCAGGTGACACCGGCGTCCGTCTACTTCTCCGATCATGCGCACGGCGGCGTGATCGTCTCCCCCGATGGCCTAGTGCTGACCGCCGGACATTGCGTCACCCCCGGTCGGGTGAAGTCGGTCAGGCTTCCGGATGGTCGCAAGTTTCGCGCGCGCGGCCTGGGACGGGAGACCAGCGCCGACCTGGGGATGATGCAGATCCTCGGGGCTGAGGATCTGCCCTGGGTCGAGCTCGCCGACTCGACGAAGTTGGTCGAGGGCGCGATCTGCTTCGGGGTCAGCTATCCCGGAACTTCGCGGGCAGATGCCGCAGTGGTTCGCCTGGGGACGGTCATTTCGCCGAGCGCCAACGATGGATTCATCCAGTCGTCGGTCGCGATGGAGCCCGGGGACTCCGGCGGTCCCTTGTTCGACCTCGAGGGGCGGCTGATCGGGATCCACAGTCGGATCGGCGTGCCGATGACCGAGAACTACGAGGCGCCGGTCGCGAAGTTCCTCGCTCACTGGGACGAACTCCAAGAGGAAGAGACTTTCTCCGTGTGGGAAAAGGCGCTCGACAGCCTCGGCTTGGAGATCGGATCCAGCCCGGACGAGAATATCATCGAGGTGCGGTCCCTCGAACCGGGCGGTGCCGCCAAGGCCGCAGGTCTGATGGTATCGGATCGGATCCTCCGGGTCGGCGGCTTCTCGGTGAGCAGCAGCCAGTCGTACAGGCGCCGCGTACGCCAGCTCCTTGGCGATGATGCTTCGTCGCTCCTCCACCTCCGAGTCGGGCGCGGGTCGACAGAGCTCGACATCATCCTCGAGCCGATTCGAACCGTCACGACGTCGAATACCCCCCCGTGCGTCGCGCCGGCGCAGGAGCCCTGGCCGGGGACCGTGCCGGCAGTGGGTGATGGGAGTGCGGTGCGGATCGAGAGTCGCCTCGGCGGGGAGCGACAAGCGGCATGGGGAGCAATCGTCACCCGTGAAGGCCGAGTAGTCAGCAAATCGTCGATCGTCGGAACGGACCCTCGGGTGTTCGATCGGGACGGTCGGGCTCACGTCGCAGTGGTGATCCACCGAGATGAGCGGCGCGACCTGGTCCTGCTCGAGGCCCCGGGGATTCTCGGGGCGACGCCGGTTCGATTCGCCCCCCAGAGCGATCCTCCCGAGATCGGAACGTTGCTCCGATCACCCGCCGGAGAGTCGTGGATCTTGGGTACGGTCGGGTCTCGGCCTCACGCGGTCATCGACGCACTCTACCTCGGGGTCACGATCGAGGACGAGGACGGTGGAGTGGTCGTGACCCAACTCGAGCCAGGATTTCCGGCATCCGCAGCCGGGATCCACGTCGGGGATGTTCTCCGGCGGATCGACGAGACCGAACTCAGAACCCGGCGTGACTTGATGAGAGTGATGCGTCAACTCGACGGTCCCCTAGAACTCGAAATCGAAGTGGTGCGCGACGGGCTCTCCCGTGAGTTCCGAGTGGTTCCTGCCATCGGCGGGGCGCGCCGGGAGAGTGGACCCACCCACGCGGCGGATCGGGTTCGCGGCGGATTCAGCAAGCGGAAGAGCGCGTTCCCGAGCGTGTTCGCCCATGACTGTCTGGTGCGGCCGGAGCAGTGCGGCGGCCCGATCTTCGACCTCGACGGCAGATGTGTCGGACTCACCGTCGCGCGTCGCTCGCGCACCCAGTGCTTGGCGGTTCCGGCTGAAGTACTGAAGGCGTTCGTCGAGGCGAACGTCGGGGTCACCGCCGAGAAGACGTACTACTGAGTCACGCCGAAGGCACCTTCACGGCCACGGGCCAGCGCGGCTGGAGGGAGCGATGGTGTCGATGACGACTAGATTTCCCCAGAAGAACCCACTCTACCCTCCCGGCGTCTCTGCTTGCCTGCCCGCGCGCTCGATGAGGCGATCGACCGTCGCTTCCAGTCGCTCCAGGGGTTCGGAGGGCTCGATGGAGAATTCCCTCGCCTTCGCGATGTGCCCCTTCGCGACCTGCGGCTCGCCGAGCGCGAGGGAGATCACCGCGCACTGGTGATGGAATCGTCCGATCTCGACCCTGAGTTGCTCACGAATCTCTCGAAGGGAGCGGTTGTGCTCACGCGTCGAGAAGGGGAGATCGTCGTCGTAGGGGAGCGCGTTCGTGTCGAGGATCGTCTGCCGCTCTCGCGCACCCTCGATCGCACGGATCCCGTCCTCGAACGTACTCCGGGCGTCGACGAGTGCTTCACGGCGACGACCCGGATCTTCACCACTGATCAGTAGGGCCTGCTGGTACTGGACCCTTCCCAGCTCGTACCAGCCTCCGGAGAAGCTCGGGTCGATCTCGACCGCCTTCACGAGCGACTTGCGCGCCATCTCGTAGTCGCGCGCCTCTTGATAGATCCGACCGAGGTGGAAGTAGCAGAGGCGACGCAACGGCTCTTCGCCTTCCGCGGAGGGGCGGGAGAGCGCCTGTCGAAAGAAATCGATCCCCCCTTGCAGATCCTGACGGTAGTCGTAGGCGATGATTCCGAGTGAGACGAGAGGGGCCATGCTCGTCGGATCCGCCTCGCGCGCCTGGGCGAAGAACTGCTCCGCCGATTCGTTCTGACCGCGGGCTCGCGCCATCATTCCACGCCTCCAGAGGTCCGCGGCGCGCCGACGACGCGGGCTCTCCGTCCCCTCGACGAGATTCTGACGCAAGGAGTCTTCGACCGCGGGGCGATTCTCGTTCCACCACGTGCGCCAGCGATCGATCGCCGCGGCTTGTTGCTCGGGGGAAGTCTCCGGGTCGAACCCGAAGTTCTCGCCGCTGTACTCATGCAGGCGCTGCAGGGCCAGTTCGCGGGCGGACTTCGAACCCTTCGATCCATGCTCCCCGGTGCTCGCGTCGATGGAGAGCGCTTCGATGAGGGTAGGGATCCCGATGTAGACTCCGTTGTCCCCGAGGGCGATCGCCAGCGCGAGCTGTGCTCGTCCTTTCGACGTCCGGAATGCCTCGAGCAACTCGCGGATTCGGTGCATCCTCCCCAGCACATCGATCGAGAAACTGCGGACCTCGACGGGCTGCCTGGGGTCGAGGAGCAGCAGACCGAGCAGAGGGTAGAGGTCGCTCCCCTGTTCGACGAGCGCCTCCTGGAGCACGGGGACCCGCGTGTCGGATTGTCCATCGCTCAGCTGGTCGAGGAGTTTCGGGAAACTCACTTCGATCCCGGCGGGGAGTACGACGCGGAATCGCTCGCGCAGCTCCAGCCGAGCGAGGGTCTCGTTCATCCCGCTCTCGGCGAGTGATCTTTCGAGCTCTCGGAGTCCGAAGAACCCCGCCGCCTCGACGAACGTCTTCCCCTCTTCTTGGGCGAGGACACTCTCGGAGCGGACGCTCTCTACCGCCTCCCGAATTCGATCGAGGAACCCGACACGAGGAGTGAATTTCCCGTCGCTGCAGACTCCGGAGGGGGGAATCGTCCGAATGACCTCTTTCTCAGGATAGCGCGCCTCCCCAGCCCCGAGACGCACGACCCACTCGAGGGTCTCCGGCAGGAATCGGACATCGCCGCCGATCTCGTGTCCACCCCGCAGCACGATCAGGATCCCCGGTGGCGCCCCCTCCGCCTCGCGATCGATCACCAGCGTCCAGGACTCGACTTCGCTCTTCGCGAGGCGGGTCGACCCGAGGGAGCGATGGAGTTCGAGGTACTGATTCCCCAGGTCGTAGACGCGCCCCTCGATCGCATCGCCGTTGTAGAGCACCAGGCGGACGCGTTCATCTCCGGCGTCGGCGGCGCTCGCGAGCGCCAGGACTCCGCAGAGAGTGAGGACATGGAGCAGGGCACGGTGAGTCATCGATCTCTCTCCCTTGGCCACCCCGGATGGGGGCAGCCCTCTATTTCGCCGCAGCATCGGTCACCCTCCTGTCACGACACCGCCCGAGCGGACCGATCTTCACTCAGGAAGAGGGTGTTCCTCCGCCAGGAGCTCCTTGAGCTTGTGCTTCTTGTACAGGTGCCGGAGCTGGTCGTAGGTCAGTTCGAGGTCGTCCGCCGCGGCCCGCTGATTGCCGCTACAACGAAGCAGGGAATCGAGAACGAGCTGCCGCTCGAGCGCCTCGATCCGCTCCTTGAAGCCCCCGGCGCTCCGCTCGGGGTCCTCGAGCTCGCGTGCGACCTCTGCTGCTTCGATCTGGGGGGCATCCCCCGCGCAGAGGATTCGCTCGACGACGTTCTTCAGTTGACGGACGTTCCCTGGCCAGGGGTATCGACCGAGGACGGTCAGGGCCGCGTCGGTGAATCTTCGCTCTGCCACCCAGGGGATCTCGGCGGAGATCCGCAGCCGGAAGTGCTCGACGAGCAGCGGCACGTCGCCGTGGCGCCCGCTCAGGGCGGGAAGTCGGAGCTCCTTGAAGCTCAGTCGATCGTAGAGATCGGGGCGGAAGCGCCCTTCCGACATCATCGCCTCGAGGTCGGCATTGGTCGCCGCGACGACCCGCACGTCGGTCTCGATCGTCTCGGTCCCCGACACCCGCTCGAAGCTCTGGTACTCGAGGACCCGCAAGATCTTCTGCTGGAAGTCCTGCGCCATGTTCCCGATCTCATCGAGGAAGAGAGTCCCGCCGTCCGCCTGCTCGAACCGTCCGATCTTGCGCCGGTCCGCCCCGGTGAACGCCCCCTTCTCGTGACCGAAGAGCTCGCTCTCGAGCAGATTGCCGTGGAACGCCGCGCAGTTGACGGTGATGAATGGCTTCTCCGCTCGATCGCTGTGGTAGTGGATGAAGGCAGCGATCAGCTCCTTTCCAGTCCCCCGTGCGCCGCGGATCAGAACCGGGCGCGGGACGCGGGCGATGCGCCGCGCCGCCTCGATCACCTGGAGGAAAGCTTCGCTCTCCCCCACCACCTGGTAGCGCTCGCGGAACGCTTCCTCGTACAGATCGACCTTCTGCCTCAGCGTCGAATTCTCGGCGTCGAGATCGCGGAGCTTCTCGAGGAGCCCCTGCAGCCGGCGCACTTTTTCTACCGAAACGCCGAGGTTCTGCTCGATGTAGGTGTCCTTCTCGAGCACCTCGGCGGCGCCGAGACGGATCGCCTCCGCGCCGTCGGAGGCCGAGCCCTCGCCGGTCAGGAGCATCACCGGCACCTGCTCGCGGATCTCCTTCATGCGGCGGAGGATGTCGAAGCCGATCTTCTCTCCCCCGAAGTCGAGATCGAGCAGCACCAGGAAGAGCTGATCCGCCTCGGCCTCGAAGATTCTGAGGGCATCGTCGCGGCCGGCGGCCTCGAGAACCGGATGGCCGAGCTCCTCGAGGACCCGGCGCACGTAGTCGCGCAGCGGCGCCTGGTCATCGACGATCAGAATCTTCTCGGGCCGCTTCTTGGCACGGCTCACACAAGTACCTCCAGAGGGGCTGGGAGCGCCAGCCCCCTCAAGATTCCAGACTGCCTCTCACTCGCGGCTCAGCCGCTCGCACCGCGCCCCAACGAGGCGCGCCACCGAGGTTCGCCCTCGGCTTCGCTGCATTCGCGGTCGAATCGATGAAGTGACATCACAGGCCGAGGTCCTGCCCCGGTTCTTCCAGTACCAGCTCTCGCGGCTCCGCGAGGAGCCGCGCGCGGTGCTGGAGCTGGACCAATCGCTCCGAGGGGCGGGGGCGGAGGGGGAGCTCGATCTTGAGGGTGCTCCCCTCCGAGCCGGTCGAGTGGACCGTCACCTTGCCCCCGTGTTCCTCGATGATCTTCTGAGTGTGGGCAAGTCCGATCCCCGAACCGAGCCGCTTCGTCGTGAAGCCGAGGCGGAACACCCGCGCCAGATCCCCGGGCGGGATCCCGGTGCCGTTGTCGCTGAACAAGATCTCGATCCGCTCGAGGATCTGTCGCGCATGGATCCGGATCAACCCCTCCGCCATCGCACTGTCTCGATAGCGATCGACGATCGCCTCGATCGCGTTCAGGACCAGGTTGAGCAGCGCCTCCTGCATCATCTCGACATCGCAGACCAGATCGGGGAGTTCCTCCGGGACGTCGCACTCGATGGTGATCCCCCGGGACCGGGTCATCGCGACGAACCCGATTCGATCGAGGATTCGGCGTAATCGGGCGGGCTGGAATTTCAGCGGCCGGGGCCGCATCGCACCGAGGAGTCCGACCATGTCCCCGTAGACGGTGCCCAGGTCATCTCGGATCACGCGAAGATCCTCTCGCCCCAACGGGTCGAGTCCATCGCCCCACTCCGCGTAGAAACGACGAATCCGATCCCCGACTACGCTGAGGAGGTTCTTGATCCGGTGAGCCTGGGTCAGCGTCTCGTCGAGGGCACGGACCTCTCCGAGCTCGACGAGGAATCGGTAGTAGTGACTGGCTCGCTCCGGCTCGAGAGCGATCAGGAGCTCGATGCACTTCTGCGCCTCTACGTAGTCCTTGGCGGCGACATGAACGATGGTGAGGTTGTAGAGCGATGTGGCGTCCTTCGCATCGCGCTCCATCGCGACCCGAAGGTCCTGGCGCGCGGAATCGTGGTCCCCCCTGAGGAAGTGGAACACGCCGCGCGTCGCGAAGAGCCTCGGGAAATCCTCCTCGAGGGCGGCGACCCGGTCGAGGGCTGCGATCGCTTCGTCGAATCGCTCTCCCTGACGCAGGAGCAGGCCGAGGAGGAACTCCGTGGTCGCAGATTGCGGATTCTGCTCCCGCGCGTTCTCCGCGGCGTCGATCGCGTGGCGTTTCTCCCCGACGCGATCGAGCGCGATCGCCAGATTGTGCCAGGTGCGGTAGTCGGCGTCCCCGCCGCGGATCCGCGACCGCAGATGATCGACCGCGTGCCGGGGGTCGTCCCGGAGGATGCGCAGCGTCTCCCGCCCTTGGATCGGCACAGAGCCGTCCGTGGGGCCGGATTCGTCCGCGATGGGACGAGACGCGGGCCGAGGTGGCTCCCGGTCAGGTGGCTTGGAGTCCTTTTTTCGATCGAGTCTCGCCATGGTCGCCATCATCCCGGGTTTGCACCCGATGGACAAGCGATGCCGGTAGTCGCGCTCAGGTGTTCCTCCGGCCCGGGGCCGGCTCCGACTTGAAATTCACTGCAACCATCCACAGGATTGGGACGGATGGGTTGTCTCCTCCACCGGTTCCTTCGATGATCGCGAGGCGCGCCCGATGGAATGGGGCGACGGCAGAACCACCCCACGAGACGGAGATCGATGCAGGACCAACTCCTGAAGAACGCAAAGAGGGGGGAGCGCCTCGATGGCGTGTTCCTCGTCGAGAGTGCGAACTTCAAGCAGACGCGGAACGGCAAGCACTTCATCCAACTCACCCTGAGGGACCACTCCGCAGCGGTGAAGGGCCTCCGCTGGGAGGCGACACGAGATGAATTCCGAGCGATCGAACGGAACCCGTTCGTGCGGGTCTCCGGCCGGATCGAGGAGTACCAGGGCAACATCCAAGTGATCATCGATGAGCTCGAACCGGTCGGGGCCGACGATGCTCGGGTCGACCCGGCAGAGTTCCTTCCCAGGTCCCGGCTCGACATCGATACGATGCAGAAGGAGCTCGAAGGGATCGTCACCTCGATCTCGGACGAGGGGCTGCGTCGTCTCGTCGTCGCGATCCTCGACCGCCCGGGAGTGCGCAGGGCGTTCAGGCACGCACCGGCGGGCAAGACGATGCACCACGCGTACATCGGAGGATTGCTCGAGCACGTTCTCTCCCTCGCTCAACTCTCCGAGCGGGTCTGCGACCACTACCGATGGCTCGACCGAGGGATGTTGCTCTCCGGCGTGATCCTCCACGACATCGGAAAAACGGTGGAACTCTCCTACGAGACCGGCTTCGGCTACACCGATGACGGGCAGATGCTCGGCCACATCGTGATCATCTCCAACTGGATCGGGGAGGTCGCGAAGGAACTCGGAGACGTCGACCCCGAGACGGTGCTCCAGCTCCAGCACCTCGTGGTCAGCCATCACGGACGACTCGAATTCGGCTCGCCGAAGAAGCCGATGACCGGGGAGGCCCTCGCACTCCACTTCATCGACAACCTCGACGCGAAGCTCGCGGGGTTCTGGCAGGCGTTTCGCGAGGCGAACCCGGGCCCCGGCGATTCGCGCTGGGGCGACAACAACTTCATGCTCGAAGTGCGCCCCTACTTTCCGAGGCGCCTCGACGGCTTGCAGGACGAACTCCTTCCCCCACACCTCGACGATGGACGCGGAGGGAGTGCACCGCCGACACGAGGGGGTGACTCGACATCCCGGGATGAGGCATCCGGAGCTGGTGAGAAGTCGGACCCGGGGAGCCTCCCCTTCTGAGAGCGGCCTGCTGAGACGGGGGAGTTTGCCGAAGTTGAACGGCGGCCAGGCACGAGAGAGCACCGGCGTCCGGGACAGGCATCACGGCAGAGCCGCGAGCCAGTCAATGCGGTGATCAGCCGCGGGTCTTCGCGACTCCGGCGGTCACCAGCGCCGCTTCCACCTGCTCGCGATTGGCGCTCGATGCGGGGACCAGAGGCTCCCGGAGCACGTCCTCTAGACGCTTCTGCGCCGCCAGGGCCGCCTTGAGGGGGGCGGGGTTGCTCTCCGCGAAGAGGGCACGGAAGAGCGGGAACAGACGCCGGTGGATCTGTCGGGCCGCCGGGAGTTCCCCCAGGCCGACCAGATCGTAGAGATCGACCAGCTCGCGGCCGACGAGATGGCTCGCCACCGAAACAACACCTTGGGCACCGAGGGCGAGGAGCGGGAGCGCTCGTGCGTCGTCCCCGGCGAGGACGATCAACTCTCCATCGGAGAGCACCTGATCGATGAGCGTAAGATCGCCGCTCGCCTCCTTCGTCGCGACGACCCCCGGAATCTCGGCGAGGTTCCGGTAGTCATCGATCGTCAGAGCGAGCCCGGTGCGCGAAGGGATATTGTAGAGCACGACGGGGAGTCCGACGGCGGCGATCGCACGGTAGTGCGCGACGAGTCCGTCGGGTTGCGGGCGGTTGTAGTACGGGGGTCACCGAGAGAACCGCGTCCGCCCCGGCTTCTCGGGCGGCATCGGTCAGCTCGACAGCGCGGCGGGTCGAGTTCGAACCGGTTCCGGCGACCACCGGCACCCGGCCCCCCACCCGCTCGACGACGAAGCGCACCACCTGCGCGTGTTCCTCGCCGGAGAGGCTCGTCGCTTCGCCGGTGGTCCCGCAAGGAACCAGGCCCGAGATCCCCGCGGCGATCTGCTCCTCGAGCAGCGCCTCGAGTGCGGTCCAGTCGATCGCATCCGGACGGTCGGGACTGGGGCGAAAGGGGGTCACCAGTGCCGTGAAAACTCCGCCGAGCATTTCCGTTGCCATCTGTCCCCTCCGAAATCATCGCTCCGGGGCCGCAAGGTTCCGCAGCCACGGGGTCAGGCGGGGGCCATCCCCATCAACTGTGGATGTGCGCGGAGTACCTCGGCGATCTTCGCTGCCCAGTGCTCGTTCTCGCGGCCGTCGATGCCCTCGACGAGCACACGAGCGAGCGGCTCCGTCCCGGAATATCGCAACAATACCCGACCGCGGTCCCCCAGGGCGCTCTCCGCCGCGGCGAGGACCTCGCGAATCTCGGGGAGAGTATCGAACGCCGGCTTCGCCGTCACCTCTACCCCGAGGAGAGTCTGCGGATCACGGGGAATCGGCGCGCGCAACGAGGAGAGGGCCATCCCCGACTCGAGGACGAGCCGGGCGAGCGCGAGACCGGTGCGGATCCCGTCTCCGGTCCCCCCCCCGCCCCCCGTCGCCGAATCGCTCTGGTGGATCGGGATGATGTGGATGATGTGGCCCGACTGCTCGCCGCCGAGCGCAATCCCGCCGACCAGCATCGCACGGTGGACCTCACGATCCCCGACCGGGGTGCGGACGACTCCGATCCCGGCCTCGGCGAGGAAACGCTCCATCCCGCCGTTCGACATCACGGTGACGACGATCCGATCGCCCGGCAGTCGACCTCGTCGCTTGAGGTCGAGGGCCCAGAGTGCGAGCATCTCGTCCCCATCGACGACCGCTCCGGTCTCGTCGACCAGGATCGCCCGATCCCCGTCACCGTCGAAGGCGATCCCGATCTCCGCTCGTGCCGCGAGCACCGCCCCCGCGATCGCCTCGGGGTGCGTGCTGCCGCATCGATCGTTGATCTTCATCCCATCCGGCTCCGCGTGGATCGCTCGGACCGCGGCCCCCGCGCGACGGAACGCTTCCGCCGCGCAGACCGAGGTCGCGCCGCACGCGCAGTCGATGACCACCGAGAGGCCGCTGAGGAACCTCGGGCTTCCGTCGGGGACCAGCGCCTCGAGATAATGTGCCAGCAGGACGGGATCGGTGGGAGTGGGTGGTTCGGTCTCGCCGACCGTCCCCAGGACGGCGGGGAGGGAGAGGGCGTCCGCGGTGATCGCCTCTTCGTCCTCGACCGACAGTTTCGCACCGTCCGGTCCGAAGAGCTTCACCCCGTTGAACTCCGGGGGATTGTGCGAGGCGCTGATCACGATTCCGAAGTCGGCAAGCCCCGCGGAGACGAGTACCGAGACCGCCGGCGTCGGGAGGATCCCCCCATGAACCACCGTGGCTCCATGGAGAACGAGCGCGGCCGCCAGAACGCGTTCGATCTCCGGTCCGGAAGGACGCGGATCTCGAGCGATGAGAAATCGCAGTCGCGGGGATCCCCCTCGCCTCGCGTGGGCGACCAGTGCCCCGCCGAGGCGTGACAGCCCCTCGGGAGCGAGCCAACCGCGCCCGCCGCGATCTCGGATGCCGTCGGTCCCGAAGATGTTCTTCTCGCTGCCGGTCACTCGTCCGTCCCCTCATCCTCGCTCTCGAGTACGACCTTGTAGATCACGATGTCCGGCCTGAAGGTCATCGAACTGCGCTCGATCCCCGCCGGGATCTGCCCCTCCGCCCATTGAAACTTGGAGGAGTGGACCTCTTTCGCTGTCCCGGTCTCGGTCACCTCGATCCAGATCGAGATCGCCCCGTCCTTCACCAACTGGTGCAGCTCCGCCAAGGACTCTCGGGTCCCGCGACAGGTCAGGGTGACCTGTTCGTCCGCATTGGTGATCCGGAGCGCCGGGCGATTGGTATCGGAGGCGAAACTCAGTCGAATCGGGATCTGGAACTGATCTTCCTCGAGGGCGCTCTTCAGATCGATCCGAACTCTGACTTCTCTGCTGGACTTCTCCGTGATGTAGATCTCCCGATGTTGAACCGGCCCGCCCTGACTCCTCGTCAGGACGAGTGGGAGCGACCCCTCCCACACCGGCTCATCCCAGCCCGCGATCGTGGTCTGCACAATACTCACGCGAACGCTATCGAGGAGGGAAGCCGGACCTCTCACTTCGACCGTGGCGGGCTCGAAGGTCATGTCAGCTCGTGTCGGCGCCCGAAACCGCGGAGAAGGACTGCCGACGAAACCCTGCTCGATCGGGATGCTCCGCTTCGCCAAGAGATCGAGCTCCACGACAACTTCGGTCGGAACGGTCCCCTCCACCGTCACCCCACCGGGAAGCAGCGGATATCCGCTCCCGTTCTGAAGCTTGATCGTCTGCGACGAATCGACGCTGAAGAAACCTTCGAGGGGAGGACTCAGCAGGGAGACCGCCTTGAGGAGGTTGCGGGGCCCCTTGAGGGTCACTTCCACGCTGGAATCGAAGGGGGCCTTGCTTCCTGGGAGCGCCGTTTGAAGGACGATCTGGTTGGGGTCGGAACTCTTGATCTGCACCAATATCGGGAACGTCTCTTCCTGCTTGGTGTTGTTGAATGCGAAGAACCAGATCAGGACCGCGAACACCATCGAGGTGCCCTTGTTGCGCCAGTTGCCGAGGAACATCCGGGCGAGCGAAGAGGGTTGTTGTGGCCTCGGCATCGCTCAGACCTTCCCCAACTCTGCGGTGACCTCGGGGACGCTCGGCTCCTCCGATTCGGTCTGGGCGTAGAACGTCCTCAGACGGCGGGTGAGCTCCTCCCGATCGAGATGGCGGTACACGTTTCCCTGTACGCACAGGGAAACGTTCCCGGTCTCCTCACTGACGACGACGGTCACGCAGTCGGTCTCCTCGCTGATCCCTACTCCGGCTCGGTGGCGAGTGCCGGCCCAGGAGCCGAGTTCGGGGTTCTCGGAGAGTGGGAAGAGGCATCCCGCAGCAGCGATCCGCCCCTTCTGGATCACGATCGCGCCGTCGTGGAGCTCAGTCCCGGGGTAGAAGATCGTGGTGATCAACTCGCTGTGCACCTCGGCGTCGAGTCCGGTCCCACGCTCCGCGTAGGCGTTGAGGGGTTGCTCGCGCTCGATAGCGATCAGAGCTCCAACCTTGTTCTTGGAGAGCCGGAAGCACGCTTTGATCACCTCGCCGATCACCTCGTGTTCGTCCTTGATGAACTCGCCGAAGATCGGCGTCTGGCTCAGACGCACCAGACCGCGACGCAATTCCGGCTGGAGGATCACCACGAGAGCCGTGATCGTCGCGGGGCCGATGAAATCGAGCAGATAGTTCAGCCGGTCGAAGTCGAAGGTATTCGTGACGTATCTGAAGATGAACGCGGCCATCAGCACCAGGAGTGAGAGACCCTTGAGCACTCCCGCTCCGCGAGTCCCCTCGCAGAATTTGATGAAGTAGTAGATCAGGATGAAGATCAGCCCGACTTCGATGAAGAAGTGCAGATCGATGATCGGTTCGAGGACTTCCCAGAGGTTGCGGAGGGCTCTCATGAGTGCGCAACCTCACTCGCTCCCTCGATCACCGACCCTTCGATCGCCGCCAGCGAGCGGAGGAACGCGACGGTCTCCGCGACGTCGTGCACGCGGAGGAACTCGACGGACTGACGTGCGCAGACCGCGGCGACCGCCAGGGAGCCCGGGAGACGATCTGCGGCCAGTTGGCCGCCGTGGCGGGCGAGGAACGACTTCCTGCTGGCGCCGACGAGCAGCGGGATTCCCGGTAGTCGAATGCGGTCGAGATGTGCGAGCAGCCGCTCGTTGTCCAGGGCGCTCTTGCCGAAACCGATCCCTGGATCGAGAACGATCCGCTCCCGAGGAATTCCCGCCTCGATCGCGGCTTCGACGCGGTCCTCGAAGAACGCCCGAACCTCGGTGAGCAGGTCGTCGTAGCTGACGCTCTGCTGCATCGTCCGGGGAATCCCCCGCCGGTGCATCAAGACCACCGTCATCCCCCGCTCCGCCGCCACGGCAGCGATCTCGGGGTCGTCGCGGAGCGCGGCGGTGTCATTGAGGATGGTCGCCCCACGCGCGGCCGCGGCGTCGGCGACGGCGGCGCGTCGGGTGTCGATCGAGATCGGGATGGAGAGAGGGAGCGGGGAATCCGGACCCAAGCGATCGAGGACCGGGAGTACTCGCGCGAGCTCCATGTCGAGAGAGATCGGGTCGGAGCCGGGGCGGGTCGACTCTCCTCCGATGTCGAGGAGGTCCGCTCCCTGTGAAACGATCTGACGTGCACGCGCACCCGCCCGGGTGGGGTCATCGAAGGCCCCCCCGTCGCTGAAGGAATCAGGAGTGACGTTCAGGATCCCCATGACCCGGGGTCGCGGCGGATCGACCTGCATCGGGACAGCGGTTCCTTCCTCGTGCGGGCGGCCAAGATGAGGGGCGCCCCAGTTCGAATTGCCCCAATTCGGAATGCGCGGAAGCTCCGCACCCCGTGGAAACGAGCGGCGTTCCGCCGCGGCCGCGAGATTGTAACCGAACCGACCGGGCGGGAGTGCTGGACGGAGCCGAGAACGTGGGAGATGCGCCCATCGGCGGATCATGGGGTCGCCGGAGCTGCCAGCAAGCGTCCGACCTCTTCGCCGTTGAGGGTTTCCCTCTCGAGGAGTGCCTGAGCGATCGTCTCTACGTCGTCATGGTGGGCCTTGAGGCGGCACTCCGCCTGGGAGTAGGCCTCGCCGAGGATCCGGCGGACCTCGCGATCGATCTCCCGGCGCGTCTCCTCCCCGAGGACGCGCATCCCGGAGCCACCGTTCTCACCCTCCCCGCAGTAGGAGACGGGGCCGACCTTCTCGCTCATCCCCCACTCGCAAACCATCCGCCGCGCGATCTCCGTCGCGCGTTCCAGGTCCGAGCTGGCGCCACTCGAAATGTCCCCACAGAACTGCGCCTCGGCGATGCGGCCGCCGAAGAGGACGAGCAGCATCCCGAAGGCTCGCTCGCGGGTCAGCGAATAGCGGTCCTTCTCGGGGAGCTGCATCGTCGACCCGAGGGACGGCCCGCGGGGGATGATCGTCACTTTGTGGAGCGGCTCCACCTCGGGAAGGAGATGGGCGAGAAGCGCGTGCCCCGCCTCGTGGTAGGCGGTGATCTTGCGATCCTCCTCCTCGAGGACACGACTGTGGCGGGCGCGTCCCCACCGCACTTTGTCGCGCGCCTCCTCGAGATCGTCCTTCGCGATCCGATCGCGGTCGGCGAGTGCCGCGATCAGCGCAGCCTCGTTGACGATCGCTGCGATCTCCGCCCCGGAGAAACTCGCGGTACCGCGGGCGAGGGCGTCGAGGTCCATCCCCTCTTCGAGCCGAACTCCGCGCGTGTGGACTTCGAGGATCTTCAGCCTACCGGCCCGATCGGGGTAGTCGATCGTGATCTGACGGTCGAATCGCCCCGGACGGAGCAGTGCGGGGTCGAGGATGTCGGGACGATTCGTCGCGGCGAGGACGATCACGCCAGCCTCCGGGGTGAAGCCGTCCATCTCGACGAGGATCGCGTTGAGAGTCTGTTCACGCTCCTCGCTCCCCCCCGCGGGGCTCGCGGTGCGACAGCGCCCCACCGCATCGATCTCGTCGAGGAACACGATGCACGGCGCGTGCTCTCGGGCCCGCTTGAAGAGGTCCCGCACCCGCGCAGCGCCGACCCCGACATACATCTCGACGAAATCGCTCCCGGAGATGCTGAAGAACGGGATCGCCGCTTCGCCCGCCACCGCACGGGCGAGCAGGGTCTTCCCGGTCCCGGGAGGACCGACGAGGAGCACCCCGCGAGGGATCCTCCCTCCGAGTCGCGTGAAGCGCCCCGGGTTGCGCAAGAACTCGACGATCTCCTCGACCTCGGCCCGCGCCTCTTCGATTCCCGCGACATCGTCAAAGGTCGATTTGGGGAGTTCGGCTGCGAACAGCGGCGCGCGCCCCCGGCCGATCGCGGAGCCCCCGGTCGCCGGTCCGCGCTTCGTCCACCACCAGAAGATCAACCCACCGAAGAGGAGCCAAGGGAGGATCTGCAAGAGCGTGATCCAGTAGGCGTTCGGGAGGCCGTGAGTCTTCAGGGAGACCGGGACCCCCGGGTGCTCCGCGTTCCACGCCTCGGCTTCGCGGACCACCTCGGTCAGGATCTCGTCGGTGGCGATGTAGCTGTCGAAGGTCTCCCCCAGCGCGGTCGCTGCGACCCCACGGAAGCGCCCATGGATCCGCTGCTCGCGGCTCCACACTTCGAGGGACTCCACCCCGCCCCCGCGCAATTCGCGACGGATCACAGCGAGGTCCTCCTCGACCCCGGCGGATCCACCGGGGACCCAGATCACGAGGGAAACGAGGACCGCGCCGAAGACGAGGACGACGATCGTCCACGGCGAGCCGGCAGACGGTGGTGGTGGCGGTGAGGGGTTGGGGCTGTTCACCCGGCGCCCCTCCCGTACGGGGTGGAGCGACGATCAGGGCGCGGAGACGCCCCACGGTTCCAGCTCGGCGACGATGCGACGAGCGAGCTCACGTACCGCCTCGATGCGGGCGACGTCGATCGTCTCGCCCACCTGGTTCGAGAAGGCGGCGTAGTCGCTGATCGTCCGTGCAACGAGTTCGCTCCCATCACGTGTCCGCACCAGTCGGATCTGTACGCGGACCACGATCCCCGAATCCTGGCGCGCGTCGCCGGGGCCCTCGGTCAGGACCCCTTCCTCGAACTCGATCACAATCCCCTCGAGCACGGCATCCGCATTCGCGGACTCTGCGACGACTCGGGCATCGCTGCGCAGCTCGAGCTCCTCCTTCACCGCCCGGGTGAGATCGAGCTCGACGTCCCGCCGGAGCGGAAAGGTCTCGTTCCGGAAGATCGGCACCGCGACGCTGCGCACGTCGTCGGGGAGTCGGTAGCCGCTCGAGTAGCCACAGCCCCCGAGCAGCGAAACCGAACCGAGTCCCACCACGAAGAACAGGAGGAGGATCATGGGGAAGCGGGGCGTGCCCCCGCGTGTCTCACTGGGTCGCATCGGTCCCACCCTTCAGTCCTCGGAGGAGCTCCGCCGCACGGCGACCCTCTTCGGTGTCGGGGTGGTTCTCCCGAAGCTTTCGCAGGTAGACCCGTGCCGCGTCCTCCTTCTCGAAGCCGATGTAGAATTCCGCCACTTTCAGCCAGCGTTGCGCGCGGAAGTCGTCGATCTGCGCCAAACCCGCTCTAGCCTGGTCGGACTGCGCCCCCGCCGGATTCAGCTTCAGGTAGCGACGGAAGCGGCGCTCTGCGGACTCTAGGGTACTGAAGTCGTACTCGACCCCTTTCAGCCGATGGAGCGAAGCCTCCCCGATACGGTATTCGGCCGCGGTGGACCACTGACTTGTGGGGTAATCGCGCAAGAGACGCTGGAACAGCTGTTCCGCCTCGGCGTAGTCCTCCCGTCGGAGATACCAGCTCGCGATGTGGTACACCGCATCGTCGGCAAAGGACATGTAGGGGTACTTCTCAACGAGCCCATCGAGGATCTCGAGCCCCTTCCCCTCGGCGGAGATGCTGAGCCCGAGGACCTGCCTCGTCGCCCCCCCCAGGAAGGAAAGGCCGATTTCGTAGCGTCGCATGAGGACCGACTCGATCGTCGTCGCGGAGGGCTCTCCGTCGAGAATCTCCGTGCTCGTCTCGAGGGCTGCATCGAAGTCTCGACTCCTGAACTGGGCCTCGAGGAGGGAGCTGCGGATCGTCTCGACGGTGGGGCTCGACCGGTCGAACGAGCGAAGGATCCGCTCGTATCCGTCGATCGCCGCGGCGTGGCGACCCTCCCGGAGGGCTTGGTCCGCGGCGTAGAGGGCATCGGCCAGATCTTGGGACGGGATCGTGGCGGGGTCGATCGTCGGGGTCTCCACCGGATCGCGAAGACCCGTCTCGGCCTCTGGGGGAAGCTCCGCGGGACCCGCGCAGCCGAGGGGAACCCCGCCGAAGAAGAGGATCACAGCGATGACCGGGACCTCGAGGGGGATCCCCCGGCACCATTCGAACGCCAGTCTCCAGACCCTCACGGCGTTTCCCTTCAGGGCCCGGACCCCGGGCCGCTATGCGCGGAGGTATCTTAGCGATCTCGGCGCGTGCTCCAAGTGGGAGAGGAGAGCATCGCGCATGAGCTCCCAAGCGGCGCCGAGAGGGCGAACGGAGCCCCCCTCTGAGGGGAGGTTCCCCCATGGCATCCCGGCGATCTGAGCCACCGTCTCCCGCACCGCACTGGGGACGGGGCGATCACTCCCCCCCCGACACCCTTCGCAGTGAAGAGCCGCAGGGAGCTGCCAGTAGGCGCGGTCGGTGAGCGGGCGTCGACATCCGGCGCAATGTTCCCACCCGGGGGCGACCCCGGAAGCGTACAGGAGCTCGTGGAGGAACCGGACTCGGAGCGCGAGCCGCCCCTTCCCCACTGCGAGGAGCTTGAGGAATGACAGCGTCCCTCTCAGCAGCTCTGGGTGTGGATCGCCCGCGGTGAACGACGCGCGGAGCACTTCGAGGGCGAAGCACGCTTCCAGCCACGCGGAGAGGTCATCCCGCAGGCGGGGAAACCCCTCGATCAGTCGAGCCTCGGTGGCGAGGCCGAGATCCCCGCTCCGCGCGCGGTAGACGATGTCGTACCACCCTCCGAGGTCGAGTGGCTCGGCGAAAGAAGACCCACGCCTCGCCTCTCGCCGACTCCCCCTCGCGAGCAGGTCGACGATTCCGAGATCACGGGTGTCGACGGTGACGATCTGGGAGGACTCGGAGTAGTCGAGGCGGCGGAGGACCAAGGCGCGGGTGTGGATGGGTTTGGGGCTCATGTCGGCCAGATCATCTCGCCCGCGACCGTTCCGCAGAAAGAGTGGCGCCTCGGAGCACCGGCAGCGGCCCGGGACAGGCTCGCATCCGAGCCAGCCCCCGACCCGGACGCGGAGACCCGCTGCGAATCGTCAGTCCTTGCCGGGTCCCGCCGCATCCTGGCCCTGAGGGTGCAGGACCCTGACGCGGACTCGCTTGATCTTGCGCTCGTCCGCGCTCGTGATCTCGAATCGGAGGTGCCCCTCCTCGAAGGAGTCCCCCTCCTTCGGTACCCGACCGAGGGTGCTGAAAATGTACCCCGCGACGGTCTCGTAGTCGTCGCTCTCCGGGATTCCGAGGTCGGTCTCCTTGTTGACGTCCCACAGATTTGCCCGGCCGTCGAGGTCGAAGACGTCGGATGAGATCCGGCGTATCGCGGCGAGCGTCGCCGAATCATACTCGTCCTCGATCTCGCCGACGATCTCCTCGAGGATGTCCTCGATGGTGATCAGCCCCGAGGTTCCCCCGTACTCATCGAGTACGACCGCGATGTGGAACCGTTCGCTCCTGAACTCGGCGAGCAGTTCGCCGATCTTCTTCGACTCCGGGACGAAGTGGATCTTCCGCACCGCCTGCTCCACCGAGAGACTGCGCTGCTGGGCGTCCCCTGCATAGCGCAGGAGGTCCTTCGCGTACAGGACTCCGATGACCTCGTCGATCTCCTTGCGGTACACGGGGACCCGCGAGTGGCCGCACGCGACCACCTGGGGGATCGCGTCCTCGATCGTCGTCGAAGCCTCGAGGCAGACCATCTCGGTGCGCGGGGTCATCACCTCGAGCACCTCAGCGTCGTGAAACTCGAGCATCGACTCGATCATGCTCTTCTCGCCCGGCTGGAGGATCCCCTCCCGTTCGCCGATCTCGACCGCGACGCGGATTCCGCGGGTCGCCAGATCGGCTTCGCTGTCTCGCTCCCCGTTTCCGACCGCGCGGAGCAGGGCTCGACGGACCGATCGATAGGCGCGAGTCATCGGGGAGAACCCTCGTTCGACGCGATCGAGGGTGGGAAGCAGCGCGACTCCGATCTTCTCCCCGATCCAGGTCGCAGCGACCTGCGGGAGGAGCTCGAAGGCGAGCATTCCGATGACGAGAACTTCAGCGAGGAATGCGAGGACCCGCCACGCCTCGAGAGACGCACCCTCGACCGGGGGGCCGGCGTACCAGGCGCCACGCTCTCGAGCGAGCATGAGGGTGCCCGCCCACAACCCGCGGAACACCAAGCTCGAAGCTCCGAGGAGCACATCGATGCGGTGGAGCTTTTCCGACTCATCCAGATCGGCGTCGCGACTGAAGTAGCTTCGGACGAGTGAGGGGGAGGTCAGGACCACCGAGCGGCGGAGCAGGGCCGCGGCGAAGCCGAGGAATAAGGTCCCCCAGAGGAGCCCGGAGATCAGCTGGGGATGCATCCACAGCCTCCCTCCTTCGATCCGACCCGGCTCGATCTCGGGTGAGGGTCGTCGTCTTCGGTGTCCGGCCCGCTCGAGGCGGGAGGGTGAAGGGCCTCCTCGCGCCCGAGTGTGTTCGCTCTGTGATTCATCATCTCCCTGTGTTCTTCAATTGCGGCCCAGCTGCTGGACCAGCCGCCCTCTGTTCCTCACCGCTCGAAGATCGGAAGGTATCCGCGCGGAATCTCGAGGATCAGGATCGCTACCGCGGTTGCGTATTCGCTGCCGAATCGGCTCTCCCAGTGACCGTCCGCCTGCTGGAGTCGGATCAGCTCGGGCCACACATCTCTCGACCAGGTCTCCCAAAGATCCCCCCCGAGCTGATGGTAGACCTGACCCGCGTACAGGTTCCCGTAGTAGCGATACCCGGACGCAGCATCGATGACATTGCGACTCCGCCTTAGCGTCTGTTCCATCGTCTGCCGGAGGAACTCCACCCCGCGGGCATGCTCCTCCATCCCGTATTCACCGGCCGCATCCAGCGTAGAGACCGCGGCGGCGGTCAGCTCGTAGGTCGATTCACGCGAGCCACGGGTCAATGAGTAGCGGAACGAGCCGTCTTCCTTGCAGCACTCCTTCAAGTAGCGCACCGCCGAACGGATGGTGTCATCGGGGACGTGGAATCCCGCGTCCTTCGCGGCGCGAAGCGCCTGCAGGGCGCAGACGGTCAGGGAAGCCTCGTCATCTTCGTCCCCAGGAAGATAGCCCCATCCCCCACGCACCGTCTGACTCTGGATGATCAGCTCGACCCCTTGCTCGACCACCCGCCTCACCTTCGCGTCCTCGCTCGGATCAGGAAGGCTCCCGACGACCTGGGAAAGAAAGAGGATCGCGTAGGTGTGGCCGTGCATCTTCGAGAGTGTCTCGCCGGCCTTCTCACAGATGAATCCACGGTCGGTGCGACGCTTCTGGTCGATCAGGTAATCGACCGCCTGGCGTACGTCGTAACCGTATCGGCCGCGACCATGGGTCACACCGTCGCCGAGCATCGCCATGCCGCCGAGTGCGGTGACCGCGACGGGATAGGTGGCGGAGAAGTGTCCCGAGCCGTCCTGGCGTTCGCTGAGGTACCGAAGTCCGCGCTCGATCGCGCGGTCGGTCATCTCGCGGTATCTCTCGAGGTGGTCCTGCGACGCTTCGCGCGACCGCCCGGGTGGGTCGCTCCCACTCGCGCGGGGAACCGGGTCGCCTCCGTCTTGGCTCGCCTTCGCTGCGATCGCCGCGACGGCCACGAGTGGTGCGATCGAGATCAGACGCATCCATCTCCGAGGGCGGACCGGCAAGACGGATAATGGCGGATGGGAAGGAGCCCGCAGAGACGAGGCGGATCCTCCCTCGGGAGGGTCCTCGCGTCCCTCTGGGGACTCGGGGGAATCTGTGACCGCGGGTCTACCGTCTTGATCCATCGACGAGAATTACTGCCCGTCGGTCGGCAGGCGCCGGAAGTAGTCCTCGAGTAGGATGCGGTACTTCTCAGGGAGCTTGCGCCGCCCGTTGTCGTACATCTTCTCGATCTCGGTGTGGGGAAGACGACCCCACCGTCCACGTCCTTGGCGCTCTTCGAGGTCCCCGAGCTCCTCCGGGGGAAGCTCCCCCTCCGAGGTGCGGTCGTTGCGGGTCTGAGAGTTACTGTCCTCTGGCTTCTGGGAATTCTGGGGATTCTGCTGTTCCTTCTCACCGCCCTGACGCTCGGACTTCGAAATCTGCTGCTGCTTCTGCCCGCGCTTCTGGTCCTTCTCCTGCTGCTCTGAGCTCTGCGACTGCCCACTGCTGCTGGAACTCGAGGAGCACGCTTTCTCGACCAGCACGATCAACTCATCGATTTGCTCGATCGTGCGCGACTGTGCCCCTTGCGTCGCCGAACCGGTCTGCTTCTGGTTCAGCAGCTCTTCGATCTTCTTCATGTTGTCGCGGATCTCTCCAGCGAGGCGAGTGATTTCGTCGCCACCGCCGAGGCCACCGGTCTCGAGTCGATCGAGCTCGGCATCGAGAGGATCGACCTTCTCGTCGTCCGCCGGGTCCTGCGCCGCATCATCGGTGGAAGCCTTGGCATCGGGCTTCACGACCGGACGAAGCTCAGAGCCTTGGGCCCAGATCGTGGTCGGGGCGAGGCAGAGGGCGACGAGCGCGATCGCGCAGCCGAGGAACCGCTTCACGAGACGGAGGTCCCCATTTCGCGAACTCAGGGTCTGCGACATCACGGTCTGCGACATCATGGTCAGCGCTCTCCTCGATCGCATCGCTCACGTTCCTCTCCTGGTGCCTCGGCACCCACGAACGCCCCGACCGGCCGATCCGGCAGAGCGCCTCCACCTCAGTATATCGGCAATTTGCGTACGGATGCACCGGGGGAACTCACCCTGGAGGGGCCCTACCGGCCATCTCCGGGCCGAGAACCCTCGGAACCGCCCTCATCGGAGGCATCCGGGTCCTCCCCGGGTTCCTCGGCAGGGGGCCGACCCTCGAGCTGTTCGCTGAGGTCATCGGCGATCTGGCCGGTCAGATCGACGAGGCTCCCTTGGCGCTGGACGAGCCGCTCGAGGAGCCGCACCTGGATTTCGTCGAATTCCTCCCCCGAGCGCTCCTTCGCAACCTCGAGGCGGCGAGTCCGGTCGAGAACCTCGACCTGCATCCTTTTCAGCGTCAGGAGTTCCGCGACCGGAGGGACCATGCGCGGACGCCCCGGCGGTTGTTGCGGTTGCTGTCCCTGGGGGTCGGGTTGCTGGCGTCGGCGCAGCTCCTCCTCGAGGGCGGACTGCAGACGAGCGAGTTCATCGATCACTTCTTTTGCGAGCAGCTGAGTTTCCTCTCGGGGATCGTTCCCCGGACTGAGTCTCTGCCGCACCTCGTCGAGATCCTCGAGCAGTCCGCGAACGATGAAGGTGAAGACTCGCGCCCGCTCCTCTTCGAGACGAACTTGGACATTCTGACCCGTGCTGTGGAGCTCTTTCGCACGCTCGGCGAGCGTGAGCAACTTGCGCCGTTGTGACCGGTTCGGTCTGGCGTCGCCGATCTCGCGGGAGAGGACGCGTGTCTCATCCAGGATCGTCGCCATCTCGTCGGACATTTGGATCACCGTCGCGAGGATGTCGATGAGGTCCTGCTCCGCCTTCAGTTCGGCGAGCTCCTCTTCTTCCTCTTGAAGTTCATCCTTGGCCTTCTCGAGCTCCGCGAGCGCTTCGTCCTGCGCCTCCCGCGCCTCTTGCGGATTCTTTCGGGAGAGCTGCTCGGACGCCTCGTCCATGCTCTCGGCTGCACTCCCCAGCGATTGGGAGGTCTCGGGGTCCTCCTCTGCGAGCGCCTCTTCGGACTCCCGCGTCAGGCGCTTCAGCTTGTCCTGCTCCTCGCGGATCTTCTCGAGCTCCCCCTCCTCACGCTTCAGTTTGGCTAGGGCATCCTCCTTCGACTCTTCGAGTTTCTCCGCCGCCTCACGCAGGCTCTTCTCCGCGCTCTTCTGAGACTTCTCCCCGGACTCACCCTTCTCCATCTGGCCCGCGGCCTCCCGCATCGCACCGCGCGCCTCGGCGAGCGCCTTCTGCGCATCGTCGATCTTCTTCTTGAGGCGAACATCCTCCTGGGGGGTGCGAGAAGGATCCTTGTCGTCCATCTTCTTTCGCAGCTCGTCGAGTTTCTTCTCGAGTTGCTCGGTCTTGTCTGCGAGCGACTCCTGACGATCGGAGGGCGCGGCTCCCTCGCCGCTCCGGGTCTGTTCGGCGAGGCGTTCCATCGCGTCGGCCGCGCGCTCGAGCTGGTCCGCGGCCTTACTCGCCGCTTGCTCCGGCTGTTCGCCGGACTGCTGCTGGCCGGACTGCTGCTGACCCGACTGCTGCTGTCCCGACTGCTGCTGGCCCGACTGCTGCTGTCCTGACTGCTGCTGTCCTGACTGCTGCTGGCCTGACTGCTGCTGGCCCGGTTGCTGCTGTCCCGAGTGCTGCTGCCCCGATTGCTGCTGACCTGCCTGCTGCTGACCTGAGTTCTTGCCCGACTCTCCAAGTGCCTTCTCGGCGTCGGCGAGTCGTTCCTTCGCCTCCCCCGCGGCGCTCTCACTCTCCGGGGTCGGCGTATTGCGCTCGTCGCCGGCCCACTCGGAAAAGCGCCCCGCGAGGCTATCGACCTGCTCGCGCCAGGTGCTCGGTCCGCCGGCGGTGGCCGCGTGCTCGAGCGACTTCTCGGCTCGGGCGAGCGCCTCGGCCTCCGCGACCCGCGACTCTTGGGCCCCACGAGGGTCGCCCCCCTGGGAGAGCGCGGATTGCTCCGCCGCGTCCGCAGCAGCCTCGAGGGCATCTTCCGCGGCCGCGAGGGCATCATCTCGCATCCGTTCCAGTGGAGTCGTCGGGTTCCCCGCCTCGCGGCGCAGCGTGCGCACCGATTGTCGGATCTGCCCCGCCTCGCTCGATCGGTCATCGCTGCGTTCGCCGAGCTCGCGGGCCCGAAGATCGCCGGCGAGGGTCGCCGGGTCTTTCTGACGCAATTGACGGTCACCTTCTTCTTGATCACGCTTGGCTTCGGCTGCCACCGCCGAGAGACGTTCCTGCAACCGAGAGAGGGACTCCTGTTGGCGGGACTGGCTCGCGAGCTCCTTCGCCAGCCGTTCGGTCTCGGCTCGAATCGAATCGAGCTCTTCCGACCGTTCACGGCGCCCCTCCGAGTCGCGATCGACTTCACCCTTCAGGGACTCCTGCTCGCGGAGCATCTCGCCGACCTCGTCGCTCGCCTCACGCAATGAGTCGAGCTCCTTCGCGGCCTGCTCGATCTGCTCGGTCTGGTCCCGTAGGTCGCGCTGCTGGTTGGCGAGCTCGCCGACCATCTCCCGCCGCTCCCGGATCTTCTCGATCTCCGCTTGGAGTTGCTCGGGGTCGACGGTGCGGTTCTGCAGCAAGGCGATGATCGCCTCGAGGTTGCCGCGGACCCTGCCGATCGTGTCGAGGGCGGGGACGTAATCCTCGTCCTCGAGGAGCTCCGAGATCTTGCGCATATCCTCTTGAAGGAGCTCCCGAACGATCCGTTCCCGCGCGCCATGGAGACGATCCGAGTCCGCGGGTTGGTCGGTGGCGAGACGCTCGGCGAGCGTCTCCATCTGGACCTCGATCAGTCGGAGGTACTCGCGAGCTTCCTGCTGGATGCGCGAGAGCCGGTTGCCGGTCTGCGCGTCGAGGGGAGTCCCCCCGCCGAGCGCCAGTCCGAGCCACACGAACAGGGCGATGCCTGTCATCCAAGTGCTGCGCATCACGTCGATCCCTTCAAACCGTCGGACGGGTCCCAACGGAACGGATCCAAGCGACCGTTGTTCCTCCCGAGCGCAGTTCGTCCCGGGAGCCTGCTCCACGGTTGTGGGTCCCGCTGCAGCAGGTGCGGCACGGGGGGGCCGTAGGTCCCTCCCGTGCAAATCCTATCGGTCGTCAGGGTCTTTTTCCTTGTCCGGAGTGCCCCCGAGGGACTCGCGAACCCGATCCTCGACCCGCTGCTCGAGCTCTCGCTCGGAGCGGAGCAGGTCCTCGAGCTTGCGGATGACCGTTTGGAGGTCCCCCCACTCCTCGAGCTCGTCGATGATCGACTGGAGCTTCCGTTCCGTCCCTCGCAGGCTCTCGATCGCCTTTTCGATCTGTGGCGACCGAGCCTGGGATTCCTCGCCCCCTCGTGTGAGGGCGTCGAGCGCCTCGAGCGACTGGACCGCTCCCTCTTGGGTCAGTGCGTCGAGTCGGTCCCGCAGGTCCTCGACCCAGGGGAGCTCGTCGAATTCGGTGATGCGGTTCTGGATCACCTGGTCGATCAGCTCCTGGAACCGCTCCACCCCCTCCTCGAGGCGGGTATTCACGCGCTCCTGCCCGAGTCTGGCGTGCCGCAGGCTCGGACGCGCTTCCTCGGGAAGCGTTCCGCCGGCGAGCTGACTCTGCTCGAGGACGTCTTCGAGTCCGCGCCGCGTGTCGCGCTCGACCTCGAAGGTCTCCTGCAGGCGCTCGCGGATCAGGATCAACGTCTCCTGGAAGATTCGCTGGAGGTCATCCTCGCTGACGAACGTCAGGAGCCAGACGCGGGAGCGACCGATCTGACCGATCGCATCCGTCGCCTCGACGCGATATTCGAGGCGGATCCCCGGCTCGAGGGCCCAATTCGAGAACTCTATCGTGTGGATCGGCTCCGCGGATCGACTTCCCGCGATGATCCCCGGGATCGGAATCTCCTTCAGCGGATCGGCGAGCGCGTCCTCGGCGCCTTCCGGGAAGAAGACGATGCGAGCGTTCTCGATCCCGTAGTCGTCCTCGATGTGGACCTTCAGTGTGAGCTCGGCGTTGGTGGAGAGCTCGCGATTTCGCCCCGGCTCGATGGTCTGCACCGACGGAGCCTGGTCCGAGATCACCGCGATCCGGTATCGGATCGGATTCGGGTTCTCGAAGCCATCCTCCGAGGTGAGACGGAAGTGGTAGAAGGCGTTCTCCTCGGCGATGAAGCTCCCCGCGAGCGCGGTCCGCCCCTCGATCGGGACCGAGACCTCGGACAGGGCCTCACCGTCCCCGGCCCTCCGCGACTCGATCAGGTCCGCAGTACGCACCGGAATCGAAGTGCGCGCCCGGAAGGAGACGACGGTGCCGAAGGGGACCTTGCAGTGCCCACCCTCGATCCCACGCGGGGCCCCGGATTGGTCGAGGCCGGTGTAGTCGGGGTAGTCGAACGCAAGCGAGATCTCCTCGATCCGCGGGCGGCTGCGCACTACGACCGAGTACCACGAGCTCGTGAAGTCGCCGCAGTGGATCCGGAAACGGAAGTCGCGAGAGACATTCCGGAAGACCCGACGATTGTCGTCCCCGCGACGCTCCAGGGAGAGCTCTTCGCGCGTCTCATCTCCGTCGGCCCCCCGGAAGTACGCCTCGATGCGGGCCCGCGCCCCCCCGCCGCGCTCGCGCACCGCGAGCACCGTCAACGAGTCGCCGACCGCGAGGAGCTGGTTGGTGCTCTGCGGCTCGACGATCTTGAGGAAGTACGTGCGCGGCCAGTCGATTTGCGAAAGCAGGATGTTCCGATTCACGTAGGTCTTCGCGAGGTCGGGGCGCAGGGAGGCGGCGACCAGGAGTGGAGTGATCGTCAGGGCGAGGAGCGCGAAGGCCCGGCCCGCTTTCCGCCTCGAGAGGAGCGCCCCGGGCTCGATCCTCCCCATGCGCTCCTCGGCCTCACGGACGGTGCGGGCGAGAAGTACCGGGGAGTAGAGCCCCCGTCGCGGATTGTCCTCGCGAGTGAGTTGGATCGCGGTGATCAGCACCTGATCGAGGTCACCCGCCGCGGACTCGATCTCGGCAGCGAGGCGATCCTCGGCGATCGGCGTCCGCGCGGCGAGGAGCAGGATCTTCAAGCCGGCGATCAGGAGCACACCGCTCGCGACCAGGTGGAAACCACGGACCCCGACCGGGAGCGAGAGGAAGTAGTCGAGGAGGAACGACAGCCAGACGAGCACACCGGAGAGGGCGAGCCATCGGAAGAGCCCGGTCCAACCCCGAAGGCTCCGCCGGCGCAGCCGCATCTGCTGCAGGCGCTTGAGGGCGATCTTCGGTCGGGCGGGCGTCATCTCTTCGCTCAAGGGTTCGCCTGCTTTCCGTCCCGGGTCCGTTTCCGACCCGCTCTCCGGTGCCGTATCCTCATCCCACTATCGCTCGAAGATCGGCAGGTACTGATAGGGGATTTGCAGGACGATGCAGGACATCGCGGTCCCGTAGTTCGACCCGACGAGATCGGTCCATGCACCGTTTCGCTCTTGCAGCGCCAAGATGTCGCGCCAGACCCTCGGATGCCACATCTCCCAGAACTCCCCTCCGCGCTGGAAGGCGGCCTGGGTCGCGTAGTACATCCCGTAGTAGTAGTCGAAGGTCTGGGTCGCATCGCGCCGATTCGGGATGTTTCGGGACAGGTAGATCAATCCGGATTTGATCTGGTTGTCGTCGGTGTCGTACACCCCGGCGCCGTAGAGCGCCGTCACGCCGGCCGCGGTCAGGGCGAACGAGATGCGCGACTGCTGGTAACGGCCGCTCTGCCCGGGTTCGTGCTGGTAGCTGAAGGCACCGGTGCGGGTGTGGAACGACTCCCGCACATAGCGGATCGCGTTGTCGATCGACCCCTTCGGCACATGGATTCCCGCATTGTGCGCCGCTCGCAGCGCCATCACCTGACACACAGTGATCGACATGTCCGCGTCGTCGGCCCCCGGCTGGTACCGCCACCCCCCCTGGTCGTTCTGGGCTTGGACGATCAGCCCGACCGAGCGCTTGAGGGCGGGGCGTACATCGCTCATGCCGGTCATGCCGTACACCTCGGCGAGGAAGAGCGTCGCGAACGCGTGGCTGTACATCCTCGATTCGTTCGCAGTGATGAAGCCGTTCCCCTGGACCTGCTCGATGATGAAGCGCAGCCCCTTCTCGACTTGGTCGCCGTACTCCCCATGACCGGGCAGACTCCCCCCCGCCAGGTAGGCGATGCAGGCGAGCGCGGTCACGCCGACGTGCTTGCCAGGGCTTCCCCGGTACTCGAAGTGCACCTTGCGGCCGATCTTGTCGGTCCACGAGCCGTCCGGGTTCTGCCGCGACTTCAGGAATTCGAGTCCGCGGTGAACCGCGAGACGCGCCTCGTCGACCAGTTTCGGGTCCATCGGTCGAACCCGTTCGCCGGGAATCTCCTGAGGGCGGGCGGGTGCTCCGCCCACCGCCAAGGGGAGCAGCACTAGAGGCAACAACAGACCCACCCCGAGGAGGAGCGGGCGGAAGATCTCCTGCGCGTTCATTTGGGCTTTTCCACCTTCCCGGGAGGGAGATCGGGGAGGTAGCAGCTGATTCGCTGCGACGAGGTCACGAGAATACGGTCGTGGAGAACGTCGACCACCCCGTCGTGAATCGCGTCACGCTCATTGATGTCGTATTCGAGTTCATCGAGAGCACAGAGCTTCACCGGCGGGAGGTTGTCCTTCCGGCCGATCACGATCGGCTGGTGGAAGAGCCCTTCCTCGGTCGTGTACACGATCCCCTCCGCGACGAGGGCGGGGCGGGCGCGGATCTCGTTGGCGACCCGGAACTGGGGCCCGTGGCGCGACTCGACATCGCTCACCGGGATGAGCCGAATCCCGTTGCGCGCCAGAACCAGGTGATCCTCGAACACTCCGACGAGAAATCCTTGTTCCCCGGATACCCGCTGTTCGACCCGACCGTCTTCGGGATCGAGGACGAAGAGGTCCGCCGAGTCGAGTGGGGTGACGGCGAGACGTCCCGAATGGAGGATGATCGGGTTCCGCTCCCAGACCGGTCGAGCCTGCATCCGGTAGGAGCGATGCCCTCCGTAGGATCGCCGCCCCTGCGCTTCGTACTCGGTTGCCCAGAGCACATGGCCATCCGATGCGCGCACCCGAGCGATCACGCCGAGATTCGTCGAGCAGAAGACCGCGCTGTCATCGACGCACACCGTGCCGAGGATCGGCTCGTGGGCGGTCTCTCCGAACATCGTCAGCTCGACCTGATTGCCTGCGATGGGCGCGCTCCAGAGACGCTCCCCGGTGCGAGCATCGAGGCAAACGAGAAAGACGTCGATGTAGCCCCTCTTCCGCCAGCCGAGGGCGTAGATGCGCCCGTCGACGAGGGTCGGCTCGCCGTTGAAACTGAGTTCGGCGAGGAACGGGTCGGCGACCTGTCGCCGCACGGTGTCCCAGATCGCGCGATCGGTGCCGATCCGGATCCCCTTGAGCGCCCGCTTCGGTACCTCGACGGTGATGTCGAACCCGAGGTACTGATCGCGATCGGTCGCATCGGCGACGTAGCTCGAGACCAGGAGGTCGGCGGCGGTCACCGCATGGAATCGGATGAGTCGCTCGTCCTCGTAGAACCGGGGATCCGGTGCGAGCGAGACCTCCCCGACCTGCTTCCCGGTGTCTAGGTCGAACCTCAGCGCCTTGCGGCTGGTCAGGACCGCGACCCAGCCGTCACCGAACGCTGGGACCGGCGCGTAGGGAACCGGGCCCCCGATCGAGTACGACTGGCTCCGGATCTGGTTGTCGCGTGCGAACGAGACACTGCGCCATTCGAGCTGTCCCCGTTGGAACGGAAGGGAGGGAAGCTCCGCGACCGCCGGATGGAACTCGGAGATCCCCGTGGATGGGACCGAGATTCCGAGAGTCGCGAGTGCGGTCGACGCTGCCGCGCGATCCGCCGGATCTCCCCGACGGACGGAGATCAGCCCCTCGCGTATCGCGAGCGCGCGCTCGTACGGGCTGTTCGAACCCACCCGGCGCCGCATGTCTCGCCACACCTCCGCGGCCCGACCGACCTGGTTCTCCTCGAACAGGATGTCTCCCGCTGCGAGGAGCGCACGCGGGGCGCTGTCGGTGATGGGGTAGAGATCACTGGTGCGGATCAGGCTCCGCACATCGCCATCGCGGAGTCCACGCTCGAGCAGGGTCGCGGCCGAGGTGGAGAACTCGCCGCGATAGAATTCCTTCGCTGAGTCGGGGAGGGTGGAGAGCGAAGCGATGATCGCCTCGGTGAGAGAGACCGCGACGATCCAATCCTCTCTGGCTCCGACCCGGTCGGGGTCGTAGGCCATGTGATTCCGACCCCAGATCTCCTCGTGAAGCGACTGCAACCGGCGCACTCCGTCGACGACGTCGCCCTCCGACACTCGTCGCAACGCTTCCCGATACCGTTGGGCGGAGTTGTCCCCGAGAACGACGAGAGGAATCAGCGCATTGCCGACATCCGCGCGAGCGATCGATGCAGAGAGCGAGCTGACGACGAGCGAGGCCAAGCCGACGACGAGCAAGGCCGGCCGAGCCGTCGGACGAGCGTTCGGGGGTGAAGCCGACTCGGCCCCGTCGTGGCGGCGAGGAAGCTCTCCTAGGGGCCGGTAGTAACTGGGCATGTTCACAGGAGCCGGAAAACCTTTCGGATCAACCACTCGGCGGTCAGGAGCGAGACGAACAGAAGGAGCAGCCACTCTCTGTCCCAGAGCGGTTGGCGCTCTTCGGAGATCGGGACTTCCTTCTCGAACGGCTTCACCTCGTCCACGACGGCGCGGGTCTCTCCGATCTCATGGTACGACCCACCCGACAGCCGCGCAATTTCGGTCAGTCGCGCCTTGTCCATCCGAGGGTCATCGTATTCGAGCTGGGGGACGACCACCCGATAGGTCGATTGGGCGACACTCGCTCCGACGTCGGTCAGGGTGACCTTGTGCTCTCCCAGCTCCTTCGCCTCGATGGTGACCTCGTAGTACTCGGGCCTGGCCGGATTCTGGATCGCTTGGACCACGGTCGGGGGCTCCCCGGAGCCGACGCGCTCGACCGTCAGCTCCAGCTCCTCGTCGTGGGTCGGCTTGAAATCGCGGCCGAGGGCGCGGGCGAGGATGCGGATCGAGGTCCCGAGCGTGTACTCGCGACTGTCGGTGCTCACCGAGAATCGCTTCGACTGACCGAGCAGTCGCCCGGCGCTGGTGAACCGGATCACCTGACCCCAGAATCGATAGAACCAGCGGTTGCCGACCAGCTTTCGTAGGCGCCACGTGTCATCGGTCAGCGACATGAAGGTCCGACCGCGACCGAGGTACTGGAATGCGAAGACCGGGCGCGGTTCCATCGTGATGTTCGAGCTCTCCGGATGCACCGCGAGCGCAACCGCTCCGCGTTTCACCCGTTTCACCCGCTGGAACCAGAAGAACCCCGGAAGCGAATCGTCTAGGCGACCGCTGAACTCCCACTTCCGCTTGTTCCCCTCGGGGTCACCGACGAGCTGCATCACGGGATGTTCGATCCCCTCGGGGGTCAACTGCACGTTGAATCCCTGGGTGATGTTCCCGCCGTCGTAGCTGCTCGTCTCGGCGTCCTCGAGTTCGACCGGGAAGAGCCGCTCGAGCGGGGTGCCACGGTACTGTCCGGGCATGTACCACCGACCGGCGATGAACACCACGCCCCCACCGTGGTCGTCGACGAACTCGACGAGCCACTGCATCTGCTGCGTGGAGAGATTCTCCTCCTTCACGTCGCCGATGATCACGACGTGGTACTCGAACAGCTCCTCCCGGGTCCGCGGGAAGCGGGTGACGGGGGGAACGCCGGCGGAGGACTCCTGGACGTACTCCGGGTCGGCGGAGGTCAGGAGGATCTGCGCCCGCATCGTCGGGTCGCGAATCAGTCCGTGCATCAGGTATCGGTAGTCGTAGCGAGGGGGGCCCTCGACGAAGAGCACTTTGATCTTTTGATCGAGGACGGTGACCGGCTTCTCCTCGAGGTTGTTCTCGCGGAAGAGTTCACCAGCCTGGACCTCGATCTCGACCCGGGCGATGAAGCGCCCCGCCACCCGGGGGCGGAATTCGAGGCGAACCGGGGTGATCTCCCCGGACTCACCGAGAGTGATGTAGCGCCGCACTTCCTGCTCGACACGGCCGTCCTCGGTCAGGAGCTTCAACTCGGCGCGGACGCTCTCCCCCGCAAATCCCTCGCTCGAGACCTGGAAGTCGACGGGGACGAGGTCTCCCTCGAGCACCACCTCGGCGATGTCGAGGTTGAGGACGCGGATGTCCCGCGGATCCTCAGGGTTCCCCACCCCGACCGTGAAGATCGGCACCTCACGCCGCGCGAGCCGCTCGGCCGCCTCCTCGGGGCGAACTACCCCACCGTTGTCCCGTCCGTCGCTGAAGAGCACGACCGCGGCGACCGTCTCGCCCCGCAGCTCGTTCACCGACTCGTAGATCGAGTCCCCGAGTCGGGTGACCCGGCCGTGGAGCTCGAGCGAGGAGAGGTCGAGCGGATCGGGAGGTGCGGCCTCCGCCTCACCGAGGCGAGGCAGGTCGGCGATCAGCCGGATGCCGTTCGAGCAGGAGACGATCCGGACGTTGGCCTTCTTCCTCAGGTCATCGACGAAACTCGAGTTCTTCCCGAGAACCGCACGAACGAGATCGAGACGGTTGGTATCCGATTCCGCGTCGTAGGGGGTTCCGAGAATTCTCCCGAGTTGATCGCGAATCGCGGAGTCCGCATAGCGATCGGAGATCCCCATCGAGTAACTGTCATCGACGAGGACGAGGACCCAGGAGTTCTCACGCTGGACGCGCTCCTCGGTCAGCGTCGGCCGGCAGAGGATCGCGACAAGGACCATCAGGACCGCGACCCGGATGGCGCCGAGGATGAACCTCCCGCCTCCGGTCAGACTCCCCCGCTCGCCCCGGTAGATCCACCACACGCCGAACAGGATCGCAGGAACGATGAGGAGGGCGATCACCCACGCGTCGGGGGCGCCGAGCCACTCGATCCGGGTCTCGACCCTGCTCTCCGCGAACGCCAGGATCACTAGCCCCTCCTCGCTCTGCGAGTACCGAAGAATCGGGCGAGTGCGCTCTCCGCGATGAGCAAGCCGAGCACCGTCCAGAAGAGCGGAATCCAGAGGTCGCCGCTGCCGTAGTCATCGGCCACCTCGATCTCGCGCCGCGTCTCTGCGAGCTT
This sequence comes from Planctomycetota bacterium, assembly GCA_032128395.1. Classification (GTDB taxonomy): domain Bacteria; phylum Planctomycetota; class UBA8108; order UBA1146; family UBA1146; genus JAQBGV01. The sequence continues at coordinate 4,348 of JAQBGV010000012.1, read as the reverse complement.
CAGGGCGGGGTAGCTCTCGCTCAATTCCCCCGGGTCGATCCCGGTCAGGTCCCCCTCCCGCGGATCCGCATTGACCGCGAACCAGTCGGAGCGGCCATCTTCTTCTGCCGCACCGCCGAATCGCAGCTCGTAGGCCCCGGGGAGCGTCTGTCCGTCGATCCGTAGGTCGAAACTGCGATGGTCCGCTCGCTCTTCGAGCACCACCGGGACCCCATCGCCGGTGGGACGGACGAGGAGGACCCGCGGCGCGTACTCCTCGGCCGGGACCACGCGCCGGAACGGTTCGCCGATCGCGAGGTTCCGCGAGGTCTCGTCCCGGGTGGCGAGGTAGGGGAGGGCCTCGTGGAGGAAGACCACGTACGCCGGACTGATCGGGAAATTGCTCCAGCGCCGTCCCGCCCCGGTGGTCATCGCGATCGTGCTGCCCGATCCGAACGATCGCTCGAGGAGCGCCGGGGTACGCGCGGGATCATCGAGGGTCATCAGAACCGTGGAGCCCTCGGTCGAGAGCGGGCGGATGAACCCGTGCACGGCAACATCGCCGATCCCCGCGTCGGGGGTCTCGGAGAGGTAGTGCAGCGCGGGGTGCTCGGTGACTTCGATCTGCCAGTGGTAGAAGGTCCGCCGCTCCCGGTCGATCACCGTGATGTCGGGCTCGTAGGGGAACCAACCGTCCCCACCTCGCCACGAACGCAGCCGGTAGTCGGCGGCTCGGAATCGTTCCCCGGGGAAGAAGAGGACTCCACCGCCGTCGCGCAGGAATCCTTCGATCCGTTCGACATCGGCCGAGGAAAGTTCCGGGACATCGACGAACACCAACACGCGATAGCGTTCGAGCGGCTCGGCCGCCAGGCGATCGGTCGGGATCACGTTGATGCGGTACGGACTCAGGCGAATCCCGGTCGTGGTGACCGGGTCGCCCCCGAGAGCGGCTTCGAGCCAGTCCGCCTCGGAAGAACCATCTTTGGGGTCGTAGCTGCCATCGGCGACCAGGACCTCGATCGCGTCCCGAACTTCGAAGACCGCGTAGCGCTCGTTGTCGACCTCCAGGTCGTCACTGCGAACCACGGCGCGGACCCGGGCGATCCCGACCGAGCGAAACACATGGGGAAAGCTGACGATCGTGCTCCCCCCCGCCTCGACCGAGATGCGGCGCGACCCCTGGACCTCATCGTCGATCCAGAGCTCTGCCTCGAGACCCGCGAGTGTCTCCTTGCCGGCGTTCTCGATCGTCATCTGGAACGTGGTCGGCAGGTCGATCGCGAGGAGGGGGTTCGCACAGAACACCGAAGTGACGGTGATGTTCCTCGGTCGGGTCGGTCCGACCGGATGCAGGCTTAGCCGCGCACCGCTCTGCTCCAGCCGGTTCAGCGCTTCGCGGATCGCGGGATCGACCGCGCCTTCCGCGGTCAGCCAATCTCGGCGTTGCAGGTCCGAGTAGACGTGCAGGTTCCAGCCGGAGTCGCGAGCCGATCCGGCCTGCGCCCAATCCGCGGCGACCGACAGGAGCGGGGCGACCTCGAGCGGCTCGTAGACGATCTCCGCCTGCTCGAGTTGTTCGAGGACGAGCGGCGCGCCCCCCTCGGTCACCACCTCAGGCGTCGGGGTCATCGTCTCGGGGAAGCCACCGCCGAAGATCAGTCCGACCCGGTCTCCCTTCGAGAATGCCTTCACCCGCTCCCGCGCAGAGTCGGTAGCGATCCTCAGGGTGGAACGGCCGGTATCGACGAGCGCCATGCTGTAACTGCGGTCGATGAGGAAGAGATCCGAGCGGCCGCTGCCGCCGATCACCGGGATCGACCCCGACTCGAGGGACGGCTGCGCCATCGCGAGCACGAAGAGCAGCACCGCCGCGGTGCGGATCAGGAGGAGGAGCAGGTTCTCGAGCCGGAGCCGGCGACGGTGCTTGCGCATCGCGCGAAGCAAGAACTCCATCGCCGCCCACGGCACCCGTTGAAAGCGCTGTCGATTGATCAGGTAGATGATGATCGGGATCGACCCGAGCGCGAGGAAGCCGAGGACTCCCGGATTCAGCCAGGTCATCGGATGGTCCCCGCCCTCCGTTGGAGGAAGCGGGTCAGCACGACGTCGAAACGCTTCGACGTGTCGACCAGCTCGTAGTCGATCAGGCTGTTCCGACAGGTGCGTTTCGTCGTTTCGATGAACTGCTCGATCTCGCCGATGTACGCCTCGCGCAGGGAGTTCGGGTCGGCGAGCAGGTCGGGAAACTCCTCGAGTCCTTCGAACAGGGTCATCCGTTGGTAGGGGAAGTTCAGCTCGTCGGAGTCCATGACGTGGAAGAGAATCACTTCGTGGCCCTGGTGCCGGAGCCGCCTCAGGCCGAGTCCCACTTTGTCCACGTCGTCGAACAGGTCGCTGATCAGGATCAGGAGCGACTTCCTCTTGATGCGCTCGGCGATCCGCGCGAGCACCTCGCCGAGGTCGGTCGCATCCTTCCCGGGTTCTGCCGCGATGACACGCACCAGGTCCACCAGGTGACCGCGGCTCGAGCTGATCGGAACCTGCGCTCGAATGTCTTGGTCGAACACCATCGCCCCCACCGCGTCCTGCTGCCAGAGGATCAGGTACGACAGCGCCGCGGCGAGGGTGCGTCCGTAGTCGAGCTTGGTCATCGCGCCTTCGGAGCCGAAGCCCATCGACTCGCTCGCATCGAGCAGAACGTGAGTGCGGAGGTTCGTCTCCTCCTCGTACTGCTTGATGTAGTAGCGGTCGGAACGACCGTAGACCTTCCAGTCGATATGTCGAGTGTCGTCCCCGGGCACGTATTCGCGGTGCTCGGCGAACTCGACGGAAGCACCGCGGTACGGACTCTTGTGGAGACCGGAGATGAACCCCTCCACGATCAGCCGCGCGCGGATCTCCAGCCGTGAGATCTTGGAGAGCTCGACCGGATCGAGGTAATTGCGAGCCGCCTCATCGGCCATTCGTGGGGATCTCCTCCAAGAGGCGACTGATCACATGGTCCGACGTGACCCCCTCCGCTTCGGCCGCGAAGTTCGTCAGGATGCGGTGGCGCAGCACCGGGTGGGCGATCTTTCGGATGTCGTCGTAGGTGACGTGAGTGCGTCCCGAGAGCACCGCGTTCGCCTTGCCCCCGAGAACGAGGTATTGACCGGCGCGCGGTCCGGCTCCCCAGTCGATGTGATTTTGCACGTAGTCAGGGGCCTCGCCGGTGGTCACGCGGGTCGCCCGGGTGAGGCGCAGGGCGTACCGGATCACGTCGTCCGCGACCGGCACCTGGCGAACGAGGTGCTGCAGGGCGAGGATCTCCTCCCTGCCGACCACGCTCTTCACCGTGACCGACTCCCCGCCGGTGGTCCGTCGCATGATCGCGAGTTCCTCGTCCTGGCTGGGATAGTCGACGTGCACGTTGAACATGAAACGGTCGAGTTGCGCTTCGGGGAGCGGGTAGGTGCCCTCCTGCTCGATCGGGTTCTGCGTCGCGAGGACGAAGAACGGTTGCTCGAGCCGGTGACGCTGCCCCCCCACCGTGACCTGCTTCTCCTGCATCGCTTCGAGCAGCGCGGCCTGCGTCTTCGGAGGGGTCCGGTTGATCTCGTCGGCGAGGATCACGTTCGCGAACACCGGACCGCGCAGGAACTGGAAACGTCGTTCGCCGGTCACGGGGTCATCCTGGATCACCTCGGTCCCGGTGATGTCCGATGGCATCAGATCGGGGGTGAACTGGATGCGGTTGAAGGAGAGGGAGAGGGTCTCGGAGAGAGTGCTGATCATCAGCGTCTTCGCGAGCCCCGGGACCCCCACCAACAGGCAGTGCCCTCCCGCGAACAGCGAGAGGAGCAGCTGGTCGACCACCTCGTCCTGTCCGACGATGACGCGGGCGAGTTCGGTCCGCACTTGGTGCGAGGCATCCTGCAATCGCTGGAAGCGAGCCTCATCTCCGTCGAGGGAGCCAGCTTCGGCCGCACCGGCTTCAGATCCCCGGTCTTCGGGGGCCCGGTCGGAATCGCTGTGCATCGAGGTAGTTCCTTTCTCGACGGGGCTGGGTCCACCCCGCCCCAGCTCGTGAGTGTGCGGCGTGCACTGCTCGGGGGCCCGTGCACCGCTCAGGGACCCGTGCACCGCTCAGGGACCCGTGCATCGCTCAGGGACCCCGCGCATTGCTTGGGGACCTGGATCCCCCGAGCCTACTCCTCTATCGACGTCCAGGCCGGACCGGGTAGCGTCGGATTCCGCACCATCTGCCGGGGCCGAGGGTCCAGTTCGGAGGGCGCGAGCGTGACGGGCCGCTCAGGGGACCCCTCGGACGCCTCCTCGAGACGTGCGGGGAGAATATAGGGCCTTGCGTCCGGTCGCCAGCGAGCGC